>NZ_JAQQPR010000018.1:0-154250 GCF_036688705.1 Duganella sp. S19_KUP01_CR8 | reverse complement strand
GGTCCCCCATTAGTGCATCAGCTCGGCTATTTAGCCGGGCTGATGCACTAATGGGGGACCTGACCCCGGATTCGTTTAATCGAAACAGAGGCGCTTCTTGGTGGCGGCGATCAGCTTGTCGTCGTAGGGATAGAGGTTTTCGACAAACAGCAACTCGGTCTCATCCGGCTCTTCCAGGCACATCGCCAGCATCATCGGACCATCTTCCATCCGCCCTATGAAATGCTTGGGCCAGCGATTCTTGCGGTTCGCCTTCATCACTTCCATCCCCAGCTTGGCCAGCGGCGCCTTCACGCCGGCAGCCAACGCTTCCTTCTGCCAGTCATCCCAGTAATCGTTCATCATCTTGCTTTCAAAGTGCACTAAAGCCGTAGTGTACTCCCTCGCCCGCCTCCCTACCAAAAGCAGACCAAAGTGGCATGCAAATACGACACCCGACCACTTGCCGGAAAATCCAGCAATAACCAGCAAAAACAATCACTTACAAATACGTTCCAAGTCGACAACGCCAGTCCACTTCAATATTTTATAATACCAGTTAAATACCTGTTGACAAGCTGGTTTGCCAAACATATAGTGCCCTCACACGGGGGATCCCGGCACAGCATTCTCGGATAATCATGATCGAATTTTTAATCGGCGTAGACGGCGGCGGCACCGGCACCAGGGTGCGACTGGCCCGCGTCGACGGCATTGAACTGGCCGAAGGCGTCAGCGGCCCGTCCGGCCTGATGCACGGCATCGCCAACGCCTGGGCCGCCGTCGAAGACGCGGCCGCCATGGCTTTCCGTGCCGCCGAACTGCCCATCCCCGCCAAAGAACAAGTCGCCATCGGCCTCGGCCTGGCCGGCGTGCACAACCGCGCCTGGGCGGCCGAATTCGTCGCCGCCAATCCCGGCTACGCCCGCGTGGCGCTGGAAACCGACGGCCACACCACCGTGCTGGGCGCCCACCGCGGCCAGCCGGGCTCCATCATCGCGCTGGGCACCGGCAGCGTCGGCGAGATCAAACGCACGGACGGCGTCCACGTCGAAGTCGGCGGCTGGGGCTTCCCGGCCGGCGACGAAGCCAGCGGCGCCTGGATCGGCCTGCGCGCCATCAACCACGTGCAGCAGGTGCTGGACGGCCGCTTGCCGGCCTCCCCCTTCAGCGCCGACCTGGCGCAAGCCTGCGGCGGCGGCCGCGACGCGCTGCAGAACTGGCTGGCCAAGGCCACGCAAACGCAGTACGCGCAACTGGCGCGCATCGTGCTGCAACACGGCGAATCGAACGACACCGCGCGCGCCATCCTGCTCGAAGCGGGTCGCCAGGTGGAATTGATGGGCAACGCGCTCGACGCCGGCGGCAAGCTGCCGATCGCGCTGTGCGGCGGACTGGCGGCGCCACTGCGCCCCTACCTGCCGGTATCGATGTTGAAGCGGATCGTCACGCCGCAAGGCGATTCCGCTGCAGGTGCCTTGCGGCTGATCCAACAACGTCTGAAGGAGTAAGCCCTGTGCTAGCCCAGTTGAGCGATTTCAAGCCCGATGCCGAGAGCGACACCCCCCTCTACATGCAGCTGGCGAACAAGCTGTCCGACGGGATCGCGGCCGGCGACTGGCGCGCCAACGAGGCCCTGCCGTCCGAGCGCGTGCTGTCGGACATGCTCAACATCTCGCGCGTCACCGCCCGCAAGGCGATCGACATGCTGTGCGAGCGCGGCATGCTGACCCGCAAGCGCGGCTCCGGCACCTACATCACGCCGAAACTGGAGCAGCCCTTATCCCGCCTGACCAGCTTTTCCGAAGAGCTGCGCGAACGCGGCTTCACGGCAGGCTCGCGCTGGCTGCAGCGCGACATCGGCATCGCCTCGCCGATCGAGCTGCTGTCGCTCGGCCTGTCGCCCAACATGCCGGTGGCGCGCCTGAAGCGCCTGCGCACCGCCGACGACGTGGTGATGGCGATCGAGACCACCACCATCCCGGCCCAGTACATGCCGAACCCGCACAGCGTGACCGATTCGCTGTACGGCTACCTGGAAGCCAACGGCACCATTCCGATGCGCGCGCTGCAGCATATCCGCGCCGTCAACGCCAGCGCGGAACAAGCGCGCCTGGCCAACATACCTGCGGGTGCCGCGATGCTGCACATCACCCGCGTCAGTTATCTCGACAACGGCGCAGCGGTGGAACTGACCCACTCGTATTGCCGCAGTGATTATTATGAATTCGTAGCGGAGTCGCGCAGATGAGCAGTGCAATCCAAGGCAATATCCTGACCTCGGCGGGCTGGGTCCGCGGTGAGATCACCTTCAGCGACCGTATCGCCGCCATCCACGGCAGCAGCACCGACCCGTCGAAAAACGAAGACGTCTATATCCTGCCTGGCTTTATCGACCTGCACGTGCACGGCGGCGGCGGCAAGGACGTGATGGAAGGCGGCGACGCCGTCCACACCATCGCCGCCATCCACGCCAAGCACGGCACCACCAGCATGCTGGCCACCACCATGACGGCGCCGCCGGAAGACATCGACCTGGCGCTGCAAGGCATCGGCAAAGCCGCCGCCCTGCGCGGCAAAGGCGAAGCGCGCGTGCTGGGCGTACACCTGGAAGGCCCGTTCATCAACTCCGGCAAGCTGGGAGCGCAGCCGCCGTTCGCGCGCACCGCCAAGCTGGCCGACGTCGAGCGCCTGGAGGCGATCGCGCCGATCAAGCTGATCACCGTGGCGCCGGAAATCGGCGGCCACCTGGAGCTGGTGCGCGAACTGTCGGACGCCGGCATGCGCGTGCAGATCGGCCACACCCTCGGCACCTACGAGGACGGCGTGGCCGCGCTGGAGCACGGCGCGCACGGCTTCACCCACCTGTTCAACGCCATGACCGGCCTGCATCACCGCGAACCCGGCATGGTCGGCGCCGCGCTGGCCCATGCGCAGTACGCCGAATTCATCCCCGACCTGCTGCACGTGCACCCCGGCGCCATCCGCACCGCGCTGCGCTGCATCCCGCACCTGTACTGCGTGACCGATTCGACCGCCGCCACCGGCATGCCGGACGGCGAGTACATGTTGGGCCGCCACACCGTCATGAAATGCATGGGCGGCGTGCGCCTGTCCGACGGCACGCTGGCCGGCAGTACCCTCACCATGGACCAGGCGCTGCGCAACCTGGTCGGACTCGGCCTCGATTTGGCGGACGCCTCGGCACGGGTCTCAACGTATGCGGCCGACTATCTCGGCCTGCAAGAGCGGGGCCGCCTGGCTCCCGGCGCCTACGCCGACTTGGTAGTGCTAGACCGTGACCTGAATCTCAAAGCCGTCTATATCGAAGGAGAATTGTTGTGACCTCAATGATGTTGAAAGAAGCCCTGTCCGCAGCGGATTGCGTAGCCCTCCAGCTGGCCAGCGATGGTGACCGTTACGCGGAGCTGGGCCGCAAATTGAGGAGCACGTCCTTCTCGACCGCGCTGACCATCGCGCGCGGCAGCTCCGACCACGCCTGCGCCTACGCCGCCTACCTGATCATGGCCCGCCTGGGCCGCGTGGTGGCGTCGCTGCCGATGTCGCTGGTGACCTTGAACAAATCGCCGCTGATCACCCGCGACACGCTGGCGATCTCGATCTCGCAATCGGGCCAGAGCCCGGACGTGGTCGAGCCGATCCGCTACTTCCGCGACGGCGGCGCCACCACCATCGCGCTGGTCAACGACATCGATTCGCCGCTGGCGCACGCCGCCGAGTGGGCGATCCCGCTGCGCGCCGGCAAAGAGCAGAGCGTGGCCGCCACCAAGAGCTTCATCACCAGCATGGTGGCCGGCGCCCGCCTGGTCGCCGCATGGCAGAACGATCCGGAGCTGCTGGCCGGCCTGGAAGCCCTGCCCGACTCGCTGCGCGAGGCCGCCAAGGAAGACTGGTCCTCGGCCATCGAAGTGCTGGCGCCTGCCCGCAACATCATGGTGGTCGGCCGCGGCATCAGCTTCCCGGTCGCCTTGGAGGCTTCCCTGAAATTCAAGGAAACCTCGGCACTGCAGGCGGAAGCCTTCAGCGGCGCGGAGATCAAGCACGGACCGATGGCGCTGATCGAAGAAGGCTACCCGCTGGTGATCTTCGCCACCCGTGGCCCGACCCAAGCGAGCCTGCTGCAACTGGCGACCGAGATGCGCGGCCGTGGCGCGCGCGTGCTGCTGGCCGCACCGGCCGACGTGGCCGAGCGCGACCTGACCTTGCCGGTTGCGGCGACGCCGGATCTGGATCCTATCGTGGCGATCCAGGCCTTCTACGTGATGGCGGCCCAGCTGTCGGCGGCACGCGGCATGGACCCGGACGCCCCGCGCCACCTGAGCAAAGTCACCAAGACCAACTAAGTCCGTGATTGCGCCGCGCCCACCCCGCCAGCCGAAGGGGTCGGACCCCGCACGGGGTCCGACCCCGGCATACCGCCGTGCGGGGTGGCTACTGGCGCTTGCGGCGCTCTTCGCGAACCCGGCAACGGCCGCCCCGGAAAAAATCGAATTCTGGACCTTCAGCATGAAGCCCAAATTCACTCCCTATTTCGAGACGCTGGTGAAGAACTACGAAGCCGGCAATCCGGGAGTGAAAGTGGAATGGGTCGACTTCCCATGGGACGTGATCCAGACCAAGCTGGTGACGCGCATCGTCGCCGGCACCCCGCCCGCACTGGTCAACCTGAACGTGCCCTGGGCCGACGAATTCGCCCGCGACGGCTTGCTCACGCCGGTCGACGCCCTGCTCGGCGACGCCCGCCAGCGCTACCTTCCCAGCACGCTGGAAGACCTGACCTTCGGCGGCAAGACCTACGGTTTCCCGATGTACAGCAACGTCGCCGTCATCGCCTACAACACCCAGATATTCAAAGCCGCCGGCATCCCGCGCGCGCCGCGCGATCTCGACGAGCAGCTGCTGTTCGCGCGCCAGATCGCCGCCCGCACCGGCAAGGCAGGCCTGTGCCCCGCGCTGTCCAAGATCGACGGCCTGATGATGCAGCAAGGCCTGGCCGTGATCAAGGATGGCAAGGCGGTGTTCAACTCGCCCGCCCACATCGCGCTGATCAAGAAACTCGCCGAGACCTACAAAGCCGGCGGCCTGCTGAAGGACGCGCTGTTCGCCGAGGATAACTTCCCCGCCGCGATCGATGCCTACAAGGGCGGCCGCCTCGGCATGCTGCTGGCGCCGCCGACGGCGGTCAAGCGCATCCAGAGCGACGCCAAGGACATCTACGCCATCACCGACGTCGCCCCCGCGCCGCTGGGCCCGACCGGCATCGCCGACGGCGGCTGGCTGATCCACTTCGCCGTGCCGAAGAACGTCGACGCCAAGCTGCTGCCGGCGGTCGGCAAGTTCGCCCGCTACCTGACCAACGACGCCAACCAGCTGGCTTTCGCCAAGCAGGCCAGCGTGTATCCGGCGATGTCGCAGGCGGCCAACGATCCCTTCTTCATGACCGTGCCGCCAGGCGCCGGCGCGGCCGAGAAGGCTGTATCGGCGGGCGCCGTGTCGATGCCGCATTCGCACACGCTGTACGTGGCCGGCATCACCGACTACGATGAACTGCGGCGCTACCTGGTCAAGGCCGTCGAAGCCGGCGTCACCGGCAAGCAGGACGTCAAGCAGGCGCTGGACCAGGCGGTGGCGATCTGGAACAAGAAACTCAGCGCGCAGCGGAGCCATTAAGATGAGCGCCGACCAAACCACCGTCGTTCCCGCGCACGCGGGAACCCATACTGAGCCGGCGGGCACGCGCTCTATGGATTCCCGCGTGCGCGGGAATGACGGGAGGCGCCGCATCAATTTCACCGCCTGGCTGTTCCTCGCCCCCGCGCTGGCGCTGCTGGCCGTTTTCTCGTTCTGGCCGGTGGCCTTCGGCTCCGTGCTGGCCTTCACCGACTACAGCCTGATACGCGACACCCACTGGGTCGGCCTGGACAACTTCCGCTACATCTTCGACAACGAGATGTTCGTCACCGGCCTGAAAAACTCGCTGGTCTTCCTGCTGATGGTGCCCTTCGTGCAGATCGGCGCGCTCACGCTCGCGGTACTGGTCAACAACCAGCTGCCCGGCATCCGCTACTTCCGCGCCGCCTTCTACGTGCCGGTGGTGACCACGGTGTCGGTGGTCGGCATCATGTGGGGCTTCATGTTCCACGAACAGGGCGCGCTCAATTACGTGCTGATGACGCTGCGGCTGGTCGGCGCGCCGGTCGGCTGGCTCTCCAACGACAGCCTGGCGCTGTTCGCCATCATGTTCGTCACGCTGTGGCGCGGCCTGGGCTGGTACATGGTGATGTACCTGGCCGCATTGCAAGCCGTCCCCGCCGACATGCAGGAAGCCGCCATCCTCGACGGCGCCAATCGCTGGCAGCGTTTCTGGCAGATCACCGTGCCGATGCTGCGTCCCACCATCATGGTCTGCACCATCCTGTCGGTGCTGGCCGCATTGAAGGCCTACCAGGAAGTCGACGTGCTGACCCAGGGCGGCCCGATGAACTCCACCTTCACCGGTTTGTACTACGCCTACGACCAGGGCCTCAAGCACCTGAAGCTGCCGCGCGCATTGGCCGCCAGCTTCGTCATGTCCATCTTCTGCATCGGCATCGCCCTGCTCTGCCTGCGCTACATCAAGCCCAAACACCGATGAAGACGATCACCCATTACCTTCTGCTCTGCGCGATCGCGGTCATCTGCGTGTTCCCGTTCTGGTGGACGCTGGTGACGGCCATCTCCACCGAGGGCAACATCTTCGCCTTTCCGCCGACCTTCTGGCCGAACCAGCCGTCGTTCGAGAACTTCATCGAAGTGTTCAAGGCGATTCCGATCTGGTCCTTCTTCCGCAACTCGGTCTTCATCGCCGCCTGCACCGTGTTCTGGAAGCTGGCGCTGTGCTCGGCCGCCGCCTACCCGCTGGCGCGCATGCACTTCAAAGGCCGCAAGCTGGTGTTCGGCCTGATCCTCGCCACGCTGGTGCTGCCGTCGGAGGTGAACTTCCTGGTCAACTTCATCACGGTGACGAAACTGAGCCTGGTCGACACCTACACCGGCGTGATCCTGCCCAACGTCGTCACGGCGGTCGCCATCCTGCTGCTCAAGCAAGCCTTCGAGGAAGTGCCGCAGGATTTGATCGACGCCGCCCGCGTCGACGGCGCCTCCGAATGGACCATCTTCAGTAAAATCATGCTGCCGCTGATCGCGCCGTGGCTGGCCACGGTCGGCATCCTGACGGCGGTCGAAGCATGGAACGAATACATCTGGCCATCCATCGTGATGAGCAAACCGGACGAATTCCCGCTGTCGGTGGGCGTGCTGTATTTGCGCGGCACCTTCGGCAGCAGCACGCGCGTGATCGCCGCCGGCACCATCTTGACCATCCTGCCCACGCTGGCAGCCTTCCTCTTTACTCAACGATTCTTCATGCGTGGCATGGACGGAGCTGTGAAATGACGACACCAAATCAAACCGAACTCAGAAAAATCGCCGGCCAGCTGATCATGATCCGCTTCCCCGGCACCGTGCTCGATGCCGCCACCGCAGAATTCATCAAGGCCAACGGCATCCGCGCCGTCTGCCTGTTCCGCGGGAACATGACCGACTCCGAACAGCTGGCCAAGCTGACCGCCGACCTGCGCGCCGTCATGGGCCCCGAGTCGCTGATCGGCATCGACCAGGAAGGCGGCGCCGTGGTGCGCTCGACCTGGGTGCCGGCGCCGCCGGCCGCCATGGGCCTGGGCGCCGCCAACGACACCGACCTGGCCTACCGCACCGGCGCCGCCGTGGCGCGCGCGGTCAAGGCGCTGGGCTTCAACTGGAACTTCGCGCCGGTGCTGGACCTGAACAACAACCCGCACAACCCGGTGATCGCCGAGCGCTCCTTCGGCGCCGAGCCGCTGCGCGCCGCCGAGCTGGCGATGGCGTGGATGGCCGGCAGCCACGCGGAGGGCGTGTCCTGCTGCGTCAAGCACTTCCCCGGCCACGGCGACACCAACGTCGATTCGCACCGCGACCTGCCGACCGTGAACAAGCCGGTCGAGGAACTGGACCGCATGGAACTGGCGCCGTTCCGCATCGCGTCAGGCGCGGCGCCGGCCATGATGACCGCCCACATCGTCTACCCGACGCTGGACCCGGACAATCCGGCCACCATGTCGCGCCGCATCCTCACCGGCCTGCTGCGCGAAGAGTGGCAGTACAAGGGGGTCGTCATCACCGACGGCATGGACATGCACGCCATCGCCGGCCGCTACGGCGTGGGCAACGCCGCCGTGCGCGCGCTGGTCGCCGGCGCAGACATGGTGATGGCGCTGGGCACCACCGAAACCCAGAACGAAACGCTGGACTCCATCGCCGCCGCCATTGAATCGGGCGAGCTGGCTATGGACGAGATCAAGCTGCGCCTGGACCGCCTGGCGTCGCTGGCGCTGGCCTATCCATGCAAGCCGCGCTCCTACAAGGAAGACGCGGCCGACCGAGAAGTGATGGCCGAAGGCTGGCGTCGCAGCCTGACCGCCTACGGCGCGCCCACCCGCCCGCCACAGGGCGCGCAGGTGCGGCTGGTGGTGCGCCAGGACGTGGTCAGCGACGGCGTGTCCGAAGCCGGCGTGCCGGCCGAAGGCGTGGCCGCGTCGCTGCGCCGGCTGTACGACGTCGAGCTGACCACCTTCGCCGACGCCGACACCTTCGACTGGAGCGCGCTGCCGCAGGACGGCCGCTTCACCATCCTGGCCTCGACCTCGCGCCTGCGCTACGGCGAGCACGCGCGCGCCACCTGGAAGCCGGACCTGCACCTGGCCTTGTGGAATCCGTACCAGGCGCTGGACATCCAGTCGCCATCGCTGATGACCTACGGCTTCGCCCAGCCGGCGCTGGACGCGGTCAACGGCTGGCTGTGCGGCGAACTGGAAGCCACCGGCCGCGCGCCGGTGCCGGGCTTCGCATAAAAAAATATAAATCGGGGGAGCACACAGCATGAACAACACACAAAATATACGCAACCCGAAGTTCTGGGTACCGAGCCTGTACCTGGCACAGGGCCTGCCCTACTTCGCCGTTGCCATCGTCGCCAGCCAGATGCTGAAGAGTATGGGCGTACCCAACGACGAGCTGAGTCACTGGACCGCCCTGATCGGCATTGCGTGGGCATTAAAGCCTTTTTGGAGTCCCTTTCTGGAACTGGCGCCGAGCAAAAAACTGGTAGTGACCTTCTTCCAGGTGCTCGGCGGCTTGTGCTTGGGCGGCGTTGCGTTGGCGCTGCAAGCGCCGTTCTGGTTTGCCGCCACCATGGCGATGCTTACGCTGGTCGCCATTTCGTCTGCCACCCACGACATCGCGTGCGACGGCTTGTACATCACCAGTCTCGATGAAAAAGGCCAAGCGCAGTACGCCGGCTGGACCGGCACTTTCTTTAATGCCGCAAAATTCTTCACCTCCGGCGCGCTGCTGCTACTGGCCGGCCACTTCGAGAAAACGCTGGGCGTAGTACCGGCATGGACCATCTGCTTCTGCATCCTCGGCGCGATGATGATCGCCCTTGGCTTGTATAACGGTTGGGCGCTGCCGCTGGCAAAGAATGAAGTCAGTGAAGACACCAACGCCGCCGCCATCGCACGCACGTTGTGGGAGGTGATCTTGGAGTTCTTCAAGAAGCCTGGCATCTGGGTCTCGATCGTTTTCATCATCCTGTTCCGCGCGGGCGAAGCGCAAGTGCAGTTGATAGGCCCGCTGTTCCTGCGCGAAGCGCGCCATCTCGGCGGGCTTGGCCTGAGCACCGCCGAAGTGGGCGCGGTGTATGGCACCGTTGGCACCGTGGCCTTCCTGGTCGGCTCCATCGCTGGCGGCTACTTCACTTCGTGGCTCAGCCTCAAGCGCGCCATCTTGTGGCTGATCCTCGCGGTCAACCTGCCTAACGTGGCGTTCTACCTGCTGTCCACCTTCCAGCCGACCGAGTTGTCTATCGTTGGCGTCGCGCTCAGCGTAGAGATGTTCGGCTACGGCTTCGGCTTTGTGGGCCTGATCCTGTACATGATGCAGGTGGTGGCGCCAGGCAAATACCAGACCGCGCACTACGCCTTTGCCACCGGCTTCATGCAGCTGGGCTCTGTGCTATTCAAGCTATTCAGCGGCGATATCCAGATTGCGCTGGGCTACCAGCACTTCTTCATCTGGGTCATGCTGTCGGCGATTCCGGTTGCCATTCTGTCGCAGATCATTCCGATGACGGCGCGTCCACAGGCAGAGGAAGAGCCGGCGCCACAAGCCGTGCGCGCGGGTTAAGCGGATGGCCAGCGTCAGCCTCAAACAGATCGTCAAGAGCTACGACAAAACCCCGGTCGTGCACGGCGTCGACCTCGATATCGCCGACGGCGAATTCATGGTCTTCGTCGGCCCGTCCGGCTGCGGCAAGTCGACGCTGCTGCGCATGATCGCCGGCCTGGAGGACATCAGCGGCGGCACGCTGCACATCGGCGGCGCGCTGGCCAACGACATCGCCCCGGCGCAGCGCAAGCTGGCCATGGTGTTCCAGTCGTATGCGCTGTATCCGCACATGACGGTGTACGAGAACATGGCCTTCGCGCTCAAGCTGGCCGGCCGCAAGCCGGCCGAGGTGGCGGCGGCGGTGGAGCGTGCGGCGGCCATCCTGCAGATCGCGCCGCTGCTGAAGCGCCGGCCCAAGGAGCTGTCCGGCGGCCAGCGCCAGCGCGTGGCCATCGGCCGCGCCATCGTGCGCACGCCGGAGGTGTTCCTGTTCGACGAGCCCTTGTCCAACCTGGACGCCAGCCTGCGGGTGCAGATGCGGGTGGAGATCAGCCGCCTGCACCAGGAGCTGAAGACCACCATGATCTACGTCACCCACGACCAGGTCGAGGCGATGACCTTGGGCCAGCGCATCGCGGTGTTCAACGCCGGCCGCATCGAGCAGGTCGGCACGCCGCATCAGCTGTACAACCATCCGGCCAACCTGTTCGTGGCCGGCTTCCTCGGCACGCCGAAGATGAACTTCATCGCCGGCGAGATCGTCGCGGTGTCGGCCGACCACGCCAGCGTGCTGCTGCCCGGCGGCGCCATCGTCGAGGTGGCGGCCGGCGGTGCCAATGGCGGTCCGCGGCGCGGCGACCGCGTCACGCTGGGCGTGCGCGCCGAGCACCTGGCCATCGCCGGCGCCGGCGCTGGCGGCGCCAATACCATCGACGTCGGCATCGGCCACGTGGAATACCTGGGCGACCAGTCCATCGTCTACACCACGCTGGCCGGCGCCGGCGAAATGATCGCCGTCAAGCAGGCCGCCGAAGCGCCGCCGCTGCACGCCGGCGACCTCACCCGCATCCACCTGCCGCCGTCGCGTTGCCTGTTATTTAACGCCGACGGCCAGGCGCTGGCGCGCGGGCCGGCACACGCTTGAATTCGTATTTCTAAGCGGTTTTATGTAACAATACGCGGGTTTGTACTGTCGCGATGGCACGGCTTACCCGCCGGCCCTCTAATTTGTTTGATAGAAAGAAGGATAATTCATGTCCCACATTCGTCTCGCTCGTATTAGCCTGATCCTGGCCGCCATTGGCCTGAACGCCGTACCGGCCGTGCTGGGCATGTCCCCGGTCTACGCCGCCGAAGCCGCCAAGCCGGCCGAGCCGCCTAAGGATGCCGTGCGTCCCGAGATCTACAAACTGATCGACCCGGCCCAGACCAAAGATCTGCTGGCAAACAAGAACTACACCGAATTCAAAACCCGCATCGACACCGCGGCCGCGATGCCGAACGTGACGCCGTACGAAGCCTTCGTGCTGAACCAGATGCGCGTGCAACTGGGCCAGGCCTCCGGCGACCATCAAACCACCGTCAAGGCGCTGGCCGCGATGATCGACTCCGGCCGCCTCAAGCCTGAGGACAAGCTGCGCTTCATCGACGCCGTCGGCGGCATCTACTACAGCAACATCAAGGACTACGACCAGGCCATCGCCTGGTTCACCCGCTACGGCACCGAATCGGGCGACACGCTCAAACAGCGCCAGTTCATCGTCCGTTCCTACTTCTTCAAGGACGATTTCGCCACCGCCAAGGCCGAAGCGCTGAAGGATGTCGCCGCCGCCAAGAAATCCGGCGCCACGCCGCCGAAGGATGAACTGAACCTGCTGGGCAACGTCGGCATCAAGACCAAGGACACCGAGCTGTATCTGCAAGCGGTGGAAGAGCTGACCCGCTACTACCCGACCGAAGACTACTGGTTCGACCTGCTGAACCGCACCCGCGGCAAGAAGACCTACGCGCCGCGCCTGGACCTGGACATCGCCCGCCTGAAAGCGCTGGCCGCGCCTAGCAAGATGGAGCCTGAGGACTACGCGGAGATCGCCGAACTGGCGGTGCTGGGCGGCTTCTTCACCGAAGCCAAGATCGCCATGGACAAGGGCTACCCAGGCGCCATCCCGGCCGACAAGAACAAGGCCGCGCTGCAAAAAATCCGCGACAGCGCCAACAAGGGCGCCGCCGACGATGCCAAGAACATCGACAAGGGCATCGAATCCGCGCAGAAGTCGAAGGACGGCGTCGGCATGGTCAACCTGGGCTACAACTTCGTGACCTTGGGCCAGGCCGACAAGGGCATTGAGCTGATGAAGCAAGGTATCGCCAAGGGCGTGGCCAAGAATCCTGAGGACGCCAAGCTGCGCCTGGCCTACGCGCTGGCCATCGCCGGCAAGAAGGACGAGTCGGTCAAGCTGCTGGAAACCATCAGCGGCAACGACGGTCGCGGCGACCTGGCGCGCTACTGGATCATGTACCAGAACCCGCCAAAAGCAGCAGCGGCGGAAGCCAAGTAATCCAAGCAAAGCCGGCCTAGCGCCGGCTTTTTGTTACCCCGCACAGCCAAGCGGGGTCAGACCCCGTACGGGGTCTGACCCCTAAGTGGCACGGCTGGCGTATCGCTTAAGCACGCGGGTTATGGCAAGCGCCGCATGGCGGCCGACAAGGCATCGAGCAGCTGATGCTGGCCGTCGTTGCTCAACTCCCAGAACATCGCCCCGCGCAGGCCCTGCGCTTTGATGTAGCTGGCCTTCTCCTTGAGCGAGGCCGGATCCTCATAGGTGATCCAGACCCGCTCCGCCGCGTGGTACAGGTAGGGCGCCTTGGCCGCGCTGTTCCAGTAGCGCCGGTAGCCCTTGCCGCCCTCAAATCCCGCCGTCAGGTAGCCCTGCCTGAGCAGATGGCTGAAACCATACGAATTGGTGCCGTCCACGCCGCCGGTCGCGCCGCCGTCGCACAGCTGGTACTGGCCGTCGCCGTTGGCGCCGGGCGCGCAGCCTTTCCAGCCATAGCCATAGAACGGCACGCCCAACACCAGCTTGTCCGCCGCCACGCCAGCCTGCAGGTAGCGCTGCACCGAGCCCGCCGCGTAGAAGCCGCTGGCCGTCACCGGATCGCCGGCGTCGGCCGACAGCGCCGCATGGTGGCCGCTGCTCTTCTCCCACGGCATGTGGAAGTCGTAGGCCATGATGTTGATCCAGTCCAGGCTCTGCGACAGCTGCCTGATCCAGCCGCCGCCGGCCGCGCCCTCGTTGACGTAGTTGGCGTTGCCGCCGGCCGCGATGGTGATGCTGTAATGCTTGCGATCCTGCCGGCCGGCGGCGTCGAAGGCCGCGCGCAGCTCGCGCGCCAGCTGGATGAAGTTCTGCTTGTCGGCCGGCCGCGCGCACACCGCGCCCGCCACGCAAGGCACGCCGGCCTCGGTCGGATATTCCCAGTCGATGTCGACCCCGTCCAGGCCGAAGCGCCGCATCAGCTTCACCGACGAGGCGACGAAGCTGGCGCGCGCCTCCGCGCTGTCGGCCACGTTGGAAAACTGGTTCGACCAGTCCCACCCGCCGACCGACACCACCACCTTGAACTGCGGATGCCGTTTTTTCAGCGCCACCAGCGCGCGCAGGTTGGCGCCGTCCCTGGCGGCGTCGCGGAACACCAGCGCGCCGTTGGTCGAGGTGGCGTCGCCGGTCGCGTCCTGGCACGCGGCCACGTAGTTGACCGAGGGCTCGGGGTTGCCGTGCTGGCCGTTCCAGCAGACGTCGAGGAAGGCGTACAAGGCCATCGTCAGCTTGCCGGCGCCGACGTTGGCGGCGGTGACCGGGAAGGCGTCCGACTTCCAGCCGGGATAGTAGCCGACGATTTCCGGCGCGGCGCCGGCGGCGGTAGCGGTGACAGGCAGCGCGGCGGCCAGCGCCGCAGCCATGGCCCAGCGTTTCAGGTGGTGCGTGTTCATAGATCCTTGCAAGGTTAGCTGGCGTTCAGTTCCGCCACGAAGTCATACATATCGCCGCGGAAGTAGGAGCGGCAGAATTCCACCGCGCGGCCGTCGCGCAAGAAGCCGAGCCGCTCGACCGAGAGGCCGGCGTCGCCCTCCTTCGCCTGCAGCAGCGCTGCCTGTTCGGCATTGAGCAGCAGCGCCGACAGCCGCTGCAAGGCGCGCACCGGCCGGTTGCCGGCCCGCTCCAGCGCGTCGTACATCGACAGGTCGACCGCCTCCAGCGACGGCAGGCAGGACGCCACGATGGTCGCGTACTCCAGGCACATCGGCACGTCGTCGGCGTAGCGCATGCGGTGGAAGCGGTAGACCGCCGCGCCGGGACTGAGCCGCAGCCGCATCGCCTCGTCCGGCGTGACCGTGCCCTCCGAGCGCTTGAGCCACACGCTGCGCGGCGTGCGCCCGCGCGCCCGCATGTCCTCGGAAAACGAGGTCAGCTTGGCGAAGTTCTTCTCGATGCGGGTGTTGATGAAATTGCCGGAGCCGGGCCGGCGCACCAGCACGCCCTCGCCGACCAGGCCGTCGATGGCCTTGCGCACCGTGATGCGCGACACCGCCAGGTCCGCAGCCAGCTGGCGCTCGGCCGGCAGCGCGTCCTCCGGCTTGAGCAAATGCTGCTCGATGGCCGAGCGCAAAGCGCGTTGCAGGCGCTGGTACAGAGGGAGGTTACTGGTCTCATTGAGGTGCGCCCGGATGTGTACCAGTGGGGTCATAGAATCGTTGTCCATAACGAGGCAGGCATCCTGTTTGTAGTTGTCAATTGATAATACCAAAAAAAGACCAGCGCGCAGCCGCCGTCACCTTCCGGATCTGCAAATATTTTTCAACAAACCCTTGAAACCCGCATGGATGCAGGCTTTCAGGCTGTTGCATATCATCACAACAGCGGTCCATACCAGCGCCGCAGCGGTATTACTTAGTTGCCGAAGACACACTCTGTATGCCGCATACAACATTACGAAAAAGAATTTCAAAGTGGTAGTGATCTGGTATTAAAAGACGGGTATATTGGCGTTGGATTGGTTTTGTAAGTGGTTTGTAAGAAGTAAAAAAGAACGGCATCAACAATCAGTGGGCTCGGCGGAGCCTTCATCAACGGGAGGGAACATGTACCACAATTCGAATAACACTAAAATGTCCAAACTGACGCCTATCGCGACCGCAGCCGCCATCCTGGCGCTGAGCGTCTCGATGACCGCTCAGGCACAACAGGCCGCAACAGAGAAAGAGCCTGAAGTCGTGGTCGTGAGCGGCATCCGCGGCTCGCTGCAGCAATCGCTGTCGGTCAAGCGCAATGCGTCGAGCAACGTCGACGTGATCACCGCCGAAGACGTCGGCAAGATGCCGGACAAGAACGTCGCCGACTCGCTGCAACGCGTCCCAGGCGTGAACATCTCCACCTCGGGCGCAGGTTCGGGCGGCTTCGATGAAAACGACCGCGTGTCGATGCGCGGCACCGCCCCGTCGCTGACCCAGACCCTGATCAACGGCCACGCCGTCGCCTCGGGCGACTGGTTCGTGCTGGACCAGGTGGGCGGCGCCGTCGGCCGTTCCGCTTCCTACTCGCTGCTGCCGTCGGAAATCGTCGGCCAGGTGGTGGTCTACAAATCGCCAACCGCCGACCAGATCGAAGGCGGCTCGAGCGGCTCGATCGACATCCGCACCCGTCATCCGCTGGACTTCAAGCAGCCGATCTCGATGGAGGCGACGGTGCAGGCGGTGTACGCCACGCTGCCGGAAAAAACCGATCCGCAAGTGAGCGCGCTGTTCAACTGGAAAAACGAAGCCGGCACGCTCGGCCTGATGGTGCAAGGCTTCTCGGAAAAACGCAGCCTGCGCCGCGACGGCCAGGAACTGCTGCAGTGGACCCAGGTCGCGCCGACCAACGCCGCCGTCAAGACCAATCCCGACCTGGCCAACGTCTGGTTCCCGCGCCTGATCGGCTCCTCGCTGTTCCAGCAGGAGCGCAAGCGCAAGGGCGGCCTGATCGACCTGCAATTCAAGCCTAGCCGCGACCTCAGCTTGGAAGCGACCTACTTCCGTTCGAAGATGGACGCGTCCAACTTCAACACCAACTACATGACCGACATGAACGGTTCCGGCATGCTGGGTTCGGGCGTCGCGCCTGATCCGGGCTACGTGATCCGCAACGGCACGCTGGTGTCGGCCTCGTTCGCCAACAAGGGCACGGCCGCCAAGCCGCTGCGCTACGGCATCGTCGACGACATCGTCCGCGAAGGCGCCTACGCCCAGACCGAGTTCTTCGACCTGGACGGCAAATGGCGCGCCACCGACCGTCTGGTGTTCACCGCCAAGGCCGGCTCCACCAAGGGCAAGGGCGTGACCCCGAGCCAGGGCGTGTTCGAGGGCGACGTCAACAACTCCGGCGCCAGCTACCAGCTGAATGGTCTGGGCAGCCCGGCCAACGTCAAGTTCCCTAACATCGACGTCTCCAAGTTCACCGGCACCCCGCTGGACTGGGTGTTCGGCGTCTCGCCGGCCACCACCGACGACAAAGAGACCTACGGCCAGATCGACGCGGCCTTCGCGCTGGACGCTGGCGTGTTCCGCGAACTCAAGTTCGGCGTCCGCGGCTCGCACCACACCCGCGCCAACTTCGAAGTGGCGCAAGGTCCTAACTGGTCCAACACCGACGTCGGCGGCAGCAGCACCAACCCGGCCTGGAACGGCACCACCTATCCTGGCAACTTCGGCAAGGACCTGGGCGGCGACTTCCCTAAAAACGTCTGGATCCTGGATCCGGCCATCCTGAACGCATGGGGCGACCTGCACTCGAACCGCGATGTCTCGCGCACCTACTACCAGGACATGTTCGACCTGAAGGAAAACACCAAGGCGATCTACGCCCAGGCCGAGATGGAAGGCGAAGGCTGGAACGGTAACGTCGGCCTGCGCATCGTGCGCACCGAAGGCACCTCGAACGGCTATCAGATCCTGCAGAACCAGCCAGCAGGCGGCACGCTGCCAGCCTATCCATGGGGCGGTTTCGTCCAGAAGACGGCGATCGACAACAACAGCACCATCCCGCTGCCTAGCCTGAACCTGAAGTTCGACCTGCGCTCCGACCTGGTGGCCCGCGTCGGCCTGTCGCGCACCATGACCCGTCCAGACTACGGCGCATTGGGCGGCGCAGTGCTGCTGACCGACGAGACCCACACCGGCAACGGCGGCAACGCTGCGCTGAAACCGGTCAAGTCGAACAACCTGGACGCCAGCCTGCAATGGTACTTTGCACCGCGCGCCCTGCTGTCGGCCGGCGTGTTCTACATGGACCTGCATGACTACGTCGGCTACGGCGTCAGCACCGGCACCTTCATCGACAGCCGCGCATCGCAGGAACAGCACAAGCCAGTGTTCGCGACCTACAGCATCACCTCGCCGATCAACGTCGGCGCCAAGGTCAAGGGCATGGAACTGGCAGCCCAGGTACCGGTCGGCATGGGTTACGGCTTCGACGCCAACGCCACCTTCGCCGACTCGCACCTGGACTTCGGCGCCTGCCCGGCGATGCAAACCGCCACTTCCGGCGATCCATGCGACATGCTGGGCGCTTCGAAGACCACGGCCAACGCCGGCGTGTACTTCGAAAACGACAAGTTCAACGTCCGTCTGAGCTACGCATGGCGCTCGGCGTTCCTGGCAGCCCAGGACCGCGGCACGCCGCTGTACCAGGACGCTTCGGGCACCCTGTCGGCCTCGTTCAACTACAACATCAGCAAGAACATCGTGCTGACGCTGAGTGGCCAGAACCTGAACAACCCGATCCTGAAGAACTACATCTTCAACAAGGATCAACCGGCACGCTTCTATGCCAACGGCGCGCAGTACTACGCTGGCCTGCATATCAAGTACTAATCGGTAACCGTTTCATTGTGTAGTCTGTTCCCGCCACGGCCGCTCCCGGCCCTGGCGGGTTTTTTTATGCCATCATACGATCCATGAACCAGATCATCGAATACCAGGACCTCGACCCGGCGCGCTTTGACAAAGAGATCGCCGGCAGCTACCGGCCCGCCATCCTGCGCGGCTTCGTGCGCCACTGGCCGGCCGTGCACCAGGCGCGGCAAGCGCCGGAAGCGCTGTGCCAGTACCTGATGGGGTTCGACAGCGGCCACCAGGTCGACGCCGTCATGACGCCGCCGGACCAGCGCGGGCGGCTGTTCTACAAGCCGGACATGGAGGGTTTCAACTTCGTCCGCAACAAGGTGCCGGTATCGAAGGTGATCGAGCAGCTGGCGCGCTACTCGCAGTTCGAGGCGCCGCCGTCGGTGGCGATCCAGAGCGCCTTGATCGACGACTGCCTGCCGCAGTTCGCGCTGCACAACGTGGCGCCGGCGCTGCCGCCGTCGGTGCGGCCGCGCATCTGGCTGGGCAACACCATCACCACGCCGGCGCACTTCGACGAATCGTACAACCTGGCCTGCGTGGTCAGCGGCGAGCGGCGCTTCACGCTGTTCCCGCCCGAGCAGGTGGCCAACCTGTATATCGGCCCGCTGGATTTCGCGCCGACGCCGACGCCGATCAGCATGGTCAATTTCCGCGATCCGGATTACGCGCACCATCCGCGCTTCAGGCAGGCGATGGAAGCGGCCCTGGTGGCAGACCTGCTGCCGGGCGACGCGCTGTTCATCCCGCCGCTGTGGTGGCACCACGTGCAGTCGAACGGCATCCTGAACATGATGGTCAACTACTGGTGGAAGAACGAGGAGCCGGCGCCGGATGCTGGCACCACGTTCGAAGCGCTGGTGGCCACGCTGCAAAGCATGAAGCACCAGCCGCCGGAGCTGCGCGCCGCATGGGGCGCGATCTTCCAGCACTACGTGTTCGATCCGGCGCAAGATCCGTCCGCACACATCCCCGAGCACAAACTAGGCGTGCTGCAAAACGCCCGCCCGCGACCACCGAAATCCTGAACTACAGTGTCGGCAGGATCTTGAAGCCACCGTCCAGGGTCGCCTGGGCGACCACATCTTCGACGGTGACATTCGTTACCCTGGAGCCGGGCGGCCCACGCTTGGCCCAGGCCACGATAGCCTCAATGGCATGCGCCCCGCCCTCCACTTCAGCCTCCACCGAACCATGGCGCCGATTACGCACCCAGCCGGCCAGGCCAAGCGCCCTCGCCTGCTCCGCAAACGAAGCGCGATAACCGACACCCTGCACGCGTCCCTCTATCGTCAGTCGAATCACGACACCTCCCAAATAAGCAATGGGGTCAAGTCTGACATTCGGACACAAGCTCAACCCTAAATTTCCTAACGGATGACCTCGTGTCCGAATGTCAGACTTGACCCCGTCGTTAAGGCAACAAATTATTTTGTGCTCGCGGCAGATGCCGCGCCTTTCGCCTTGGACTCGTCGCCAGCCGTCACCACCGTCAGCTTGGCCGGATCGACTGCCTTGCGGAAGGCGGCGTTGACCTGCGCCAGCGTGGCCGCCTTGAGCTTGTCCTCGTATTCCTTGCTCCAGCTGTAGGTGCGATTCATGTATAGGTTGCGCGTCCAGCCTGCGGCCAGCACATTGTCCTTGGAGCGGTTCTGCACCCGCTGCTGCAACAGGCCCGATTTGGCGCCCGCCAGTTCGGCCGCCGTGAAGCCATCCTTCACCGCCCGCTCCAGCTCCTGCCGGATCGCCGCTTCCAGCTTCTTCAGATTCTGCGGCGCGGCGATGGCGTCGATGCCGAAGCTGCCGGCGCGGTCGATCTCGCCCGCTTGCAGGCCCGAGCCGCCGCCATAGGACAAGCCATCCTTCTGGCGGATGCGGTCCATCAAGCGCGATTTCAAACCGCCTTCGCCGAAAATATAGTTGGCCAGGTCCAGCAGCGGATAGTCAGGATCATTGACGTTCAGGTCGAGGTTCAGGCGCGCGGTGTAGAAGCCGTTCTCCTTGTCCGGCGCATTGATGGTCTTGTGCAGCGGCGCCTTGTCCTCATTGGCCGAGGTAATCGGCGCATAAGCCACCTTGCTACCCCAGCCGCCGAAGCTGTCGGCGATGGTCTTGCCGATCGCAGCCTTGTCGAAATCGCCGACGATCGCCAGCTCGCCATGATTGGCGCCATAGTAATCGCGATGGAAGGCGATCACGTCCTCCAGCTTCAACGCCTTCACCGCCGCCAACTGCTCATCGACCGTCATCGGCGCGCGCACATCGCCCTTCGGATAGTGGTTGAAATACAGGTCCACCTCCGTGCGCGCCAACGATTGCGGCTCGTTGCGCGAGGCCTCGATCCCCACCAGCCACTGCTGGCGCAACTGCTCGAACTCCGCCGCCGGGAAGCTGGCCTCCTTCAGCACATGCGCCACCAGCCGCAACGCCGCATCCAGATTCGGACCAGTGGTATCGAAGCGATACAGGCTGCCGGAGATCTTCAGCTTCGCGAAGGCGTCGGCCAGCTGCTCGCGGCTGTATTTGCTGGTGCCGCGCATCAGCATCTCGCTGGCCGCGTTCGAGACGATGGCGGTGTTGAACAGGTTCTTCTCGTCGCCCCAATGCAGCTGCAAGTCCACCGACACGGCCTCGCCGCGATTCTTCTTGTTCAGCAGCGCGACCTTCAAGCCGCCTATGGTCTTGATCTCCGTGCGCGCATTGATATTGGCCTGGCTAGGATCGAACACCTCCGACGTCAGCACGCTGTCCTTGCCCTTGAAGTCCTTCATCACCTCCGCCACCGGCGGCGCGGCCGGAATCTCGGCGCGCAGCGGCGCATCCTCCGGCACGAAGCTGCCGACCACGCGGTTGTCGCGCTTAAGATAGCGCCCCGCCGCAGCGGCCACCTGCTCCGGCGTGATGTTCGGCAGCTTGTCGCGGCCCTCGAACAGCAAACGCCAGTCGCCCAGCGCAATCTCCTCGGACAAGCTCACACCCACCCGCTGAGGATCGTTCAGCGCCTTCTCGATACCGTTGGCGAAATTGCGCCGCGCGCGCTCCATCTCCTCCGCCGTCGGCGGCGTGCTGGCGAAGCCCTCCACCGTCGCGATCAGCGCATCGCGCACCGGCTCCAGCGGCTCGCCCGCCTTCACCACCGCACCAATGATCTGCAGGCCCGGCGCATAGCCGGTCTGGCCGAAGCTGAACACCTGCGCCGCCTTGCCGCTCTCCACCAGCGCCTTGTGCAGGCGGCCGGTCGGCGTATCGCCCAGGATCTCGGACATGAAACTCAGCGCATCGCTATCCTGCTGCAAGGCCGACGGAATCTTGTAGCCCAGCGCGATCACCTGCATGTCGCCCTTGCGCCGCACCACGAAGCTGCGCTCCCCGTCCTGCGTCGGTTCGACCGTCCAGAACGGCGGCAGGCTGCGCTTGGGTTTCGGGATCACGCCGAACGATTTGCTGATCCACGCCAGCGTCTGCGCCGGCTCGAACTTGCCGGCCACCAGCAGCACCGCATTGTCAGGCTGGTAGTAGGTGCGATAGAAGGCCTGCAAATTCTCGATACGCACATTCTCGATATCACTACGATTGCCGATGGTCGAACGGCCATACGAATGCCAGTCGTACGCCACGCTCTGCATCCGCTTGAGCAGCACCGAGAACGGATCGTTCTCGCCGCTCTCGTACTCGTTGCGCACCACCGTCATTTCGGAATCGAGGTCCTTGCGGGCGATGAAGGAGTGCACCATGCGGTCGGCCTCCATGTCCAGCGCCCACTTCAGGTTGTCCTGGCTGGCCTGGAACACTTCGTAGTAGTTGGTGCGGTCGTAGGACGTGGTGCCGTTGAACTCCATGCCGCGGTTGGCGAATTCCTGCGGGATGCTGCGGTTCTTCGGCGCGCCCTTGAACATCATGTGTTCCAGCAGGTGGGCCATGCCGGTCTCGCCGTAGTTCTCATGCCGCGAGCCGACCAGGTAAGTGACGTTGACCGTCACCGTCGGCTTGGACGCATCGGGAAACAGCAGCACCTTCAAGCCGTTCGGCAGGCGGTACTCGCTGATGCCTTCGACCGAAGGTCCCTTGACCACGCCGGCCGGCAAGGCCTGCGCCCACGCGCTGCCGGTGGCGACAAAGGACAAACCGCACAGCATCAGGCTGGCGGCGGCGGCGTGTTTCAAACGGCTGTTGTTCATGGTCTCTCGCGAAAAAAACTGAAGAACAGGCAGCATACGCCCTACCCCGCCCTCGTGGGTAGACGCTTAAGCAAATTTTAAAACAAGGGGAAGGTCAGACCAGGATCAGGCTTTTTCAGGCAGGATGCAGGCGTCGACCATTTGCAGGTCGTTGTCCTTGGCGAAGGAGATGACGAAGTGATAGGCCAGCGGTTCGAGCTGGCGCAGCTTGCCGTTGACCACCACCGACTTGACGCCGTCGATGACGGTCGGCGTGACATACGGCGAGAACTGCAAGTGGGCGTCGCGCCCGCCGCCATAGCCTTCCGGCTTGAAGCAGGACATCACGCCGCACAGGCGCTCGGCCCAATCGCTGGGACGGAACTGCCTGCCATTGCTGGTCTGGCCGAGGATAAAGAACGAATCCTGCTGTTCTGACGGTTTTTGAGCTGACTCTGCCATAGGCGGCTGCTTATGAGTAGATACTTGTTGGTAACAAGAATGCGTGGAAGATCCCGACTTGGTCGGTCGGGCGGATATCATTCTGTAAGATTCTTACGTATTATATCTTATAGAAGACCTGAATACGTAAGCCATTGATTTCAATCCGAATTCCAACGCGATTAACCACTTTGGTGCAGAATAATCATCATTCTGCACCACAGCAATGCCGCTATTGTACCCGTGTTCGTCTCTCGTTACGGGGTCGCTCCGAGCCAGACAGCGCCCGACAACAGCAATAACAACATCATCCACAGCAGCAAGGCGCGCCACACCAGGCCCACCGTGCTTTGCAGCGCGCGCACGCTGGGCTCTTCGCCCGGCAGCATGTCCGGCTCCTCGTCGCCGATGTCGACGGTGGCGGCATCGGCCGGCAGCACCTTGGCGGCGTTCTCCACCGGCGAGCCCAGGCGCACACCCATCGCGCCGCCGCCGGCCGACAGGATGATGCCGATGGCCTCGTCCGTCCAGCGATGGGCGAAGTTGCGCCAGGCGTAGATCGCGTCCTCGAAGTTGCCGACCACGGCGAAGGCCACGGCCGTCAGGCGCACCGGTATCCAGTCGATCCAGTAGAAGGCGCGCGCGGCGAACTGGCCGAAGGCCTCGTTGCGCATGTGCTCAGGCTCGTTCCAGGCGCGCGCCAGGTGTTCGGACACGCGGTACATGACGGCGCAGGCAGGGCCCAGCGGCATCAGGAACCAGAAGAACACGCCGAACACATTGCGGTGCGTGGTGATCAGCGATTTCTCGACGGCCAGGCGGGCGATCTCGGAGGTTTCCATGCCCACCGTGTCCTGCCGGGTCCATTCGGCCAGCAGCGCGCGCGCGGCGGCTTCGTCGCCGGCGTTCAGCGCCAGCTGGATCGAGGTGAAATAGTGGCTGTAGTGGCGGAAGCCCAGCGTCAGGTAGACGATCAGCACGTTCCATGCGAAGGCCGCCAGGAACCAGTTGTAGTGCTTCAGCACCCAGTAGATCAGCGCCGTCGGCACCATCAGGATGGCCATCATCAGGAACCAGCCCATGCGGCCGTGGGTCGAGTCGCCGGCGTTAAACCAGATCTCCATCCGCAACGCCAGGCGCTTGATTTCGGCGTAGATCGGATTGTCCGCGCGCAGCGGCTTCATTTGCTCGATCAACAGCGCGCATAGAATGGAAAGAAAAGTCATTAGTGATCCTTTGAGTCGGCAATGCCTTGATGCCCGCTACGATAGCTTAACGTGACTATGCGCGCAAGAAATGGAACAGATTGCGCAGCATGCCCGCCGTCGCGCCCCAGATGTAGTAGTCGCCATACGGCATGGCGTAGAAGCTGCGCCGCCCACCCGGCAACTCCACCGACAGCCGCTGATGGTTCAGGCCATCCATCAGGAAGGCCAGCGGTACCTCGAAGATTTCCGCCACTTCGGACGGATCGGCGGTCAGCTCGAACGGCGGCGCGATCAGGGCCACCACTGGCGTGACGCAATAACCGGTGCCGGTCAGATACTTGGGCAAGGTGCCCAGCACATCGACATGGCGGCGCGCCAGGCCGATCTCCTCCTCCGACTCGCGCAGCGCGGTATCGACCGCATCGCTGTCGTAGTCTTCGGCGCGGCCGCCGGGAAAGCTGATTTGCCCGCCATGATCGGTCAGGTGCGCGGTGCGCTGGGTCAGCAGGATGGTCAGGCCGCCCTCGCGCAGCACCAGCGGGATCAGCACCGAGGCCGGCGTCGGCGTCGGCCGCTGCGACAGGCTGCCCAGCGATTCCTCGGCGCCCTCGGGCGTCCACGGCGGCGATTCGATGAAGCGGCCGCGCAGCCACGCGGGCGTCAGGCGCTCCGGCGCGACGGCGGGCTCGCCGGCGATGGCATCAATTGGTAGTTGCTGGGGATCGAACAGGGGCTTGGCCAAACGCGACTCCATTATGAAAAAAAAGGGGCACCAGCAGGCGCCCCTTCTATCCAAACACAAACGCAGCTATTAAGCGGCGGTTGCTTTCGCCACTGGGCGACGGTTTGGCAGTTTTTCCTTGATACGTGCCGATTTACCGGAACGATCACGCAGGTAGTACAGTTTAGCGCGACGTACGTCACCGCGGCGTTTCACTTCGATCGAAGCGATCAGCGGGGAGTACAGCTGGAAGGTACGCTCGACGCCTTCGCCGGACGAGATCTTACGAACGATGAAGTTCGAGTTCAGGCCACGGTTACGACGGGAGATGACCACGCCTTCGTAAGCCTGGGCGCGCTTGCGGGTGCCTTCGACTACGTTAACGTTGACGATCACGGTATCGCCAGGTGCAAAGTCAGGGATGCTTTTGCCCAGGCGAGCGATTTCTTCTTGCTCGAGTTGTTGAATCAGATTCATTTAGATGACTCCATAAACCATCGTGCTGGCGCGCTATGAGTCGAAACTCGATGCCCAGTAGAGGATGGGGTTAAACACCAGGCCCACGACATGTGGGCCGGCTTCTACAACAACAGGTTTACAAACCTGCCAAAAACTTTTCGTCAAGCTTGGTGAGCTGCCCTGCCTCACGCGCCTTGACCAGCAAATCCGGGCGCTTGCGCGCGGTCGCCTCCAGCATGCGCTGGCGGCGCCATTTCTCGATCTCGGCATGGTTGCCGCCCATCAGTACCGGCGGCACGCCCACACCTTCATACGTTTCCGGCCGCGTGTAGTGCGGCGAATCCAGCAGGCCGTTGACGAAGCTGTCCTCGATCGCCGATGCATCCGTGTTCAACACGCCGGGAATCTGGCGGATCACGGCATCCATCAAGGCCATCGCCGGCAACTCGCCGCCGGACAGCACGAAATCGCCAAGGCTGATTTCTTCATCGATGCAACGGTCCAGCAAACGCTGGTCCACGGCTTCGTAGCGGCCGCACAGGATCACCAGACCGGGCTCCTGCTTCAGCTGCATCACGCGCTCGTGCGTCAACTGCTTGCCCTGGGGCGACATGAACACCACGCGGGGCGTCGGCAGACCGGCTTCGGTCTGGCGTTGCTTCGCCGCGTTGAGCGTCGCTTCCAGGGGTTTGGCCAGCATCACCATGCCGGGGCCGCCGCCATAGGGGCGGTCATCCACGGTACGGTGATTGTCGGTCGTGAAATCACGCGGATTCCACAACGACAAGCCACATTTATTCTGTTCAAACGCGCGCCGGGTGACACCCGACTGCGTCAGTGCGGCGAACATTTCAGGGAACAGGGTCACGACATCGAATTGCATGGCGGGCCGCCCTTATGTTCTTTAATAATCAAGGCCCCAGTCGACAGTGATCTTCTTTGCGGCCTTGTCTACCTTGATGACAAACGCGTCCACAAATGGAATCAGGCGCTCTTGCGCCGCAACTTCGGGATCTGCATCTGGCGTAGCGGCTGGCTGTATGCGCAAGATCGACTGCGGACCATTGCTCATCATGTCAGTCACCGTACCGAGGTGCTCACCTTGCAAATTCTCTACTTCCAGACCAATCAACTCGGTCCAGTAAAACTCATCGTCGGACAAGGCCGGGAAACGACTGCGCGGAACCGAAACAGCTGCGCCCTTCAGCGCTTCTGCGACGTCCCGATCGGTCACTCCCGCCAGCTGTGCAACCACGTCGCCGCCATGCAGTTTGCACTGCTTGACTTCGACATCGTGCAAGCTAGGTTTGTCGATCCACCAGTTTTTTACCGACAGGAGTGCATCCGCATCTTCCGAGAAAGGACGTATCCTTACCCAGCCAGCGACGCCGTAAGCACCGAAGACAAAGCCTACCTGTGCCAGATCGTCGGGGACTTGCACCCCGGATGCATTCTTATCGGTCAAACCAGCAACCAGACTTAAACAGCTTTGTTCGAAGCTACCAGGCGAGCCACGGTAGGCGACAATTGTGCGCCAACCGATTGCCAGTGAGCCAGACGGTCAGCGGTGATGCGCAGTGGCACTTCGCCACCGGATGCCATCGGGTTGTAGAAACCGATGCGCTCGATGAAACGGCCATCGCGACGATTGCGCGAGTCGGTTGCAACGATGTTGAAGAACGGACGCTTCTTGGCGCCTCCACGAGCTAAACGAATAACGACCATAATATTTCCAAAAAGTGTGCTAGGACGGAAAAAGCCGCAAATTATAGCGCGCTTTGCCGCGAAGCAGCAAGCGTTAATGAAATAATCGGGCAGATTGGGGTAATCGAAGATTATCCCCCGAACCGGCGTGCGGGGCAATAGCCTTGTCCATAAAAAAGGTCCGCCGGGGGCCGTATTATGACCGATACTGCATGTTTTCCGTCTACCGCCGAACAAACATGACTGTTTCGCACCACACATCGCACAAAAACAAGACCTTCGCCACCCTGCTGGCCTTCCTGGTTGGCGGCCTGGGCCTGCAACGGCTGTACCTGCGCGGCCCGCGCGACCCCTGGCTGTGGGCCCACCTGGCCGCGCTGCCGGTCGCCGCCGCCATCTCCGCCACCTGGCCGGACGCCGACGGCTTCTACAAGCTGCTGCCCATCATGGTCTCCGGCCTGGTCGGCTTCCTCGAGGCGCTGGTGCTGGGCCTGATGTCCGACGAGAAATGGGATGCCCGCTTCAACCCCGGCTCCGGCAAGCAGTCGGACACCCACTGGCCGCTGGCCGTGGTGCTGGTGGCCAGCATGATGGTGGGCGCGGGCAGCCTGATCGCCACGATTTCCCGGCTATTTGACTTGTTGTACACTGGTGGTTCCTACGGTTAATAAGGAGAAAAGCATGAACCGTTCTATTCTGGCAGCACTGGTGCTGGCCGGCCTGGCCTCGTCGGCCCTGGCACAAACACCCAAAGAGCAATTCAACGCAGAATCCAAGCGCCTTGCCACCCGCTACGCGGACGACAAGAAGCTGTGCGCGGAAGAAAGCAACTCGGCAGCCCGCATGCAATGCACGCGCGACGCCAAATCCGAATACGACAAATCGCTGGCGCTGGCCAAGGCCCAGCTGAAAGCCAGCCCCGCCAAACCGGGCAGCTGCATGGAATGCGGCAAGGTCACCTCGGTGGTGGTCAGCGAGAAGGCCGGCGAAGGCAGCGCGCTGGGCGTGATCGCCGGCGGCGTGGCGGGCGCCCTGCTGGGCAACCAGGTCGGCAGCGGTCACGGCCGCGAACTGGCCACCGTGGCGGGCGCGGCCGGCGGCGCCTACGCCGGCAAGAAGATCGAAGAGAAGGCCAAATCCACCAAGCAGTGGACCGTGCACGTGCAATATGACGACGGCAAGCAGGTCAGCTTCAACTTCGACCACGATCCGCGCATGATGAGCGGCGACCGGGTCCGCAACAACAACGGCAACCTGGTCCGCAACTAGGTAAAATCAAGACAGCCTCCGGGCTGTTTTTTTTCATACAGGAGACTCCGTGCACCATCCCGCCTTCCCCGTGCTATGGCAGCCGCTGGTAGACCAGGCCGCCACCACCCTGCGCGCGCTGGCGCTCGACGAGAGCGCCAAGGAAAAATTCTGCAACGATCCGCTGCTGCGTCCCTATATGCACAAGGTGTCGCAGCGCTACGTGGCCGGCCGCACCGTGGCCGAGGCGCTGCAACGGGTCGAGCACATCATCGGCCAGGGCCACGCGGCCTCGGTCGAATACATGGGCGAGAGCGTGCGCGACGAAGGGTTCGCGATGGCCGAGACGGAAGTGTTCATGGAGCTGACCCACGCCATCGGCCAGCGCAACCTGAACTGCTCGGTCTCGCTCGACCTGTCGCACGTGGGCATGACGGTGGACACCGAGCTGGGCTACCGCAACGCCCGCCGCATCGCGCTGGCCGCCGCCGGCATCAACCGCGAGGTGATGATCTCGATGGAAGCGGCCGACCGCGCCGACGCCATCTACGCCATCTACGCGCGCCTGCACCAGGAAGAAGGCTTGCACAACGTCGGCATCACCGTGCCGGCCAAGCGCCACCGCACGGCGCAGGACCTGCCGTCGCTGATGAAGATCCCCGGCCGCATCCGCCTGGTCAAAGGCGCCTTCCTCGAAGCGGAGCAGATCTCACACCACCGCAACAGCCCGGAGCTGGCCGCCGCCTACCGCCGCTACGCGCAGCAACTGCTGCTGAGCGGCCACAAGTGCTCGATCGCCACCCACGACCACGGCATCCAGCAAGACATCAGCGCGCTGATCCTGAAAGAGCGCATCGACCCGCGCTGGTTTGAATTCGAATCGCTGATCGGCCTGGGCACCGAGCAGATCGCCGAGCTGCACGCGCGCGGCTTCCCCACCCGCGAGTACGCCGTGTTCGGCGACGAGCACTTCCTCTACGTGCTGAACCGCATCGCCGAAGAACCGGTGCGCGTCTACCAGGCGATCATCGATGTGATGAGCCCAAATCAGGCGGCGATATCCACATAGGCGACCAGGCTGGCCGGCGCGGGGATAGGCAAGCCATCCTCGCGCATGCCATCGAGATGGAAAACAATGGCCTCCCTGAGCGAGGACTCCGCCTCAGCCACGGTGGTACCCGTGGCCACGCAGCCCGGCAAGTCCGGCACATAAGCCGAATAGTTTCCTTTGGGTTTTTCAATAACGATGGCGTAACGAACCGTATTCATTTTTTCAACCCTGCCTGCTTGAGAATACTGTTGAGCGTACCGGGCGCCAGATCGTCACTCAACTTGCCGGGAACTGTAACCCGCCCCCGCTTTGACGGCATGCTTGAATTGACGATGGCCTCCCTGGATATTCACTATATCCCAACCATCTTTCAGCAGCATTCTAATTACGGCGCGCACCTTCATTCAGCGAGCTTAGCGAATCGCGCATACGTCGCATCGACATCCCACAAACTAGTCCATTCGGACGGGCCGGCAAGCCCCGCCGGCCTTTCAGTGCAGGCGCAACTCCACCAGCGAGCTCATACTGGACTCGGCCTCGCGCAGCGCGCGGTCGGAAGGGCGGGCCCCGGCGGCCACGGCCCAGGCCAGCACCCAGTGGCCAGCCCGGATTTCCTCCGCAGCAGACTCGGCATGCAACAGGCGCTGGGCCGCGATGTTCATGCGCTTGACGGCGTAGGCTTTGCGATCGGACGCGGATGGTGTCGGGGAAAGAACAATGGATTTCATACTGGGCCTCATGGTTGATATCCTTCTTGTACGCAACGCGCACAGCGGTGGATTCAACTTTTTGAGGCCCGGGCTCAATCTTCCAGCGTGGCGTGGAAGCCGCTGCCGCCGCGTTTCCAGTAGGCGGCGGCGCGGATCTGGTGCTTGCCCAGGCCCTTCACCCCGACCAGCTCCTGGCGAACCGCCGCCATCGTCGCGGCCTCGCCGGCGCACCAGGCATAACCATCGCCGTCCGGCAGCGCGAACGCGCGCACCGCCGCGATCATCTCCTCATCGCTGACGATCCAGCGCAGATCGACCTCGGCGCCGCTGGACAGCACGCGACGGTCGGCCGCATCGCCCACCTTCGCAATCACGACCACGCGCACGCCGTCCGGCAACTCTTCAAGACGGCGGGCGATCGCCGGCAAGGCGCTCTCGTCACCAACCAGCAGTTGCCAGTCGTAATCGGCCGGAATGATGAACGAGCCGCGCGGCCCGCCCACGATCACGCGCTGGCCGGGCGCCGCCTGCGCTGCCCAGCGCGCGGCGGGACCGTCGCCATGCAGCGCGAACTCCAGGCACAGCTCGCCCGCGACCGGATCGAAGCTGCGCGGCGTGTAGTCGCGCTTGACCGCGTCCTCGCCCTGCCCCAGGATAAATTTGACGTGATCGTCGAACGAGGCGCTATGGAAATCATGCAAGGCCGGGCCGCGGAAAGTGACGCGGCGGAAATGCGTACCGATGTCGCGCACCGCGGCCACGGTCACTTCACGGATCTTGAGTTCATGGCGAACCCGCTGCACACGGCTGATTGGAGCGTCTATACTCATGTCTTTACCTCACCAGATAATTGATAATGTCACCTATTATTCCGAAATCAAATGACAAAGTCAACCATTCTCGCGATCCCAACCTGGATGGCGTGCTCGATCTCATCCATACGATCATGCATCAGTTCCGTTCGCAGCAATTCCAGGCCTTGCGCGAAGGCCAGCATGAGATGACGCCGATGGAAGGCCGGGTGTTGGGCTTTTTCGCGCGCCATCCAGGCAGCACGCAAAGCGACCTGGCCAAGCGCACCGGCAAGGACAAGGCGCAGCTGACACGGCTGATCACCGCGTTGCGCGAACGCGGCCTGCTGCAGGGCGAGGCCGACGTCGCCGACCGCCGCAACACCTGCCTGTCGCTGACCGACGCCGGCCGCGCCATCCAGCAAAAGATCAAGCGCCAGGCCGAAGCGTTGAATACCCAAGCCATGCAAAACCTCAGCACGGAACAACAGCAAACGCTGCACAGCCTGCTACTGCAAGTCAAAACCAACCTCGACGACTGCGCATAAAAAACGGGGTCAGGTCCCCCATTTGAGCATGAGTTCGGCTAGTTAGCCGAGCTCATGCTCAAATGGGGGACCTGACCCCGGGTTACGCAGGACGCGTTTAGAACTGGTCTTCGCTCAAAGCCAGCACGCCGGCGCTGCCGTCGATGATGGCGATGCGCAGGCTCGATGCTTGCGACAGGATGTGGTCGGCGAAGAAGCGCGCGGTGGAGATCTTGGCCTTGTAGAAGCTGGCGTCGCCTTCGTTGGCGTCCAGCTTCTGCTGCGCCACCAGTGCCGCGCGCGCCATCTGCCAGCCGCCCAGCACCAGGCCGGCCAGCTTCAGGTACAGCACGCTACCGGAGAACACACCCTTGATATCGCTCTTCATATTGGCGACCACGTAGTCCACCACCGCTTCCAGATCCTTGCTGCCGGACGACAGCTGCGCCAGGATCGCCTTGAAGTCGGCATGGTCCACGGCAGCCAGCTGCGCCTCGGTCGCGCGCACCTGGGCGATGATGCCCTTGGCTACGGCGCCGCCGTCGCGCACGGTCTTGCGGCCGACCAGGTCGTTGGCCTGGATCGCGGTCGTGCCTTCGTAGATCGTCAGGATCTTCGAATCGCGGTAGTGCTGGGCCGCGCCGGTCTCTTCGATGAAGCCCATGCCGCCATGCACCTGCACGCCGTCGCGGGTCACGTCTTGCGACATCTCGGTCGACCAGCCCTTGATCACCGGCACCAGATACTCATACACCGCCAGGTTGGCCTTGCGCACCTCGGCATCGGCGTGGCTGTGCGCCACGTCGCTGATGCCGGCGCCGACGTAGGCCAGCGCACGCGCCGCCTCGGTCTGCGAACGCATCGACATCAACATGCGGCGCACGTCCGGATGATGAATGATCGAAACCGGGCCGGCCGAACCGGCCAGGTCGCGCGACTGCACGCGGTCCTTGGCGAAGGCCACCGCCTTCTGGTAAGCGCGCTCGGCCAGGCCGATGCCCTGCAGGCCGACGCCGAAGCGGGCCGCGTTCATCATGATGAACATGTATTCCAGGCCGCGGTTCTCTTCGCCCACCAGCGTGCCGATGGCGCCGCCGTGGTCGCCGAATTGCAGCACGGCGGTCGGGCTGGCCTTGATGCCCAGCTTGTGTTCGATCGACACGCAATGCGCATCGTTGCGCGCGCCCAGCGAGCCATCGGCGTTGACCAGGAACTTAGGCACGATGAACAGCGAAATACCCTTCACGCCCGGAGGCGCGTCCGGCGTGCGCGCCAGCACCAGGTGCACGATGTTCTCGGTGAAGTCGTGCTCGCCGTAGGTGATGAAGATCTTGGTGCCGAACACCTTGTAGGTGCCGTCGTCCTGCGGCACGGCGCGGGTGCGCACGGCGGCCAGGTCGGAACCGGCCTGCGGCTCGGTCAGGTTCATGGTGCCGGTCCATTTGCCCGACACCAGGTTTTCCAGGTAGATGGCTTTCTGCGCATCGCTGCCTGCGGTCAGCAGCGCTTCGATCGCGCCATCCGACAACAGCGCGCACAGCGCGAACGAGATGCTGCCGGCGTTGAGCATTTCAATGCACGGCGTCGCCAGCAACTTCGGCAAGCCCTGGCCGCCAAACTCCACCGGATGCTGCACACCTTGCCAGCCAGCCTCGGCAAACGCCTTGAAGGCGTCCTTGAAGCCCTTGGAGGTGGTGACCTGGCCGTCGTGCCAGAAGCTCGGATCTTTATCGCTAGGATTGTTCAGCGGCGCCACCACGTTGGCGACGAACTTCGCGTTCTCTTCCAGCACGGCTTCGGCCGTGTCCGGGGTCGCGTCTTCGTTGCCCGGCAGCGCGTTGACGCCGGCCAGGTCGGCCAGTTCGTTCATCACGAACAGCATGTCTTTCAGGGGTGCTTGATATGGCATCTTATGTCTCCAAGAAAAAGGCCACGGCAATCCGGTCATCCGGATCAGCGTGGCCCTGTATTCATCACGGCTTGATTAGCCCAGTTCTGCAACCAGTTGCGGCACGATTTCGAACAGATCGCCGACGATGCCGTAGTCGGCAACGGAGAAGATCGGTGCTTCAGGATCCTTGTTGACCGCGACGATCACTTTGGAGTCCTTCATGCCGGCCAAGTGCTGGATCGCGCCGGAGATGCCGACGGCGATGTACAGCGTAGGCGCAACGATCTTGCCGGTCTGGCCGACTTGCCAGTCGTTCGGCACGTAGCCGGCGTCGACTGCTGCGCGCGATGCGCCCATGGCGGCGTTCAGCTTGTCTGCCAGCGGTTCCAGGATCTTGAACGCTTCGCCCGAGCCCATACCGCGGCCGCCGGAAACGATGATCTTGGCGGCGGTCAGTTCTGGACGATCCGACTTGGCCAGCTCGCGGCTGACGAAGGCCGATTTGCCGCTGTCGGCAACTGCGGCGACATTCTCGGTCGCAGCCGAACCGCCGGTGGCGGCAGCGGCGTCGAAACCGGTCGAACGCACGGTGATGACCTTGATCTTGTCCGACGATTGCACGTAGGCGATCGCGTTACCGGCGTAGATAGGACGCTCGAAAGTGTCCGGCGAGTCCACCTTGGTGATTTCCGAAATCTGTGCAACGTCCAGCTTGGCGGCAACGCGCGGCAGGATGTTCTTGCCGTAGGCGGTGGCTGGAGCCAGGATGTGGCTGTACGAACCTGCCAGCGCCAGCACTTGCTCGGCGATGTTCTCGGCCAGGCCGTCGGCGAAGTAAGCGGCGTCCGCCACGATGACTTTCGACACGCCGGCGATTTGCGCGGCGGCGGCAGCGGCGGCGCCGGCGTTCGAGCCAGCGACCAGGACGTGCACGTCGCCACCGCATTGGGCTGCGGCGGTCACGGTGTGGAGGGTGCTGCCTTTCAGGCTAGCGTTGTCGTGTTCAGCGATAACTAATGCGACCATGATTTTTCCTTTGATTATTCCCGTCCCCGGCACCGCCGGCGACGAAAATGAAGTTCTTAGATGACTTTGGCTTCGGTGCGCAGTTTTGCGACCAGGGTGGCGACGTCTGGCACCTTGATGCCGGCCGAGCGTTTTGCAGGCTCGACGACTTTCAGGGTTTTCAGACGCGGGGTCACATCGACGCCCAGGTCTTCCGGCTTGGTCACATCCAGCGGTTTTTTCTTGGCCTTCATGATGTTCGGCAGGGTCACATAGCGTGGCTCGTTCAAACGCAGGTCGGTGGTGATGATCGCAGGCAGCGTCAGCGCCAGGGTTTCCAGGCCGCCGTCCACTTCGCGCGTCACGGTGACTTTGCCGTCTTCCAGCACCACTTTCGACGCGAACGTCGCTTGCGGCCAACCCAGCAGGGCTGCCAGCATCTGGCCGGTCTGGTTCGAGTCATCGTCGATCGCTTGCTTGCCCAGGATGATCAGCTGTGGCTGCTCTTTGTCAGCCAGCGCCTTCAGCAGCTTGGCGACCGCCAGCGGCTCCAGCTCGACAGCGGTTTCCACCAGGATGCCGCGGTCGGCGCCGATCGCCATGCCGGTGCGCAGGGTTTCCTGGCACTGGGTCACGCCGCACGATACGGCGACCACTTCGGTGACTTTACCTGCTTCTTTGAGGCGCATCGCTTCTTCCAGCGCGATCTCATCGAATGGGTTCATCGACATTTTGACGTTGGCGATATCGACGCCAGTGCCGTCGGACTTGACGCGCACTTTGACGTTGTAGTCGACCACGCGTTTGACGGGTACCAAGACTTTCATAGCTGTGCCTTTGGAAAAATTAAAGAATTCGGGACTAAATTATGTGGGCTAGATTATATGAGAAATTCAGCCCGCACAAGAAAATAAAGCACGATCGTGCGTTTTTTAGCTAGTAGAAATCGTCTAAAAAATAAATCTCTCAGACGATGTTTCTACAGAAAAAGACGCAACAGGCTTATTTGCGCTGCATCAAAAAGACAAATTCGCGGCCGGTCTGGACATGGGACAACAGGGCGTTGCCGGTCTGCTTGGCAAATGCCTGGAAATCGCGCACCGAACCTGGGTCCGTCGCCATGATGCGCAGGACTTCGCCACTTTGCAACTCGGACAAGGCTTTCTTGGCCTTGAGAATCGGCAACGGGCAGTTCAGGCCGCGTGCGTCGAGTTCTTTGTGGAATTCCATGATTTCGTTTTCAAGTATCGTGTCGCTCATCAAGAACCCGCATGTTTTGTTAGGACTGACGTCATACTACTCCAAAACAGATCGAATGACGCGCTGCACCAAAATAGTTCGTAGTGCGTTGCAAGTTTGCAACGGGAACTGGCAAGTATACAACAGCTCGCTCCAGACAACAACGGCCTGCGCAAGATACGCAGGCCGCACAGTTACTGCATTACAAGGCTTTTAGGCAACTTAAGCGCGCTCGCCCACCCAGCCCGGAACAGCCGCCAAAGCCGCTGGCAAACCACTAGGATCGGTACCGCCGGCCTGCGCCATATCAGGGCGTCCGCCGCCTTTTCCGCCCACTTGTTGTGCAACGAAGTTCACCAGCTCGCCGGCCTTGACCTTGGACGTGGCGTCCGCCGTCACGCCCGCGATCAGGCTCACTTTGCCGTCGGCCACGCTGGCCAGCACGATGGCGGCGGTTTTCAGCTTGTCCTTCAGCTTGTCCATGGTTTCGCGCAAGCGGGCCACGTCGGCGCCTTCCAGCACCGCAGCCAGCACCTTGATGCCGTTGACGTCGACCGCTTGCGTGACCAGCTCATCGCCCTGGCCCGAAGCCAGTTTCGATTTCAGCGCGGCCAGTTCCTTCTCCAGCGCCTTGACATGGTCCTGCACCTGGCCGATACGCGCGGTCAGTTCTTCCGGGTTCGCCTTCAACGCTGCCGAAGCTTCCAGCAGGCGGCGGTTCATCGACTGCACCAGTGCCACTGCGCCTTCGCCGGTCACGGCTTCCACGCGGCGGATACCGGCCGCAACGCCGCCTTCCGAGATGATCTTGAACAGGCCGATGTCGCCGGTGCGGTGCACGTGCACGCCGCCGCACAGTTCTTTCGAGCTGCCGATGTCCATCACGCGCACTTCATCGCCGTACTTCTCACCGAACAGCGCCATCGCGCCATGCTTGACGGCGTCGTCGAACGACATGTGGTGCTGCTGGACTGCGGTGTTGGCCAGCACTTCGCGATTGACGATGTCTTCCACCTGGGCGATCTGCTCGGCGGTCATCGGTGCGTTGTGGCTGAAGTCGAAACGGGCCTTGTCAGGATCGACCAGCGAACCTTTCTGTGCCACGTGCGAACCCAGCACTTCGCGCAGGGCTTTGTGCATCAAGTGGGTGGCCGAGTGGTTGCGGATGGTGCGCGCGCGCTTGGCTTCGTCCACATTGGCGCTGACGGCGTCGCCCACCTTCAGCGAACCGGATTCCAGCGTGCCGTGGTGGCCGAATACGTCGGCCTGGATCTTCAGCGTGTCGCTGACGGCGAACTGGGCCGCACCGGCGGCGATCACGCCCTGGTCGCCCACCTGGCCGCCGGATTCGGCGTAGAACGGCGTGGTGTCCAGCACCACGATGCCGGCCTGGCCAGCCTTCAGTTCCTGCACCGGCGTGCCGGCTGCATACAGGGCAACGATCTTGCTGCTGTGGGTCAGGTTGTCGTAGCCGACGAATTTGTTTTTCTCGCCGCTGTACTCGACCTTGGCATCCTTGGTCGACTTGCCGCCTTTGCGCGACAGTTCCTGGCTTTCCTTCAGCGCGGCGTCGTAGCCCACCTGGTCGAACTCGATATCGCGTTCGCGGCAGATGTCGGCGGTCAGGTCCGGCGGGAAGCCGTAGGTTTCGTACAAGGTGAAGGCGGTGGCGCCGTCGATGCCCTTGCCGTCCTTGGCCAACTGGGCTTCCAGCACTTTCATGCCGGTTTCCAGCGTCTCGCCGAAGCGTTCTTCCTCGGCCTTCAGCATCTGGGCCACGCGGTCCTTGGCTTCTTCCAGCTCAGGATAGGCGGCGCCCATCTCGATCGACAGGTCGGCCACCAGCTTGAAGAAGAACGGCTTGGTCTGGCCCAGCTTGTGGCCGTGACGCAGCGCGCGGCGGATGATGCGGCGCAGGACGTAGGCACGGCCTTCGCTGCCAGGGATCACGCCGTCGACGATCATGAAGGCGGCGGCGCGGATGTGGTCGGCGATCACGCGCAGCGATTTGTTTTCCAGGTCGGTGGCGCCGGTTTCGCGCGCGGCGGCCTTGATCAGGGCCTGGAACAGGTCGATCTCGTAGTTCGAATGCACGTGTTGCAGCACGGCGGCCAGGCGCTCCATGCCCATGCCGGTGTCGACGCACGGCTTCGGCAGCTTGTGCATCACGCCCGCTTCGTCGCGGTTGAACTGCATGAACACCAGGTTCCAGATTTCGATGAAGCGGTCGCCGTCTTCGTCAGGCGAGCCTGGAGGGCCGCCTGGAATGTCGGCGCCGTGGTCGTAGAAGATCTCGGTGCACGGGCCGCATGGGCCGGTGTCGGCCATCTGCCAGAAGTTGTCCGACGCGTAGCGCGCGCCCTTGTTGTCGCCGATGCGGATGATGCGCTCTTTCGGCACGCCCACTTCGTTGGCCCAGATGTCGTAGGCCTCGTCGTCTTCCATATAGACGGTGACGGTCAGCTTGTCGACCGGCAGGCCGTAGACCTTGGTCAGCAGTTCCCACGCGTAGTTGATGGCGTCGCGCTTGAAGTAGTCGCCGAAGCTGAAGTTGCCCAGCATTTCGAAGAAAGTGTGGTGACGCGCGGTGTAGCCGACGTTTTCCAGATCGTTGTGCTTGCCGCCGGCGCGCACGCAGCGCTGCACGGAGGTGGCGCGGGTGTACGGACGGCTGTCGGTACCGGTGAACACGTCCTTGAACTGCACCATGCCGCTGTTGGTCAGCAGCAGGGTCGGGTCGTTGCCAGGCACCAGGGAGCTGGAACGGACAATCGAATGACCCTTGGATTCAAAAAACTTGAGGAATTTGTCGCGGATTTCAGATGATTTCATGTCGTAAGCAGTGGTAGCTGGCAAATGCAAAGGGTTGATTATATATGACCGTGAGAGCCATAGGGTCTTGGAGGCTGCTTCAAACTGGCCATGGCGTCGTTGCAGCGCCTTGCCGTGCAGGGCGCACTGTCTTCGGCGCTGCGCCTAGCCACGTCCAGTTTGAAGCAGCCTCTTAGGCGAAACTTAGGCGAAAGTCGGGCCGATCAAATCGATACGATCGGTGCAGAACCCGTCCACGCCCCAGGACAGGATCTCCCTGCCCCGCTCGGGATCGTTGACGGTATAGCAAAACAGCCCGTAGCCGGCCGCCTTGATCTGCTCCGCCAGCTCGCGGGTCAGGTGCTTCTGGTTGGTATGGATGGCCACGGCGCCCAGCTCGCGCGCCTGCGCCTGCCAATCGGCTGGGATGCGGTCCAGCAGGTAGCCGCGCGGCAGGTAGGGCGCGACGTCGCGGGCGGCCGCCAGGGCATCGAAGCTGAACGAGGACAGCAACGGGACGGCAGCCACATCGCCGGCCGCGATCTCGGCCGCATAATGCTCGCGTGTTATTTTTGCAACCCAAGCACCGGTTTCACGCTCGTAACCGTCGGCCGGCTTGATTTCCACGTTCATCCAGATGCGTTGCTGCTTGCAATAATCGATGAACTGGGTGAAGAATGGCACCGGCTCATCGCGAAATTGCGGCCCGAACCAGCTGCCCGCGTCCATGCCGGACAGTTCGATGGCGTCGGTCCCGGCCACGCTGCCCTGCCCCGCCACCGTGCGGCCGAAGTCGGGATCGTGGATCACCATGCCGATGCCGTCGCGCGACAGCATGACGTCGAACTCGACCGCGTGAAAGCCGTAGGCCAGGCCGGCGCGCAGGCCGGCGACGGTATTTTCCGGCGCCAGCGCGCCGCCGCCGCGGTGTGCAACGATTTTTGGGTAGGGCCACATGGTGGATGCCTCGAAAGCAGTGATGGACACGATGTCAACATTATCACGAATGCGGGATGCGGCAAATAGGCGGCGCCGGGCAGGCCGACTGCTGCTGCCAGCGCTGTTCGTTCTGCTGGCCGGCGCGCCCACCGCCGTGGCCACTGAGGACGCCGCCTTGACCCAGCAACTGCTCATCGCCCGCGCCGCCCAGGTGTACGCCACCCGCCTGGACGAACACGTGCTGGACGCCGACGCCCGCTTCACCGCCCGCGTCAACGCCATCGCCGCGACGCTGATCGCCCGCGCCAAGCGCGACTATCCCGACACGGCCAGCTGGGCCTGGGAAGTCCACACCACCAACGATCCCGACCAGAACGCCGACTGCATGGCGGGCGGCAAAATCCTGGTCAGCCAGGCCTATGTGCAGCGGCTGGAACTGGGCGACGCCGAGCTGGCCATGCTGCTGGCGCACGAGATCGAGCACGCCGCCCTGCACCACAACCTGAAGGAATACCAGCAGGCGCTGCAGCTGGCGCCGCACTGGGCCGAACGCCCCTTCCTGGAACTGGAACACGCGGTCGACTACGACAACGAGCTGATCGACCAACTGGCGTCCACCAACTATGCACAGGAAGTCGAAGCCGACCGCGAAGGCATGCTGCTGGCCTGGCGGGCCGGCTGGCCGGCGGAGCAACTGGCGGGCTATTTCAGGAAAATGTACCGGGGCAGCTTCCAACCGCGCCGCAGCAAGCCGGACTATCCATCGCCGCAGCTGCGCTGGCAGGCCGCGCGCGAACTGGCCGCCACCTTGCAAAAAAATTATGTGCAAGCGCCGACTGAGCCACTACACTAGCGGCCTGATCGGATTACTCAAAAGGTTACACTCATCATGACAGCTCCAAAAGCGCTAGGCCATATCCGCGTCCTCGACCTCAGCCGCGTGTTGGCGGGACCCTGGTGCTCGCAGAATCTGGCCGACCTCGGCGCCGACGTCATCAAGATCGAACGGCCCGGCAGCGGCGACGACACCCGCGCCTGGGGCCCGCCGTACGCCAAGGACGCCGAAGGCCAGGACACCACCGAAGCGGCCTACTACCTGGCCGCCAACCGCGGCAAGCGCTCGGTCACGATCGACATTGCCAGCGCCGACGGCCAGGCCCTGATCCGCGAACTGGCCAGCCACTGCGACGTGGTGCTGGAAAACTTCAAGGTCGGCCAGCTCAAACGCTACGGCCTCGACTATGAATCGCTGAAGGCCATCAAGCCCGACCTGGTCTACTGCTCGGTGACCGGCTTCGGCCAGGACGGCCCCTACGCGCACCGCGCCGGCTACGATTTCCTGATCCAGGGCATGGGCGGCCTGATGTCCGTCACCGGCGAGCGCGACGACCTGCCCGGCGGCGGTCCGCAGAAAGCCGGCGTGGCGCTGACCGACCTGATGACCGGCATGTACGCCACCATCGCCATCCTCGCCGCGCTGACGCACCGCGACCGCAGCGGCGAAGGCCAGTACATCGACATGGCGCTGCTGGACGTGCAAGTGGCGATGCTGGCCAACATGGGCAGCAACTACCTCAACAGCGGCAAGCCGCCCAAGCGCTGGGGCAACGCGCATCCGAACATCGTGCCGTACCAGACGTTCCAGTGCGCCGACGGCTACATCATCGTCGCCACCGGCAACGACGGCCAGTACCAGAAGTTTGTCGAAGTGGGCGGCCGCGCCGACCTGGCGACACACGAACGCTACGCGACCAACCCGCTGCGCGTGAAGCATCGCGACGAACTGGTGCCGCTGCTGGCCGAGATGGTGCTGGCGCAGCCCCGCGATTTCTGGATCGACAAGCTGGAAGCGGTCGGCGTGCCGTGCGGCCCGATCAACAATCTCGACGACGTCTACAAGAACCCGCAAGTACTGGCGCGCGAGCTGGTGATGGACGTGCCGCATCCAACAGCTGGCAGTACCAAGCTGGTGCGCAGCCCGATGAAGATGTCGCTCACGCCGACCGACAACGCGGTCGCGCCGCCACTGCTGGGCCAGCACACCGACGAGATCCTGCGCAACCTGCTGGGTCAGAGCGACGAAGACATCGCCGCCTTGCGCGCGCAGGGAGTGCTGTGATGGACAAGCTGATCGCCGAATTGCAGCGGCTATACCTGCTCGACGACCAGGAGTGCTTCCCCGCAGGCGCGCTGACGACGCAAATGCTGTCGCAACATCTGAGCGGCGACAAGACGACCGCCCTCAACCTTGTCTCCGACAACGGCCTGGTGCGCGCGCTGATCGTCGACTTCAACCGCATGGGTGACGCCCCGGCCATGCAGCACTGGGATCGCCTGTGCGGCGTGGCGAACGCGCTGCAAGATCAACTGAGCCTGCCGGCGCCGGCGGTCAGCATCAGCGGTGGCAACGGTTATTCCTTGTGGCTGTCGCTGGAGACGCCGGTGCCGCTGAATCAGGCGCAGCATTTCCTGCACCTGCTGCGCAAGACCTACTTCCCCGACATCCCGAACGAAGAGATCGGCCTGCGCCCCGACACCCTGACCAGCACGACGGCCGAACTGCCGCCTTGCCTGCACATGGCCAGCGGCAGGTGGGCCGCCTTCATCAATCCCGGCATGGGCGCCTCGTTTGCCGACGAATCGGGATTGGAAATGATGCCGCCCTACGCAGCGCAAGCCGCGTTCCTGGAGGGGCTGCAAAGCATCAGCGACAAGCAGTTCACGCACGCCATCACCACCATGCACCCGCCGCACGGCAAGGAGCGCCCGCACAAACCGGCGGCGCCGACAGTGCACGCAGCCCCGGAAGGCCTGCTGTTGAAAGACGCGACGTTGGAAGACATCATCCAGCACCTGCACGCCAAAAACATCGAACCGACGTTCCGGCATGTGATTCCAAAAGACTCATTCTCTTGAGCGTTTCCGCTCTCGTTCGGAGCGGATCATTTCCGCCTTGATAGCCCGGATCGCACCAGTCAGCGGAGCAAAATAACGACGCAAGCTTTCCCGAAACATGCGTCGCGCATAGCTTTCTTCCTTGCGGGTCAAAGGATCGTTCATTTTCGAAGCCCCCTTACAAACTCCCATCCTGCGAAAAGCAGGTAGATGAAAAATAGTAGCATGTCCAGCGCCAGCATGGAGTGAGCACTCCATGCGATTACTTCGTACGTGTACTCTGCTAGCCCCAGCGTCTTTACCCATTGAGACAATAGATCCAGCGACACCGCAGTAGTGGTCAATATCAGGAAAAACGCAATGCTATACAGCAAGCGAGCAACCTGATTTTTTGTCACTTGTTTATGGTGCATGGCCTTCGCAGGCCGCCACGAAGGCGGCCCGCCTCCGTGTGGTTACGAACTGATACGCATATCCCGCTTGAGCTCCATGACCTGTCCATGCATATAGCTCACCGCGCCGCGCATCTGCGACGACAGTTGCGGGACATTGATACAGACCTGCCTGGCCCGCTCGGAGAGCCGTTCCATTTCGCGCATCAGCTTGTGGATGCGCAGCTGGTCCTGGGACAGCAGCACTTCCTTCGCCGTATCGGATTGCCGGTCCAAGCGCTGGATGCTGTCGCGCAGTTCGCCGGGCACGTGGCGCTCGGCTGAACAGGCTTGCGATGCCTGCCCTATCGCTTGTTCCAGTAAATGAAACCGATGTTGGATGTCGTTCGCTTGCAGCATGATGAACTCCTCCTCTGTTTTATCAGGCACAGGCGTGCCAGTGCAGATTCGACAGTGGAGGCAGTCGCCAGTTTCGACGCGCCGAACGCAAAACAAAAGCACACTGACGCAGATCAGCGCGCCATCAAATTTAGCCGCCGCAAACCGGCAGCGACATTGCCTGTAACACCTCACCCTTGTCCGTCTGCACGAAGGCGCTGATGCCCAAGCGGTTGGCCGACACACCGGCAGGCAGCGCCAGCGTCCGGCTAACGACCGCGCCACCCGAAGCCAACGGCACCGGCGCCAGCCACTCGCGCACCACGAAATCATGACGCAGCAAGCGGCCGCTGTTCTCGCCCGCCTTCACCTGGCTGGCCACGCCGCTCTCGACCAACGCGACGAACAGCTTGCCTTCGTGCGCCGACCTGGCCGTCACGCTGACCGCCAGGCCACTTGCACTGGCCGCGTCCAGCGTGATGCCGATATCGGCCTGCGCCGCCAAGCTGTTGATGCGCTTGACCGTATCAAGCACACCGCGCGGCCAGCCGCGCTGCTCCTTGCCGCCGACAAAAATCTCCGGCGTGTAGATGGTGCGCGAGCCGGCCAGGTCGCTCAGCCAGCGCTGGCGGTCGGTGTAGGTCTTGCTGGAAAACGGATCTTTCCAGCCGATGTAGTTCCAGTAGTCGACATGCTCGGACAGCAACACAGCCTGCTGCGCCGTCACGCCGTCCGCGCGCAAGCCGCTGACATAGCGGTCGGCCGGCGGGCAAATGCTGCACCCCTCGGAGGTGTACAGCTCCAGCAAGGCAATGCGATAGGCCGGACTCTGCGCGCTGCAACCGGCGGCCAGCGCCGGTGGAATATTCAGTGCGGCCGCAGCGGCCAGGCTCAGGATTAAATGTTTCACGGCGTCTCCAAGGCGATAAGTGATGCACCTTGGTCGCGCCGCCGGCGGCAAACTTACAGGCTTTGTAAGGACTTGTGATAAAGCCAATAAGTATCCAATTAATAAGTTATCCTCCCGGCATGATCAGACATCGACCACGCCACCTGCCCGGATTGCTCATCACCGGATTGCTGCACATAGCGATCATCTACGCATTCATGCAGCGCCAGCATGCCGCCGACATCCCACGTGCGCCGCGCGAGGCGATGCAGTGGCTGCTGCCGATGGCGCGGCCCGCAGCCAAAAGCCCGCCCAAGCCGCAGGTCCAACCCGAGCCTCAGGCCAGAGCGAAGGTCACGCCGGCGCCGAAAGCGATTACGCCGCCAACAGCCGACGAAATCCTGCCGCCCCCGCCGACAAGCGCGCCAGCGCCAGCCAGCATCCCCGATGATCCCTTCGCCCAGGCGCCGGCCGCGCAACGCCCGCCCAGCGCCAGCGACATCCTGAGCAAGGCCAAGCTGGACGTGGGAAAAATAGACAAGCAATTGCGCGCCGCCTACCCCGAGCGCGCCCCGGTGCCGCCGCCGGACAGCAAGCAAGCCCGCCTGGAACGCGGCATCAACGCCGCGCACGAAGCCGTGCCGCCGAAGTGGTATCAGGCCGCAAAAATGATCGAACTGAGCACGCCAGACGGCGAGAACAAAACACGCACTTACAAAATCATCACCGCTATCGTCACCTACTGCATCAACATCCACCCGGACGGCAGAAGGTCATATACCAACTGCCCGAAATAACTAGCGCTCGGCCTGCCCCAGCGGCGCCAGCCGACGCAAGCGCAGCGCCACCATGAACGCCAGGCCCAGGAAGCCGCTCAACACCAGCACCACGCCGGGCCAGCCATTGCGGCCCCACATCACGCCGGTGGCCGAACCGACCACGCTGGAGCCGAGGTAATAGAAAAACAGATATAGCGCCGACGCCAGCGCCTTGTTGGTGGTGGCGCGCCGCCCCACCCAGCTGCTGGCCATCGAATGCGAGGCGAAAAAGCCGTAGGTGAACAACGCCACGCCAACGACAATCAACGGTAGCCAGTTCGACAAAGTCAGCAACAGACCGGCGATCATGATGGTCATCACCGCCCACAGCACGTGGCGCCGGCCGTAGCGGTCAGCCAGCCGCCCCGCCCACACCGAACTGTAAATCCCCAGCAAATACAGGAAGGACACCGCCCCTACCACGCTCTGGCTCAGCCCGAAGGGTGCGCCCAGCAGGCGATACGCGATGTAGTTGTACAGGCTGACGAAACTCCCCATCAGCAGGAACGCCAGCGCAAACAGCCAGGGCAGGCCTGGATCGGACAGATGCAGCTTGAAGCCGGCCGGCAAGGTGCGCCAGCCGCCGCTCGCCGGGACGAAATGGCGCGATGCCGGCAACGAACGCCAGAACTCCAGCGCCGCCAGCACACCGGCCGCGCCCACCGCAGCCATCGCCAGCCGCCACGAGAAATGATCGCTCAACACCGAAGTGACCACCCGCCCCGCCATGCCGCCGAAGGCGCTGCCGCTGATGTACAGCCCCATGGACAAGCCCAGCGAGGCCGGCTCGATCTCCTCGCCCAGATAAGCCATGGCGATCGCCGGCATGCCGCCCAGCGCCACGCCCAGCGCCGCGCGCATCAGCAACAGTTGCGGATAGCTATGGGCAAACGCGCACAAGATCGTCAGCAACGCCGCGATCGCCATCGCCGCCACCATCAGCGGCTTGCGGCCCAGCCGCTCCGACACCGCGCTCGACGCCACCAGCGACACCGCCAGCGCCCCGGTCGACACCGACAACACCATGCTGCTCTGCGCCGCGCTCAGCGCGAACTCATGCGACAGCAAGGGCATCAGCGGCTGCACGCTGTACAGCAAGGCGAAGGCGGAAAAGCCGCCAAAGAACAGCGCCCGATTGCTGCGCTTGAATTCAGGACTGCCGACGGCAATGCGCGGCACCGGACCGGAAGGCGCGGAGATGGCAGGTAGTGCGGCGGCGCTCAACGACATGATGGTGCTCTCTTCAGAGGTACGATGTCCTCATCTTAGGATTGCACCGAATCACTGTCCAATATATATTTAAGCCGTTACTCATACTTTAAAAAGATAACAGAGATGGAACTCCGCCACCTGCGCTACTTCGTCGCCGTCGCCGAGGAGCTCAGTTTCACCCGCGCCGCCGAGCGCCTGCACATCGGCCAGCCGCCGCTGAGCCACCAGATCCAGATGCTGGAAGCCGAAGTGGGCGCTCAGCTACTGGAGCGCAGCAAGCGCTGGGTACGGCTGACGGAAGCGGGCAAGCTGTTCCTGGACGACGCCCGCCGCGTGCTGTCGCTGTCCGAGCAGGCGGTGCAGACCGCGCGCCGGGCCGAGCGTGGCGAGGCCGGCGAACTGCGGGTCGGCTTCACCTTCTCCACCCCGCTGACGCCGCTGTTCGCGACCGTGGTCAACCGCTACCGCCAGCGCTATCCGGGCGTCACGCTGACCTTGCGTGAAATGTCGACGGTGCCGCAGATCGACGCCATCGCCGCGCGGGAACTGGATCTGGGATTGGTGCGTCCGCCGGAAGTGGCGGTGACCGATGCGGTCGAGATGACGGTGCTGCGGCACGATCCACTGACCTTGGTGCTGCCGCTGGGCCATCCATTGGCAAAGAAGAAGGCGGTCGCCATCAGCGACCTGCAAGGCCTGCCGTTCGTGATGTATCCGAAGACGGCCGGCACCGGGATCTATCCGCAGATTTTCCGGCTGTGCCGGGCGGCCGGCTTCATGCCAACGATAGCGATGGAAGCGAACGAAGCATCGACCATCATCGGCCTGGTGGCGGCCGGCTGCGGCATCTCGGTGCTGCCCCGCTCGTTCGACATCATCCACATGGGCGGCGTCTGCTACCGCCCGCTGGCCGATCCGGAGGCCAACACCACGCTGCTGCTGGCGCAGCGCAAAGATGAAACTTCGCCGCTGGTGGCAGCCTTCGTCGCGGTGGCGACGGAGGCCGCTGCCGCGTAGCCGGTCATTCCCGCGCAGGCGGGAATCCATAGAACATTGGCGACGCCGAATCAGCATGGGTTCCCGCCTGCGCGGGAACGACGCGGTATCAGGAGTAGTCCGCGTCCAGCTCGGAGCCGGCGTAGTTCTCCAGTTCCGCGAACAGCGTCTTCATCGCCGTGCGGCCCTTGATGTTCTGGATCACCGTGCAGCTGGTGCGATAGCTGGCGATGCGGTCCAGCAGCACCGGGTGATGCTGGACCGGCACCTTGGCCACCAGCGCGGCCCAGCCCTCTTCGTAATCCGGCTTGTTCTTGCGCACCGACTTGACGAAGCGTTCGAACTCCTTCTGTCCGGTGCGCGCCACCACGCGGCCGCCGCCTTCGATGGCGAAGATGATGGCCAGCGCGATCACGCCCTCGGCATTGAGGTCGGTATCGCTGACCGGGCCTTCGCTGTGGTGACGGCGCAGCCAGCCGGCCAGGCGCACCACGGCCTGCACTTCCTTGCGCTGCTGGTGCAGCACTTCGTAGCGCTCCATGCCGTTCCAGTTCTGGTTCGGATCGGTCTGGCACAGGTCGATGAACAGGTCGCGCAGGCGGCGCGCCGAATACACCGGATCGGTATCGTACTCGCCGACCAGCGAATCTTCCGGCAGGGCCGACAACTCCTTGATCAGGCGGAAGCCGATCTGGAACGCATGCTCGGCGCCGTGCTCGATCAGGAAGTCCAGCGCCGCGAGGTCGCCCTCGTGCATCAGCGCGTGGTCCAGCCCCAGCGACACGCCGCCCACCGTCAGCTGCAAGGCTTTCTGGATGCCGTCGGCGGTGCGGTCGTTGGTGAACTTCTCGGCCACCATGGCGGTGATGCCGGTCAGCTCATCGGCCAGCGCGTAGGCCGCCTCGTCGTCCGGGTGGGCCGCCAGTTGCTGGATGGCGCGGGTCAGGCGCGGTAAATTTTCTACGACAATTGCTGGCAGCATGTATCAGATATCCATCACGAGAAAATGCCGGTGCCCAGGCTGCGGCGCGAACCAGGCTTGGCGGCGCTGCGCGTGGACGGTACCTGCTTGCGCAAGCGGTACAGCAATTCCTTGGTGGAGCGCTGCAGGAAGTTAGGCTCGTCGTCCGGGTCGTCGGAAAATTCGGCGTCGGCCAGGTCGGCGCTGTGGCGGAACTCCGGGAACAGCTCGAACAGCGCGCGGTCCCAGCCGTCTTCCGAGGCTTGCGCCAGCAGGATGGCCAGCGGAACCACGTCGTTGTCGGACGAGGTCTGGCCGGTCAGGTACGGGCCCTTGGAGATGATCTCGCCGGCCACTTCCAGGATTTCCTTCGGCGCCATCGAGAACAGGATGGCGAACGCGGTCGAGCCGTGGTCGGTGGCCGAGGCCGCCGCCAGCAGTTCCTTGCGGCGCTCTTCGTCGTCGGTGGAGAACACCACGCCGTGGATGTGCGCGAACAGCGACTCGGCGATGCGCTCCGGATCGTCCTCGATCTGGTCGTCCGGCCAGGTCGCGGCGAAGAAGGCCAGGCTGTCGGCCCAGGCCTTGGGCGGCACCAGCAGGGTCGCCAGCGACATCTTGCCGCCGTCGAAGCCGGCCAGGTGCAGCGCCGTCACTTGCGGCGGGATGTTGTTGAGCACTTCCACCACCGCCAGGTCGCCGAACTGGTCGGCCGCGTCGGCGAAAGCTTGCTCGGCGTGGCCCAGCGAACCGGCCAGCACCAGCTCGGTCACTTGCTTGCTCAGCGCCGGCAGATTACTTTTTTCAGTCATGGTTACTCTCCATCCTGATCGAACATCTGGGCGAAGTCGTCGGTCGCCTGGTCTTCGTCGTTCACATCGTCGCCGTCGTCGTTGGCCGACAGCTGGTCCAGCGACTGGTCGTCGTCGTCCCACTTGCGCGGATTCTTGTACAGGAAGGCGGTGATGATGGCCTGGCGCGCCAGGTCCGGCAGGTTCTCTTCCAGCGCCGCGTACATGCGCGCCGCTTCCTCGCCCTTGCACGAGGCCATCGCGAACACGCGGCCGGCGTCGCCGAACTCGTAGTCTTCGGCCTCGGCCAGCAAGCCTTTCGGGTTGTTGAACTCCAGGTGGTCGACCAGCGCGAACGCCAGCATGTTGACGTCCTCGATGCCGCCGCCGCTGGCGTACTCGGAGACCAGCGCGGCTATCATGCGCTGGTAGTTCTTGCGGTCGGGAGGGTCGCCCAGGATGCCATCGATCTGGCCTTCGAGCTCGCGCGATTGATAGGCGAACTCAGGGTGTACTTTTCTAGACATTGCTTGCTTTCTGATGAATGTGGCCGGCTCAGGCCGGTGGCAGCACGGTGCCATGCAGGTTGAACACCGAACGCCACAACTGGTACGCTTCCGCTTCCGGGTCGATGATGATGCGATGGTTCACGCTCTGGTTGTATTCCTCGCGCTTGACCGGATCGGACAGGATTTCATAGGCCTTGGTGATGGCCTTGAAACGCGCCTCCGCGCCGGGCGCCTGGTTGCGGTCCGGGTGGAAGCGCATCGCCAGCGAGCGGTAAATCTTCTTGATCTCGTCGTCGGTGGCGTTAGGCGCGATACCCAGCGTGTTGTAATAATTTTCCATTTTGGAAACTCCGGGCCGTGATGCCGAACAATTAAAGACGAATTATACCCGTGTAGCCATTGCAATTTCCTCCGAGGGCCGCCGCAACGCAGCATTTCCGCCGCTGTCATAGAGGGGATACGGTAAAATGCCCTTCACTCGAACTTTTGCAAAGCCAACTTTTCAGATGAGCAACGACAAAAACAGCCCAACGCCCGTCCTGACCTCCAATTTCCTGCGCGCCATCGTCGAATCCGACCTGGCGGCCGGCACCCACGTGCGCGAGGGCATGCCGAGCGTGATCACCCGCTTCCCGCCCGAGCCGAACGGCTACCTGCACATCGGCCACGCCAAATCGATCTGCCTGAACTTCGGCCTGGCGCGCGACTACCAGGGCCGCTGCAACCTGCGCTTCGACGACACCAACCCGGCCAAGGAAGAGCAAGAATACGTCGACACCATCATCGACAGCGTCAAATGGCTGGGCTTTGACTACGACTACCCGGCCGCCAACGGCGGCGTCGAGCACCATCTGCACTACGCGTCCGACTACTTCGAGCAGCTGTATGCGATGGCCGAATACCTGATCGACAAAGGCTATGCCTACGTCGACAGCCAGTCGGCCGACGAGATGGCGGCCAACCGCGGCAATTTCAACACCCCGGGCAAGAATTCGCCGTTCCGCGACCGTCCGGCCGCCGAATCGCTGCAGATCTTCCGCGACATGAAGGCCGGCAAGTACGCCGACGGCCAGCACATCCTGCGCGCCAAGACCAGCGCCGACGCGATGTCGTCGCCCAACATGAACCTGCGCGACCCGGCCATCTACCGCATCCGCCACGCCCACCACGTGCGCACCGGCGACGCCTGGTGCATCTACCCGATGTACGACTACACGCACCCGATCTCGGACGCGCTGGAAAACATCACCCATTCGATCTGCACGCTGGAGTTCCAGGATCACCGCCCGTTCTACGACTGGCTGCTGGAAACCCTGTCGGCGGGCGGCTTCTTCAAGCTGCCGGTGCCGCGCCAGTACGAATTCTCGCGCCTGAACCTGACCTACGTGGTGACCTCCAAGCGCAAGCTGCGCCAGCTGGTCGAAGAGAACATCGTCGACGGCTGGGACGATCCGCGCATGCCAACCATCGTCGGCCTGCGCCGCCGCGGCTACACGCCGGAAGCGATCAAGCTGTTCTGCGAACGCATCGGCGTGACCAAGGCCGACGGCTGGATCGACATGAGCACGCTGGAAGGCTGCATCCGCGAAGACCTGGACCCGAAGGCGCCGCGCGCCACCGCCGTGCTGCGTCCGCTGAAGCTGATCATCGACAACTACCCTGAAGGCCTGAGCGAGGAATGCACGTCGCCGGTCCACCCGCACCACCCGGAAATGGGCGTGCGCACCTTCCCGATCACGCGCGAGCTGTGGATCGAGGAAGAGGACTTCATGGAAGTGCCTAGCAAAGGCTATTTCCGCTACGCGCCGCCGGTCGACGACAAGCCGGGCAGCCGCGTGCGCCTGCGCCACGGCTACGTGACCGAATGCACCGGCTACGACAAGGATGAAAACGGCAAAGTGGTCGCTGTCCATGTCAACTACTTCCCGGATTCGAAGTCGGGCACGCCGGGCTCGGACAACTACAAGGTCAAGGGCAATATCCACTGGGTTTCCGCCGCCACCGCGCTGGAAGCCGAAGTGCGCCTGTACGACCGCCTGTTCACCGACGCCAACCCGGACGCCGGCGGCAAGGACTTCATCTCGCTGCTGAACCCGAACGCCAAGGAAGTCATCACCGCCTACCTGGAGCCGGGCATCAGCGCGGCCCAGCCGGACCAGCGCTTCCAGTTCGAGCGCCACGGCTACTTCGTCGCCGACCGCGTCGACTCCACGCCAGGCAAGCCGGTGTTCAACCGCATCGTCACGCTGAAAGACAGCTGGGTCGCCAAGTAAGCGCGACTGATACGATAAGCTACAAGCACCGAGGCCGGCGCCCTTCTCATAGGAGGCGCCGGCCTTTCGCATGAGTGGTATTGGCAAGACGTCCAGGACAAGTAGCAAATTTGCAAATTTACTTGACTAGCATTGCCAAAGTTTCCTATATTCAGCCTACATCCGGTCCCAGGAGTTGCTTCTAGCATTCGATATGGCAGCGTTACTTGCGCAAAAACAACTATTCTCTCCGACCAAGCCGGTGTGGTGGGCTGGCGTCCTGCTGTCGCTGGGGATCGGTGCGCTGTTCTATGTGATGGTCTACAAAACCATCGAACACGATGCCGCCGGGCGCTTCACGCAGCAGGCCCGCAACGCCCAATATAACATCACCTCGCGCATCAACGCCTACACCGACGTGCTGCGCGGCACCGCCAGCTTCTTCGACGCCAGCGACCGCGTCGACCGCGCCAGCTTCCACCGCTACGTCAACGGACTGGACCTGGGACAGCAGTTCCCCGCGCTCGACAACATCAATTTCACGCAACACGTGACCGACGCCCAGCGCGACGCCTTCGAGCGCACCGCCGCCCGCAGCGGCGACGGCCAGCCGGACGGCTACCCGAACTTCACCATCAAACCCGCCGGCCGGCGCGCCGAGTATTCGGTGCTGACCATGATCGAACCGGTCGCCCCCTACCGCCACCGGCTCGGCCTCGACATCAGCGCCAGGGAGCAGGCCGCGCGCGCCATCGCACTGGCGCGCGACACCGGCAAGCTGATCTCCTCCGGCATGCCGATCGAAAACACCCGCAACTCCCAGGGCTGGTCGCTGGCGATGCGCCTGCCGCTCTACCGCAAGGACGTGCCGCTCAACGACGTGGCGCAGCGCCGGGCCGCCTATGTCGGCTCGGTGGGCATAGGCTTCAGCGTGCCGCGCCTGGTGCGCGCGGCCATGGACCAGATGCAGGTGCGCGAAGTGCACCTGATGTTGTACGACGATGGCAAGAACGCCGACGGCAGCGTCTCGCCGCTCACCCTGCTGTACGACAACAGCGCCAGCGCGCGGCGCCCGGCGCACCGCGACGAGCAGTTCGCCATCGTGCTGCCGCTGGACTTCAACGGCCGCCAGTGGTCGGCCCATTTCAGCGCCCCCAAGACGGTCTGGTACAGCCGCTTCGACGCCTTCCTGCCGTGGCTGGCCATGGCCAGCGGCTTCGTCGGCTCGCTGCTGTTCTACCTGCTGTTCCACACGCTGTCGTCGTCGCGCATGCGCGCCATCAAAATGGCCAAGGCCATGACCAAGGAGCTGCGCGACAGCCAGGCCAAGCTGCAACTGTCGCACCACAAGCTGCGCCAGCTGGCGGCCCACGCCGACCAGATCAAGGAACAGGAACGCAAGCGCATCGCCCGCGAAATCCATGACGACCTGGGCCAGAACCTGCTGGTGCTGCGCATCGAGGCCGACCTGCTGGCCTCGCGCACCCGGCAAAACCACCCGCGCCTGCATGCGCGCGCGCGCAGCACGCTGACCCAGATCGACAGCACCATCAAGAGCGTGCGCCACATCATCAACGACCTGCGGCCGACGGTGCTGGACCTGGGCTTGAACGCGGCGGTGGAATGGCAGATCGCCCAGTTCCGCCAGCGTTCCGGCATGGTCTGCGAACTGATCGAGCACCAGAGCGACATCCGCCTCGACGACCGCTGCGCCACCGCCTTCTTCCGCGTGCTGCAGGAATCGCTGAGCAACATCCTGCAGCACGCCCGCGCCAGCCTGGTGCGGGTCGAGCTGCGCCAGGCCGGCGGCATGCTCAGCATGACCATCAGCGACAACGGCGTCGGCATGCGCGAGAGCAGCCGCAACAAGGTCGGCTCCTTCGGCCTGGTCGGCATCGAAGAACGCATCAGCCTGCTCGGCGGCCATTGCGCCATCACCGGCGGCCACAATGCCGGCACCACGGTATCGATCTCGGTGCCGGTCGAGTACGTGCCGCCGCCATCGCTCGACGACCACCAGCTCACCACCCGCCTGGCCGCCGACGTCCCTGCCTGAGCGGCAGCGTCAGCGCATTCCCAATACCGTAGGACGTTCCTGATAAAGCTTGAGAAAAATCAAAGGCGCTTCGCTGGCGCTGGGCAAGAATTGCAATTGTTCTATTTTTTCAACCCGCCTCATCAACGCAAAAGGAAATGCCATGAACGTCATCAATGCCCTGGACCTGGAACCGATCAAAGTCAAGCTGATGCACAAAGAGTCTGGCGAAGGCTGGTCGCTGGAGCGCGCCAACGCCATCGAAACCGAGTACCGCCGGTTCCTGTTCCTGATGAAGCAGTTCCCGAATGAGCAGACCGCGCCGCTGGTCGACGTGGACACCTTCTGGCACTACCACATCCTGGACACGATGAAATACGCGGCCGACTGCGACGCCGTGTTCGGCCATTTCCTGCACCATTTCCCGTACATCGGCCTGCGCGGCGAGGACGACCTGGTGGCGCACGAACGCCTCGGCCATCGCATGCAGGAATTGTATGAGGCGACTTTCGGCGAGTCCTACCTGCGCGGCGCCGCGCATCAGGACGTGGCCTACTCGGCCGCCCCGGGCGCGACGGCTTACTCGGCCGCGCCGGGCGTTGCCGCCAACACCGCCTACTCGGCCGCCCCCGGCGTTGCCGCCAAGACCGCGTACTCGGCCGCTCCCGGCGTGGTCGCCCAGACCGCCTATTCGGCCAAGATCGCCTACTCCGCAGCCCCAGGCGTGACCGCCTACTCGGCGGCTCCGGGCAAGGTGGCGCAAGGCTTGCAAACGGCAGCCGACGCCGGCGCCATCATCGACCAGGCCCGCGTCGCCAGTTTCTACAGCGACCGTCCGCGCCTGGCGCCGTCGGCCTGAGCACTGGCGTTTGCGCCACACACGGCAACGCAAACAGGCGGGCTGCTCAAATAAGTGGCATACTCTGGGGATATTTATGGATGATGGGAGTTCATCATGGCTGTCAATACCGTAGCTTCCAGTACTGCCGCCGTACAAGCGACACCGCCCCGCCAGCCTGAGCCGGTGAAAGCGGTGGAAAAACCCGCCGAACGCGTCACGCCGCCGGCTCCGCCAGCGCCGCCGCAAGTGGCGGCCGCGCCGACCGTCAACACCAGCGGCCAGCGCATCGGCACCACCATCAGCACGTCGGCCTGAGCACCAGGCCGACGGCCAGACGAAGCAAGCCGCATAAGACAACGGCGCGTGACCGAGAGGTCCGCGCCGTTTTCTTTACGACTGGCCCGTCATCAGGCCGCCATCAATTCGCGCAGTTCGCGAATGCTGAAATCGCTGATCTCGTGCATGCGGATCAGGATGGTCGCGCCGATAGGCAGCGTGTTGTGGCGGATCTTGCTGATGACCGGTGGCGCTACTTCCAGCGCGCGCGACAGGGCCGCATCGTTTTTCAGTTGCAGTTTCTCGATGATGGCATCCAGCACGCGATTAGGGTTGTAGGTCGGCGATGCGGTGATTTCTTTGATAGACATAATGTTTTTTAAGTAGGTTCTGGCCGTCTTTAACAAAAAACGACACATGGGTAAAAAAAATTTTCAGCTCTATTACCAATGAAGCACTACAAAACACAGTCATTTGTGCCGGTTTTTAGTGCTTAGCCGAGATAATACACGTTTACGTTAACGAACGGCTAACTCATCAGACATTTCTGTGAGATTTAGAGAGATTTTACCCCTATTTCTTGTGCTAGGAAGATATTTGTTGCGAGAAAAGGTATAAATATTGGTAAAGTTAGTTGGATCGGCTGATGCCGGCGGCACGAAAACACCATTCAACGGCCATCAAAGCGGCCAGTTGGGCGATAGAGCCTGGGAAGAGAAGTGTGGAAGAACCGAGGAAATCGATGTCGTGGGAATTGTAGTACCAGCCCAGCTGGCGGCGGATCTCGTCCGGAGTAGGCGGAGGACGGCGGTCGCACTCACGCTGGTGCATATAGGCGCGAACCTGCTCCTTGCTGGGATGGGAAGTGGCTGTCATACCCATGGCTCCTTCGTGAGATGGCTAACAATATCGTATCATGTGCAGACTTGATTGATATAGCTCATACAAATTGCGTTGCCATTTTGGCACAAACCCCACGGAAACGACTTGCACTAGTGTAATTTCCGCCCCGTCTTTACTTGTTTTTACATACTCCCATGACCTACGAAGAATTTCTCGACGAAGTAACGACGCTGCTCCACGAAATCTATGACCTCGACGACGCCGCCGCCATCAAGCTGGTGGTCGACGCCCAGGACGCCGAATATTTCGTCGCCCACGATGACAATGAGGAAATGCGCACGCCGGAACAGGCCCGCAAGGACGCCGTCGCCCTGCACGAAGCCAAGCAGAACAAAGTGCAGACCCAGAAGAAGCAGCAACAGCGCGTGCAGCAGAAGAAGCGTCCGCCGCGCGCCTGATCAGCCCTTCAACATCTGCGCCACGGTGGCGTAGCGCAGCCGCACGCCCAGTTCGCGCTTGATGCGGCCATTGCTCAGCCGGCGCGACTCCGACATAAACGACAGCAAGGCCGGCGTCACCACCTTCTGCAACTCCGCGCGCACCAGGCGCGGCGGGCGCGGCAGCTGGAAGGCGTCCGCCACCGCATCGAAATACTCCGCCATCTTCATATCGCTATCGTCCACCGCGTGATACACCCGGTTGGGCAAGGCGCGGAACAGCGCGCGCGCGATGATGGCGGCCAGGTCGTCGGCGTGGATGTGGTTGGTGTACACATCCTCCGCCTCGACCAGCGCCGGCGTGCCGGCCTGCAAGCGCTTCAACGGCAGGCGCTCGGCGGCATAAATTCCCGGCACCCGCAGGATGGACAATTGCGCGCCGGCGCGCCGCGCCCAGCCCCGCAACACCTGCTCGGCGTCCACCCGGCGCAGGGCGCGGGCGTTGCGCGGCGCCACCGGACGGCTCTCGTCAAACAAGGCGCCGCCACAATCTCCGTAGACACCGGTGGTGCTGACATAAACCAGACGGGCGTGCTCAGGTAAAATGGCGGTCAGATTGCGCGTGCGGCGGTCCAGCGGCCCCTCGGCGGGCGGCGGCGCCAGATGCACGACATGGCTGGCCAGGCCGGCCAGGCGCCGCAAAGTGGCGGGCTGGTCCAGGTCGGCCACCAGCGGCACGGCGCCCAGCGCGCGCAATTCGGCGCAGCGCGACGGCTGGCTGGTGGTGGCGAACACGCGAAAATACGGACGCAACAGCGGCAGCAGCCGCATGCCGACGTCGCCGCAGCCCACGATCAACAGGCGCGGCAGCTTGAATTTTTGAATAGTAAGTTTTTTCATTGAAGGATTGTATGACGTTTCAAATTACTGTACAGCCTAGCGGCCATCAATTCAGCTGCGAGCAAGACGAAACCGTGCTGGCCGCGGCCATGCGCGCCGGCGTCGGCCTGCCCTACGGCTGCAAGAATGGCGCGTGCAGTTCCTGCAAAGGCAAGGTCATTTCCGGTTCGGTCACACACAAGGCCCACCAGGAGCGCGCGCTGACCAAGGACGAGGAAGCGGCCGGCCAGGCGCTGTTCTGCTGCGCCACCGCGCACAGCGACCTGGTGATCGAAGCCCGTGAAGTGGCCGGCAGCGACGACTATCCGATCCGCAAGATGCCGTCGCGCGTGGCGACGCTGGAAAAGCTGGCGCCGGACGTGATCGTCATGACCCTGCAACTGCCGGCCAACGAGACGCTGAAATTCCGCGCCGGCCAGTACATCGAATTCATGCTGCGCGACGGCAAGCGCCGCAGCTACAGCCTGGCTTCGCCGCCGGACCAGGACCAGCCGCTGAGCCTGCACATCCGCCACATGCCGGGCGGCCTGTTCACCGACCAGGTGTTCAGCACCCTGAAGGAACGCGACATCCTGCGCTTCGAAGGCCCGATGGGCACCTTCTTCGTGCGCGAGGACAGCGACAAGCCGATGGTGCTGCTGGCCTCCGGCACCGGCTTCGCGCCGATCAAGGCCATCATCGAGCACCTGCGCGCGCAGGATTCGCAACGTCCGATGACCTTGTACTGGGGCGGCCGCCGCCCGCAGGACCTGTACATGGATGCGCTGTGCCGCCAATGGGAAGCGATCCTGCCGAACTTCACCTACGTGCCGGTGATCTCGGCCGCGCAGGAGGAAGACCACTGGACCGGCCGCACCGGCTTCGTGCACGCCGCCGTCATGGCCGACCTGCCCGACCTGTCCGGCCATCAGGTGTATGCCTGCGGCGCGCCTATCGTGGTCGATTCCGCCAAGCGCGATTTCGTCGCGCAATGCCGTTTGCCGGAGGACGAATTCTACGCCGATGCCTTCACCACCGAAGCCGACATCCACAAGTCTTAAGCATCCATCCCACCGGGAGCAGACAGGGATGCGGAGTCCCAAGGCTCTGCTCCCTGAAAGCTCAAATGACCGCCAGCACCAGTACCAGTACCAGCTCCTCCAACGGCTTCAGCGTCCTGCGCCACCGTAACTTCGCCCTCTACCTTTCCGCCCGCACCCTCGCCACCCTGGCGGTCCAGATGCAAAACGTCGCCATCGGCTGGCAAGTCTATGCGATGACCCACAACCTGTTCGACCTCGGCCTGATCGGGCTGGCGCAGTTCGCGCCCTTCCTGCTGCTGATCCTGATCGCCGGCCACGCCGCCGACCGCTACGACCGCCGCAACCTGATCGCGCTGGCGCTGGGCGCGCAGCTGCTGTGCGGGCTGATGCTGCTGGGCTTCACCGTCGCCGGCCTGAGCGCCGTGTGGCCGGTGTTTGCCGTGCTGGTGCTGTTCGGCAGCGCGCGCGCCTTCATGGGGCCGGCCACGCAAGCCATCCTGGTCAACCTGGTGCCGGCCGAGAGCTTCAGCAAGGCCGTCGCGCTGAGCTCGTCGAGCTTCCACGTCGCCGTCATCCTCGGCCCCACCTTGGGCGGCCTGTTCTACCTGGCCGGGCCGAAAACGGTTTATACGATTTCCTCGGTGCTGCTGGTGGCCGCGGTGGTGATGATGTCGCTGGTCAAATCCGTCAAGCAGCCCAGCAACCGCGAACCGGCCACCTGGCACACCGTGCTGGAAGGGCTGCGCTTCGTCTGCTCCAAGCCGGTGGTGCTGGGGGCGATCTCGCTTGATCTGTTTGCCGTGCTGTTCGGCGGCGCCACCGCGCTGCTGCCGGCGCTGGCGCACGACGTGCTGCACGTCGGCCCGACCGGCCTCGGCATGCTGCGCACCGCGCCCGGCGCCGGCGCCGCCCTGTGCTCGATCGCGCTGGCCTTCTTCCCCATCACGCGCCGGGTCGGCCTGTGGATGCTGGGCGGCGTCGGCGTGTTCGGCGTCTGCACGCTGGTGCTGGGCGCCACCACCACCTTCGTCGTCGCGCTGGCGGCGCTGTTCCTGATGGGCGCCGGCGACATGATCAGCGTCTACGTGCGGCACCTGCTGGTGCAGTACGAAACGCCGGACGCGATCCGCGGCCGCGTCAGCGCGGTGAACTCGGTGTTCATCGGCGCCTCGAACGAGCTGGGCGAATTTGAATCCGGCCTGACCGCCGGCTGGATGGGCCTGACGCGCGCGGTGCTGTTCGGCGGCGCCGCCACGCTGGCCGTGACCGGCGCCTGGGCCGCGCTGTTCCCTGTACTGTCGCGCATGGACCGTTTCCCACACGAGGATAAACAATGAGCTTCCGCATCCCGCTGCCGGGCATCATCCACAGCCGCCCCCACCTGAGCCTGGCAGTCGCGCTGGGCGCCATCGTTGGGCCGCTGCTGCCGCAATCGTGGCCGCTGCTGGCGCGCCTGCTGACGGGCTGGAATATCGCCGTCTGGTCCTATCTGTTGACGATGGGCTGGATGATGGTGCGCGCCGACCAGCACGACATCAAGCGCGCCGCCTGCCGCCAGGACGAAAAGGGGCCGGTGATCCTGGCCACGCTGTCGGTGGCGATCATGATCAGCCTGGCGGCCATCGTTTCGCAACTGTCGGCGCTGAAGGACTTGAAGGCCACCGACATGGCATTGCACTACGGCTTCGTGGTGCTGACCTTGACCGGTTCGTGGTTCATGATAGGCGTGATGTTCTGCTCGCACTACGCGCATCTGTACTACATCAAGGATGACGGCGAACGGTTGCTGCAATTCCCCGACCAGGACCTGGTGCCCAACTACTGGGATTTCCTGTATTTCTCGCTCACGATCTCGGTGGCGCTACAGACCTCGGACGTGACCGTGCGCAGCCGCGCCATGCGTCAGGTGGTGCTGGGGCAGTCGGTGCTGTGCTTCTTCTACAACCTGGCGATCCTGGGGCTGTCGATCAACATTGCCGCTTCGCTCATCAATGCGTAGAAGACGTTTCAACATGAGTGTGGCTAGGCGCAGCGACGAAGACAGTGCGCCTGCACGGCAAGGAGCTGCAACGACGCCACGCTCATGTTGAAATGTCTTCTTAACGAGAACATAAGGAGAAAAGGAGTAATATTGAATTGCAGTTCAACAAACAGGAGCAAGCTTATGCAAATCAATATCAATGCCGACAAAACCATCGACCGCCACGCCGGTCTGGATGAACATGTACAAACGGTCGTGAGCAATGCCCTCCACCGCTTCGGCGAACAGATCACCCGCGTCGAAGTCCACCTGAGCGACAACCTGACGCAGAAATCGGCCGACGGCGATAACCGCTGCCTGATGGAAGCCCGCGTCACCGGGTATCAACCGATCGCCGTCAGCGATCACGCCGCCACGCTGCACCAGGCCATAGGCGGCTCGGCGGACAAACTCAAACGCGCCATCGACAGCGCCCTGGGCCGCCTGCATGACAAAGACAAGCGTCACGCCAACGGCGCCGTACCGGCCGATGCCGAAGCCGACGCAGACGACACCGAATAATTCTGATATGGGCGGAGCTAGCGCTGTGCTAGCTCCCGCAAATATCCCAGTCCTTGCAGCGACCTGCTGCCATACCAGGACATCATCTCCCCATCGACCAACAACACCGGCTTGCCGATCTGTTTTTCCAGCGCATCCGCATGGGCTTCCGTGAAGCGATACGGTTCGCTCGACAGCAACACCCCATCCACTTGAGCGATCAATTCCGACGACCATTCGAAGCGCGGATAACGCACCTCGCCCAGCTCCGGCACGCGCCAGCCGATTTCCTCCAGCATGCGCGCGATGTAGGTGTCCTGCGAGATCGTCATCCACGGGTCTTGCCAGATGCAGTACAACATCGTCTGCGGCCGGCCCGGCGGCATGGCGCGCAGCAACGCATATTCCGCCTCGAACGCCGCGCACCAGTCGGCCGCCGCCTGCTCGCGGCAGAACACGCCACCCATCAGGCGCGCCAGCTCCAGGTTGTCGCGCGGGCGCAGCGGATGCGTGACGACGATGTTCGGAATGAATTCCGCCAGCAATTCGACGGTCGGCTTTTCGTTCTCGTCGATATTCACCACCAGATGGGTCGGCGCCAGCTTGCGGATTTTGTCGATATTCACATCCTTGGTGCCGCCGACCTTGGGGATGGCTTGCACCACCGCGGCCGGATGGATGCAAAAGCCGGTGCGCCCCACCAATTGCCCGGCCAGCCCCAGGTCGCACAGCAGCTCGGTAATCGACGGCACCAGCGAGACGATGCGCGCGTTCGGATCGGCCTGATGCGTAGTGCCGATCGCGTCGGTATATTCCATGTTGTCATCCAATGTAAGCAATGCGACATTGAAGCATCTGCGGATACAACGTGCAACAACTGCGGGCATGAAATTTACACTGGATACAAGGCAGTTCAGCTATGATTACTGTGCTTGCCCATCAGCACCCTGAAAGACCATTTTGAAACAAATCAGCACATTCGGCGCCTCCCGCTACCAGATCAGCGACTTGCAGCTGCTGCGCAACGCCGATGACGACACCGCCATCGCCAAACTGCTGGCGCCCTGCCCCGTGATGCAACTGGAAGCCGGGCAGGCGGTCACCGATTCCAGCCGCGCCCGCCTCTACATCGTATTGAGCGGCGCACTGTCGGTCGCCACCGACACCCGCACCGGCATGGCCGACGGCACCGTCAGCAAGATACTGCCGGGCGAAAGCGTGGGCGAACAATCGGTATTGGACGAGGAAGCCAACCTGTCCAGCATCACCGCGCTGGAGCAGAGCGAAGTGCTGGTGATCGAGGCCGACATCGTCTGGAAGCTGATCGACGAATCGAATGTATTGGCGCGCAACCTGCTGCGGCTGCTGTCCTTCCGCATCCGCGCCGCCAACGCGCAGCTGCGCCGGCGCCAGAAGCTGGGCGAGTTCTACCGCCAGCTGTCGATGATAGACGGCCTGACGGGCCTGTACAACCGCGCCTGGCTCAACGACCTGCTGCCGACCATGATCGCCACCGCGCACGGCTCGCACGCGCCGCTGGCGCTGATCATGATCGACCTCGACCACTTCAAGCAATTCAACGACAGCCACGGCCACCTGGCCGGCGACCAGGCCTTGCGCACCGCCGCCCACGTGCTCAGCAGCGCGCTGCGGCCGACCGATTTCGCGGTCCGCTACGGTGGCGAGGAAATGATGGTGCTGTTGCCGGATACCAGCGACAAAGTCGCGGTGGCGGTAGCCGAGCGCCTGTGCGAGCGCATGCAGCAGGCGGTGGTGTTTGCCGACATGCGGGTGGCGCTGCCGCAGATCACGGCCTCATTCGGCGTGGCGACGCTGCAGGCCGGCCAGGACGACCATGCGCTGATCGCCGCCGCCGACGGCGCGCTCTACCGCGCCAAGGACCTGGGCCGCAACCGCGTGGCCCATCACGAAGCTACTGGCCTGGTCCAGCCTTGACCGGGGCTGTGTCAGCCGCTGCCGCCGGCTGCGCCTTGTGCGCGGCCGCGAAGTCGGCATAGCCCTTCTGCACCAGCTCGTAAGTCTTGTCGATATTGCTGGCCACGTCGCCGTTCAGCACCTTCAGCCCGTCCAGCACATCGCGCGCCTCCTTGAAGCCCTGCTCCACGCCCTTTTTCAGCGTATCCATGAACTTGTTGAGCACCGCATCCCCCTCCTCGCCGGGGTGTTGCTGCTTGAAGGCTTCATAAAACGCCGTCGACAGCGATACAATGCGGCTCGCGGTGCCTTCCGGCGTATTATCCTGCGATACGGCGTTCTGGATGGCGTTGTCGCCGAAATCGCCCTTGAGCGCCTCGTTGATGCCGGTCAGCGCCGTTTTCAGCACCACCGACAACGGATCGTTGGAGGAATTCAGCGATACCGTCAAGGAAGCTTGTACGATAGACACGTTAAGTTGCGCCTTGGCCTTGGCCAGGACGTTCACATTGCTATCGTCCTTGGCCTGGACCGGCGTCGCGGCTGTTGTACTGCCGGATGTTGCAGAGACGGGAGTGGCCATGATGTGGCTCCTGTTGGAATATCTTTTAATTATCGGCAGATTTACGAATAACTGTAGCCCCCTTGACCGCAACCATGACCACACAGACCTTTCTCTGGCACGACTACGAAACCTTTGGCGCCCAGGCGCGCCGCGACCGCCCGGCGCAATTCGCCGCGATCCGCACCGACGCCGACCTGAACGAGATCGGCGATCCCATCATGTTGTATTGCAAACCGGCCAACGATTTCCTGCCGGACCCGCAATCCTGCCTGATCACCGGCATCACGCCGCAGCAGTGCCTGGAATGGGGCGTGCCCGAGCACAAGTTCGCCGCCACCATCGAGCAAGCCTTCTCCAAGCCCGGCACCATCGGCGTCGGCTACAACACCATTCGCTTCGACGACGAGATCACCCGCTTCATGTTCTGGCGCAACCTGATCGACCCGTACGCGCGCGAATGGCAAAACCAGTGCGGCCGCTGGGACTTGCTGGACGTGGTGCGCATGACCTACGCGCTGCGCCCGGAAGGCATCGAATGGCCAATGCGCGAAGACGGCAAGCCCAGCTTCAAGCTGGAGCACCTGGCCAAGGCCAACGGCCTGCTGCACGAGGCGGCGCACGATGCCTTGTCCGACGTCCGCGCCACCATCGCGCTGGCGCGCCTGATCAAGCAGAAACAGCCGAAGCTGTTCGACTTCTGCCTGGCGCTGCACAAGAAAGACCGCGTCGCCGACGAGATCGGCATGCACCTGGCGCCGCAGCTGCGCGCGCCGTTCCTGCACGTGTCCGGCATGTTCCCGGCCGAGCGCGGCTGCATCGCGCTGGTGTGGCCGCTGGCCACGCACCCGACCAACAAGAACGAAGTGATCGTCTGGGATTGCACCTACGATCCGACCGAACTGTTCACGCTGGACGCCGACACCATCCGCACCCGCATCTTCAGCCGCGCCGATGCGCTGCCGGAAGGCATGACACGGCTGCCGGTCAAGAGCATCCACCTGAACAAGTCGCCGATGCTGGTGTCGAATCTGAAGACGCTGTCGCCGGCGATGGCGGCCAAATGGGGCATCGACCTGGAGCAAGGCAAGGCTTACGCCGCGCTGGCCGCGGCCGGCCGCAACATGGATGTGGAATGGGAGCAGGTTTTCCACCGCCCAGCCGGCGACGAACTGGATGTGGACGAGGATTTGTACAACGGCTTCGTCGGCAAGGACGACCGCCGCATGCTGGACTCGCTGCGCAAGGAAACGCCGGCCAAGCTGGCCACGGCATCGCCGTCGTTCAGCGATCCGCGCCTGCTGGAACTGCTGTTCCGCTACCGCGCGCGCAACTTCCCCGAGACCTTGTCCGAAGGCGAGATGGAGCATTGGGAGCAGCACCGCGCGGCGCGCTTCTACGAAGGCGCCGGCGGCGCGCGCAGCATCGACCAGTTCTTCGGCGAGATCGACCATCTGCAACAGGATGCCGATGAACGTGCCGAACACATACTGGCCGAGCTGTACGAGTACGTGGAGCTGATCGCTCCGGCGCACTAGGCGCAGTCTATCCGTCGTCCCCGCGCAAGCGGGGATCCATGCTGAGCGTGCATGGATTCCCGCCTGCGCGGGAATGACGTCAGGCGCGATGCTGGTTGATCGTGTCGCGCGTCTCCAGCGCCACGCGGCGCGCTGCGGCCGCGAAATCTTCAGCGCCCTGCGGCGCCGCGTACAGGATCGCGCGCGAGGAGTTGATCATCATGCCGGTGCCGTTGTAGGTCCGGCCCGACTTGACGGTCGCTTCGATATCGCCGCCCTGCGCGCCGATGCCCGGCACCAGCAACGGCATGTCGCCGACGATCGCCCGTACCTGCGCCAGTTCTTCCGGGAAGGTGGCGCCCACCACCAGCGCGCATTGGCCGTTGGCGTTCCACTTGTCCGCCACCAGGCGCGCCACGTGCTGATACAGCGGCTTGCCGTCGACGTTCAGGAACTGCAAGTCCGAACCGCCCGCGTTGGAAGTGCGGCACAGGATGATGACGCCGCGCTCGCTCCACTCCATGTAGGGCTCCACCGAATCCGAACCCATGTAGGGATTGACGGTCACCGCGTCGGCGCCGTAGCGGTCGAACGCTTCGCGCGCGTACTGGCGCGCGGTGGCGCCGATGTCGCCGCGCTTGGCGTCCAGGATCACCGGAATATGCGGATAATTGTCACGCACGTAGTGGCAGATTTTCTCCAGCTGGTCTTCCGCGCTCAGCGCCGCGAAGTAGGCGATCTGCGGCTTGAACGAGCACGCCAGGTCGGCGGTCGCGTCGATGATCTCGCGGCAGAAGTGGTAGATGCCTTGCGGGTCGTTCTGGAATTGGGCCGGCAGCTTGGCCATGTCCGGATCCAGGCCCACGCACAGCAGGGAGTCGTTGGCCGCCCAGGCGGCAGATAATTTATTGATAAAAGTCACGACGCACCCTTCGAATTTGTTGCAAACCCTCTATTGTAACGCCCCCACACCGGCCTGTTAAAATTTGGCCCTCATTCCTTAGAAAGCGAATTCCTATGAAACTCATGAATAAAGTCGCCATTGTGACCGGCGCCACCCAAGGCATAGGCTTGGCTTGCGCGCAGCGCCTGGTGGCCGAAGGCGCCAAGGTCATGCTGGTCGACATCAAGCCGGAAGGCGCCTCCGCCGCCGCCACGCTGGGCGAGCAGGCGCGCTTCTTCGCCGCCGACGTCAGCCAGAAATGCGATGTCGACGCCCTGGTGGCCGCCACCCTGGCCGAATTCGGCCGCATCGACATCCTGATCAACAACGCCGGCGTCACCCACGCCGCCGATTTCCTCGACCTGACCGAGGACGATTTCGACCGCGTGCTGCGCATCAACCTCAAATCCATGTTCCTGTGCGGCCAGGCGGTGGCGCGCGAGATGGCCAAGCAGCAGAGCGGCTGCATCATCAACATGTCCAGCGTGAACGCCGAACTGGCGATCCCGAACCAGGTGCCGTATGTGGTGTCCAAGGGTGCGATCAACCAGCTGACCAAGGTCATGTCGCTCAACCTGGTCACGCACGGCATCCGCGTCAACGGCATCGGCCCCGGCACCATCCTGACCGAGCTGGCCAAGCAGGCCGTGATGGCCAGCCCGGAAGCGCGCCACACCATCCTGTCGCGCACGCCGATGGGCCGCTGCGGCGAACCGGAGGAAGTGGCCTCGATCGCCGCCTTCCTGGCCAGCGACGACGCCAGCTACATGACCGGCCAGACGCTGTACGTGGACGGCGGCCGGCTGGCGCTGAACTACACGGTGCCGGTGAAATAAAGAGTTATACGCATTATTGATGTCTGGTATCTGAAACAACAATTAGACACATATCTTTGATGCCCCCATAATTACACCTGTCTCCACTATTCTCCTCCAAGAAAATAGTTTTAAGCCCGCTTTAACCAGCGGGCTTTTTTTTTGCCCATTGTCATTACAGCGTCATATTTATTCCCCATACTGGTCACATCTTCAGTACATGCAACCGATAGGCATGACGGAAGAAAGGTGCACCGGGCTTCTGGTGCACCACTCCCTCTTTTTTGCGCTGCATGGTATTGTCCGGGTCATGATCAAGCTACTCTTCCTGACCAGTTCCCACGCCCGACTACGCTACTGGACCGCCATCGTCCTGTACCTGCTGATCCTGATACTCGGCTCGCTGCCCGGCGCCCGCCAGGACATCGGCCAGGTGGCCTCGGGACTGATACTGCACTCCATCGCCTACGCCGGCCTGACCTTCCTGATTTTCACCGGCGGAACCGGCGGCTTGCGGCTACGCGCCGGCAAGGCTGTACTGACCATCGCCCTGATGGGCGCACTCGACGAATACGTGCAAAGCTTCTTCCCCTACCGTCATGGTGCCGTGTCCGACTGGCTGGTCGACTGCAACGCCGCCGTGCTGACGGCGCTCTTCATGTGGGCCCTGTGGACCCGCTATCGCATCCAGCCGTCAAACTGATACTTCCGGCGCGTTCTCCAGGCGCGCCCATCGCCAGCTCCACGTCCAAACGCATCTGCTGCAATTGCTCCGCCTTGGCCACGCGTACCAATTCGTGCAATGAGTGCGTTAATAAATGCCGGCTGCGAAGGTCCGGCGCGTTTCCACAAGTTGAATTAATTAAATCTTCGATAATAGTATCTGTCACGCGTGTCAACATATCGATGTCCTTTAAAGTGATACCCAACAATTATTGCGTGTGAGTAGCAGCGTTCAATTGATGTATATCAACCGCGACAGAATGTGGGGGAACAAAACCGAGCAAACGACCTCTGAATCAAAAGGCTGGCCTTTTTGATGATTCGACCGAGGGGAGAATGAAATGAATATGACAAAAAATTCTATCGTCGCGCTATTTATCCTGACGCTGGCAGCTTGCGCCTCAGAACGCAGCAGCGAACCCGGCGCGAGCAGCAGCACCGGCAGCTACCCGTCCGATGGCAGCAGCCCCAGCACCACCAGCACCACCACTAGCCAGAGCAGCACCACCGGCACCATGGCCAACAGCGGCAGCGGCATGAGCAGCAGCAGCCCCAGCGCCCAAACCTCCTACGGCGTGGTGCAGGCCATCGACCAGATGCAGCGACAGGATGTGGGCGTGGGCGCGGTGGGCGCCGCAGCGGCGGGCGGCAGCGTCGGCTTGCCGACCGACAAGGTCTACCGCGTCACCGTGCGCATGGACGACGGCAACAGCCAGATGGTGGTGGTCGACTCCATGCCCAGCTACAAGATCGGCGACCGAGTACGCTACAACAACGGCGCGTTGACCAATTACTAGTACAGCTGCTCGACCTGATAGCCGCGCTTCCTGAGCAGCTGCGGCAAGCCGTCGTCGCCCATCAGGTGCAGCAGGCCGACACCGACAAAAGCGGCCTGCTCCTGCATCATGATGCGCTCGATATTGTTGGCCATTTCGGGATTGCGCTTGCCCAGCAACACACGGTTCATGAAGCCGGCGGAGATCGTATCGCCGCTGGTGGCGGACTGCCATGCCGCGCGGATGCCGGGCGCGTCGGCGGCGTTCCAGGCGTCGATCAGCGCGGTGGATCGCTTCAGCGAGACGCCGTCGGCCAAGTCCGCCAGGTTCTCCAGCAGATACTGTTCTTGCTGGCGCTCATCCAGCGTATCGAACAGGCTCAGCTGATAATCGGCGCTTTCCAGCTCGCGCACCGCCTTGTCCTGGCTCTTGGCGGCCGCCAAGAGCGCGTACTCGACCGCCTGGCTGCGCTGGAAGCCATGCACCTCCATCTCGGCGCCGACCAGCAGGTTGGCCACCAGCCAGGGCTTGTAGTGCTGCACCGATTGCAGCGACAGGCCGGCCCGCGCCAGCGCCTGCACCGTCAGCCGCAAGGTGGCTGGCGACAAATGATTTTGCAATATATCACCGTCCAGGTAGCGGCCGTGGCGCGCCAGCGCCAGCTGGAACGGCGCATCCTGGCGGATATCGAGCTCTATCACCAGCGCCTTGGAATCGAGCAGCGCGCGCGACGCCACCGGGTCCAGCGGGTAAAAACCGTCCCTGCCGACATGGATGGTGCCGAACAAATAGCTGGTCTTGCCATCATGCGTAACCCGGTACAACTGGCCCCGGTGCACGACCGAACCCGGCTCGCTCAGCCCGGCGGCAAACAGCGCCTGGCAGCAAGCCAGCAGCAGCATCGTAAATAGAATGGCAATTTTCTTCGGCATGAGTTTTCCCCGCGATAGCAGGCATGCCATCGAAAGAATGAAAATGTAATAAGGGAGTAGTAATGCGATGCGCTTTACTGTTTCCTATGGTAAATCAGGAAAATACGCAGGGAGATATTTTTTTAAAACTTCCGGCCAAACTTCAGCGAAATAAACACACTAAATATCAGACGTTTAATAAAAATACTGTTTAAATGATTAGAAATTATTGATTTAATACGCCGAATACCCACACTCAACCCATGGGCTTCATTGATTATCGGCCAAACGGCCGGATATAGCCCCCATGATTCCATTTTCCATCCTCGACCTTTCCCCGATCGCCGAAGGCAGCACGCCCTCCGCATCGTTCCGCAACACGCTGGACCTGGCGCAGCACGGCGAACGCTGGGGCTACCAGCGCTACTGGCTGGCCGAGCACCACGGCATGCCCGGCATCGCCAGCGCCGCCACCGCCGTGGTCATGGCCCATGTGGCCGGCGGCACCTCGACCATCCGGGTCGGCGCCGGCGGCATCATGCTGCCCAACCACGCGCCGCTGGTGATCGCCGAGCAATTCGGCACGCTGGAGGCGCTGTTCCCCGGCCGTATCGACCTCGGCCTGGGCCGCGCGCCCGGCTCCGACCAGACCACCGCGCGCGCCCTGCGCCGCAACCTCGACAGCGACGCCGACGCCTTCCCGCAGGACGTGCTCGAACTACAAGATTACATGTCGGACACGCCGCGCCAGCGCGTGCTGGCCGTGCCCGGCAAAGGCGCCAAGGTGCCGCTGTGGATTTTGGGTTCCAGCACCTTCGGCGCACAGCTGGCCGCGCACATGGGCCTGCCGTTCGCCTTCGCCTCGCATTTCGCGCCGCAGATGATGATGCAGGCGATCTCGCTCTATCGCAGCAACTTCCAGCCGTCGGCGCAGCTGAGCAAGCCGCACGTCATGCTCGGCTTCAATGTGTTCGCCGCCGACAGCGACGAGGAGGCGCACTACCGCGCCACCTCGATGCAGCAAGCCTTCGTCAACCTGCGCAGCGGCCGTCCGGCGCGCCTGCCGCCACCGCAGGCCGGCTATCTGCAAGCGCTGGGGCCGCAGGAACGGGCGCTGCTCGATTCGGTGCTGTCCTGCTCGGCCATCGGCGCGCCGGACACGGTGCGCCGCCAGCTGCAGGAATTCATCGCCCGCACCGGCGCCGACGAGCTGATGATCACCTCGCAGATCTTCGACCACGCGCAGCGCCTGCGCTCCTACGAAATCACCGCCGAGGTGCGGCAGGAGCTGCTGCGCGCGCAAGCCGGCCTGTAGGAAAAACGACCCGTGCTCAGCAGCATTTTGTGATCGCCGGTAAAATTGCGACCTGCAAATTGAAGGAGCACCCGTGAGCCAGTCCCACGCCCAGCAAGACATTTCCCCAGGCATGGTCTGGCTGTTCGCCACCGCGACCGGACTCATCGTCGCCAACCTGTACTACGCGCAAACGCTGATCGGCCCGATCAGCCGCGCCACCGGACTCGACCCCGGCGCGGCCGGCCTGATCGTCACGCTGACGCAGATCGGCTACTGCCTCGGCCTGCTGTTCATCGTGCCGCTGGGCGACCTGCTGGAAAACCGCCGCCTGATCTTCATCGCCCTGCTGGTGACGGCGGCCGCCTTGCTGGCCGCCTCGTTCACGCGCAGCGCGCCCTTGTTCCTGTTGGCGGCCTTCTGCATTGGATTGGGTTCGGTGGCGGCGCAGATCGTGGTGCCGTTCGCCGCCCACATGGCGCGGCCGGAAAAGCGCGGCCAGACCGTCGGCAAAGTGATGAGCGGCCTGCTGATGGGCATCATGCTGGCCCGCCCCGTCGCCAGCCTGGTGGCCGACGCGTTGAGCTGGCACGCCATCTTCGTCATCTCCGCGGTCGGCACCACGGCGCTGGCCTTCCTGCTGCGCGCGCGGCTGCCGCAGCGCCAGCCGGATTCGGGCCTGCATTATTTCGCGTTGCTGGGTTCGATGTGGCACCTGCTCAAGAGCACGCCCATCCTGCGCCGCCGCGCCGCCTATCAGGCGTGCATGTTCGGCGCCTTCAGCCTGTTCTGGACCTGCGTATCGCTGGAATTGACCGGCCCGCGCTTCGAGCTGAGCCAGACCGGCGTCGCCATCTTCGCGCTGGTGGGCGTGGCGGGCGCAATCGCCTCGCCGATCGCCGGCCGCCGCGCCGACCACGGCAAGAGCCGTTCCACCACCGCCGTCGCGCTGACGCTGGGCGCGCTGGCCTTCGCCCTGCCGTTGCTGGTCCACTCCAGCCGCGTGGTCGACCTGGGCGTGCTGGTGCTGACGTCGATCGTGCTGGACATGGGGGTCTCGGCCAACCTGGTGACGGGACAGCGGGCCATCTTCGCGCTGCCGGCCGACATCCGCAGCCGCCTGAACGGCCTCTACATGGCCTTGTTCTTCATGGGAGGCGCGTTGGGTTCATCGCTGGGTGGCTGGATGTTTGCAGCGCACGGCTGGACCGGCGTCCTGTGGGCCGGCCTCGCCTTCCCCCTGACCGCCCTGTGCGTGTTCGCCACCGAATAAAATCGGGGCCGTGTCCGAATGTCAGACTTGACCCCAGGTTTAATGCGACCAGAGCCGGACCTGGCCTTGTAGAGAAACGGTGCCATTGATGTTGAGGCTGCCCAAATTGCCGGTGACCGGCGCGTTCGGGTCCATCTGCACGCTCAGCGATTCGAAGCCGAAGTTGGTGTAGCGTACGTAACCCGGCAAGCCGATGGCGATGTAGTCGCCGCCGCCGTCGGAGCGCGTCTGCACGCCCAGGCTGACGGCGAACATGTCCACCATGCCGCGCACATTCTTGAACACGATGTAGCGGTTCTGCCCGTCGCCATTGAAGCCCAGCGACAAACGGCTGTCGCTGACCGCCCCCACCAAAGTCGGATCGTTGAGCGAAATGTGCGCCGCAAAGCTGATGCCGTCCTGACCACTGACCTGCGACAATTCCTTGTCATCGAGCGCCTGCAACGGCCCGGCCTGCGCCACGCCGGCAGCGAACAGCAGCGACAGGAACAGGGCGCGCGCCATCAGTGCTTGAACTTTATGTCGAGATACTGGATCTGGATCGAGCCTATGCGCGACGATCCCAGGTCCACCGTCGCCTGCCCCGGGCTGACGAAGGAAATATTGTCGACCACGATGCCGCCGGCCGGCGCCACGCCGCTGCCGTAGCGCGAGTCCGGCCAGTCGATGCCGATGTGCAGGCGCGGCCCGGTCTCGTCGGTCAGCGCATTGATCACCGCCGGCTGCGACGCCACATTGGCCAGCATCCATGGCGTGTTGTTGAACACGCCGTTGCCGTCGACCCCGCCGATATGCACACCGCTCAGCACCATCGCCTCGGTGGCGTCGGTGCGGCCGCGCGGCTGGAACGACAGCTGGCCGATATCCATCCGCAACGCGGCGCCGAAGGCCACGCCGTCATTGACCTGCGGCGTGGAGAACTGCAAGCCGCCGCCGGAAAACACCAGGTCCTTGACCACCACGCTGCCCTGCTCGCGCGTGACACCGTCCGCCGTCACGCCCCAGTCGTAGGCGGCTTGCCAGCGCTGGTCGGCATTGATGTTCAAGGGGAAGGCGATATTGATCACATCGGCCAGGCCGGGCGCGCCGGCCACGATGTCGAGCTTGTAGGGATCGGAAAACGGCAGCGGATTATCGCTGCGCGAGGCGCTGAATTTTTCCACGTACAGGCTGGAGCCGATCGGCGTGGTGTAGGTGACGCGCGCATCGCCGCTCATGGCGAAACCGTTCAGGTCGAAGCTGACGCCGTCGCGTCCGCGCACGGTCGACAGCGCCGCATCCGTCAGGGCCTCCATCGCCGGCGCCGGTGCGCACACGATGGTTAGCAACGCCAGCAAGGAAGCGCGCGCGGCCATCATCAGCGGCCCTTCGGCAGATTCGGCGGCACCAGGCCGGTGGTGTTGAGCGCTTGCAGCTTGTCGCGCCAGTTCAGCCAGATGCCGGCCTGCGCCGCATCGCTAGCCGGCACGCCGGCCGCGCTGGGGAATTGCACGCCGGTCTTCAACACCGAGATCCAGAAATCGCGGCTCGGTCCGGCGGCATCGCCGGCCGTCACGCCGCCCAGCTGCGCCAGCGACAAACAAGGCGCGGTGCAACCGCCGTCCCAGCGCTTGCCGCCCAGCGTATCGGTGCGCGAATCGAGCGTCACGGCGCTGCCGTCGGCCGCCAGGCCGCTGACCGTCATCGAGCCCGACAGGCTGTTGATCTTCAGGCCGATGTCGCCGCTGATGCCTTCAAAGCCGAAGCGCATGCCGACCGCCTCGCGCGAGGCGCCGTCGGCCGCGTTCTTGTAGACGAATTCGAAATAGGGATTGCTGATGTGGACCAGGCGCTGCGCCTCGGTGCCATCGCTGCGGCCGAACTGCAGCAGGCCGATATCGAGGTCGGCGCCGGTGCCGTTGCGGGCGGCGTAAGTGTATTCGCCCAGCCGCATATTGCGCAGGTTGGCGCTCAGCGTGATGTCGGCGTCCAGCGCGACCTTGCTGAAATCGAAGCCGCCCAGGCTGGTGTTGGTCAGAGCGACCAGACCTTGTCCGCGCATATTGGACAGCTCGTCTTCGCTCAGGGCTTGCATTTGCGCCGAAGCCGTCAGCGTGCAGCAGGCCAAAGCCGCGCACAACCACAGCGAACGCAGGAGATAGAGGGGGCTCATGATGTGGGAACGGCAGCCGCGGGCGCGGCTGCCGTTGCTCAACTGATTAGTGAGCGAAGATCCAGACGGTGGTGCCGCGCATGTCGATCTGGTTCATCGCTACCGAACCGAACGATGCTGCGTTGTTGCCCATCTTGGTCGAGTCTACCGACACGTTCAGGTAGTGGCCGTCAGCAACCACGCTCGCCGGGATAGCGATCTGCACGACGTCGCCGCCGGTAGCTGGGTTGTAGAAGGTGCCTGGGTTGGTCACGCCGGCGGCGCCAGCGGCGGCCAGGAAGGAGTTTTTCGACAGGATGTCGATGTTAGCGGCGATCAGGCCGTTAACTTTGATGCCGTTGAAGCTGACCGAACCGCCACCCAGGCCGTTCGCGTCCAGCGCGTCGGTATCGGTGTAGACGAACGATGCAATCTTGATGTTCAGGTTGGCAGCGATCGACACGCCGTCCTGGCCGCTGACGGTGCTCAGTTCTGCGTCCTGGATCGGGGTCATGGCCGATGCCGAGAAGGCCAGGGTTGCCAGGGCTGCTGCTGCTGCGGTTTTGATGAATTGCATGTGATTGTCTCCGTGAGGTTTTGGTCTAGGTATTTGTGTTTTTTTCAATGCTACGTAACCATCTTAGGGCTACGCTGTTGCAAGCGTCCAGCATGCCGCGCTGACTTTTCAGGCCAAGCTACAGACCCTGCGAGCCAGCGCGGACTAGCCTGGATTAGTGCGCGAAGATCCAGACGGTGGTGCCGCGCATGTCGATCTGGTTCATCGCTACCGAACCGAACGATGCTGCGTTGTTGCCCATTTTGATCGCGTCAACCGACACGTTCAGGTAGTGGCCGTCAGCAACCACGCTCGCTGGGATAGCGATCTGTACCACGTCGCCGCCGGTAGCTGGGTTGTAGAAGGTGCCTGGGTTGGTCACGCCGGCGGCGCCAGCGGCGGCCAGGAAGGAGTTTTTCGACAGGATGTCGATGTTAGCGGCGATCAGGCCGTTAACTTTGATGCCGTTGAAGCTGACCGAACCACCACCCAGGCCGTTGGCGTCGAGTGCGTCGGTGTCGGTGTAGACGAAGGAGTCAATCTTGATGTTCAGATTGGCAGCGATCGACACGCCGTCCTGGCCGCTGACGGTGCTCAGTTCTGCGTCCTGGATCGGGGTCATGGCCGATGCCGAGAAAGCCAGGGTTGCCAGGGCTGCTGCGATTGCGGTTTTAACGATTTGCATTTTTTATCTCCGAGTTGTGTTTGAAATTTTTGGCCGGTCTCACGTCCGACAGGCTGATCCTTGGCTCCGGGTAGGAGCTGCGGCGCACTGCCTGGTACCGTGAAAATCTTAATATTTGACTATTAATTGAGTCCATCATATGAGTCGCTCCCGACGCCGGTCCAGCGTGTCGCACTGACTTGCAAAGCCAACGACTTGGCCCTGGGAGCCATGCAGAGTGAGGACGCGGAGTGTGGTCGTTGTTGCACGCTTGTTGTCAAAAAGTTGCGGCAAACCGGACGCCAAGTAGCATAAGTCCGGCCCGGATTATCTAGAGTCACAGCTCTAAAAAAACAGATGCTCGGTTTTGGCAAACCATGCGTTAATTAATTACCAGAAAAGAAAGACGAGTTGTCGCCTTAATAAAGCACGACCGTTCTAATTACAAATACGGAGACAAGATGAACCCACCAACGGGGCGCCCGACGCCTCTGGGCGCAGCCTACGCCCGCACTTTGCGCCGGCCTTGCCGCCAGCATTTTTATCGCGCGCGTATGAGCCCGCTCCCGCGCATGGCGCGCGCCGCGCGCGAGGGCTGACGCCATGCTGATGATCCTGCTGACCGTCATCGCCGCCGTCATCGGCGGCGCCGGTGTCATGTCCCGCCATGAACCGAAAGACCTTCCCAAGGACCAGTTCGTGATGCCGCAAGCCCGGCTGGGCGGCGGCGCCTACGTGCAATCGGTGACCATGGAGCCGTTCTCCGAACTCAAATACAAACACATCGTGCGCCAGGCCTTCGACTTCAGCTGCGGCTCGGCCGCGCTGGTCACCATCCTCAACTACCACCTGGGCGTGATGGTCAACGAGCAGCAGGCCATGGAAGGCATGCTGGACAAGGGCGAGAAGGAAAAAATCATCGAACGGCGCGGCTTCTCGCTGCTCGACATGAAGCGCTACGTCGGCTCGCTGGGCATGTCCGGGGCCGGCTTCAAGGCCGAGATCAAGGACTTGATGACGCTCAACGAACCGGCCATCGTGCCGATCGACTACGCCGGCTCCAAGCACTTCGTGGTGCTGCGCGGCATACGCGACGGCGTGGTCTACATCGCCGACCCGTCGGCCGGCAACATCGTGTTCTCGGTCGAGGAGTTCGCCCGCTGGTGGGACAAGAACACCCTGTTCATCATCTCCCCGGCCAAGGATCAGCAACCGGTGGCGCAACTGGCGCTGACCGACCAGGAACTGGGCGTGACCGACATGGACCGCGTCACAGGCAAGGGCCGGCAGGACGGCCTGTCCAACTCGGCCCAGCAGTTGCTGCGCGCCGTCAACTCAGGCGCCGCCGGCACCTGGATGCATCGCAATTAAACCTCAGCAGCGCCACTACTCTTCAAGGATGACCAAGATGATTTTCCGTACCCTGCCTATCGCCGCAGCCATTGCCGCCACCCTGCTGGCGCTGCCCGCTGTGGCGCAACAGACACCACCCGCGGCCGCCCCGGCCAGCGCCGACGCCGCCCGCGACGCCCTGGCCAAGAAGGAAGGCGAAGGCGACCAGAGCGCGCTGCTGAAGCAGACCCTGACCGCCGTCGACAAGCAGTACTCGATGATCCGCCGCAACCAGCTGTCGGTCACCTACGACCTGACCTACGCCTACGTCGGCGAGGAACGCATCGTCACCGACCTGGCCAACGGCAGCACCACCCTGTTCAACATCGAGAACACCAGCTCGCACAGCGTCACCAACACCTTCTCGGCCGACTACGGCCTGCTCGACAACGTCACCGGCAACGTCACCCTGCCGCTGATCTCGCGCTACTCGGACAACAACCTGTCCAACGGCGTCTCCAACTCGCTGGGCGACCTGCTGCTGGGCGCGCGCTGGCAGCCGTTCGAAGCGCGCCGCGACACCCCCAACCTGACCGTGACCAGCAACGTGCGCCTGCCGACCGGCCGCAGCCCGTTCAAGATCATCGCCGGCAGCGGCGAGGCGACCGGCAGCGGCGTCGGCGCCTTCACCGCCGGCCTCAGCGTGAACAAGATCGTCGACCCGGTCGCGCTGTTCGGCTCGCTGAACTACACCGCCAGCCTGCCGGCCAAGCACCTGTGGCAAGTCAACGGCACCCGCATCCTGACCCGCGTGGCGCCGGGCGGCACCATCGGCTTCGGCATGGGCTTCGCGTACGCGCTGTCGTATGGCATTTCCACCACGATCTCCTTCCAGGAAGCGATCTCGGCCGGCTCCAAGCTGCGCTTCGCCGACGGCCTCGAAGCCAAGACCCATATGCAGACCTCCAGCATCCTCAACATGGGTCTGGGCTACCGCATCTCGCCCAAGACCACGGTCAACATGTCGGTCGGCATCGGCCTGACGCCGGACTCGCCGAACATGACGGTGAGCATGAACATCCCGCTGAACTTCTGACGGCGTAGACCTTCATGAGCCCGTCCAGTCCAGTCCACGCGCGCCGCCGCGCCACCGCCGCCGCGGCTGCGGCCCTGTGCGCGGCGCTGAGCCCGCTGTCGGCGCAAGCTGCGCTGACCGAGAACCTGACCACCAGCGTGGTCGCCATGTCGCTCGGCAATGCCGTGACCGCCGATCCGCCCGGCGTCGCCTCGATCCACTTCAACCCCGCCGGCCTGGCGCGGCTGACCGGCGACGGCGAGAGCATCCACAACTTCGTCGCTTCGATCCGCACCGCGGCCAGCTTCACGCCGGGGCCGAACTTCGACATCGGCGGCTGGAAGGACGATCCGATCTCCAACACCCGCACCGGCCCGGTGCGCCAGGTGATGTACGTGCCCGGCTACGGCATGCCCGGCTGGCGCCTGCCGGCGGTGGCCGTGCCCGGCGTCGGCATGTACTGGAACAAGGCCGGCTCGCCGTGGACCTTCGCCACCGACAGCTATATGTCGCAGGCGATGAGCCTGGACCGCACCACCGATCCCAACGACCCCGGCCAGTACCAGGGCCGGCAGGAACAGATCCAGCGCCTGGTCTACCTGTCGCCGTCGGTCGGCTACAAGTTCTCCGAGACGCTGCGCTTCGGCGTCTCGATTCCGATCGCCCACGCCGCCTTCGTGGTCGACACCAATATGCGCTTCCCCAACGAGCTGCTGGGCGTGTTCGGCCAGCTGCAAAAGGGCTGGTGCCCGGAAGACGGCGGCAACATCATCGACGTGCTGGGCTTCGGCGTGTGCGGCGGCGGCAAGGACGGCATGGTCAGCCCGTTCAAGAAGGCCGCCAATATGCGGCTGGAGCTGACCGCCCCGTTCGACCCGACCATCAACCTCGGCGTGCTGTGGGAGCCGCGGCCGTGGCTGGCGCTGGGCGCGGTCTACCAGGGCGGCTCCAAGACCCACTACACCGGCAACTACCAGTTCGACACCGAGCCGATGCTGCGCAACTTCGTGCGCGGCATGAACGCCTCGCTGCTAGGGCCGATCGCCGGCGCCGTGCTGGGCTTCCCGAGCTCGATCCCGGCCACGCAGAAGGGCAATATGAGCGCCATCATCCCCTTCCCTTCGCACCTGCAGGTGGGGATCAAGCTCAAGCCCATCCGCTACGCCCAGCTCAACGTCGACGCCAGCTACGCCCGCTGGAGCGAATGGGACGCGCTGCGCTTCCAGTTCGACCAGAGCATCAAGCTGCTGGAAGTGGCGCGGCTGTACGGCATTCCGGATTCGACCAAGCTGGTCATCCCGCGCGGCTACAAGAGCGTGGTCAACCTGGCCTACGGCGTGCAGCTGTTCCCGATCGAAAAGCTGGCGCTGCGCTTCGGCTTCGAACCGCGCAAGACCTCGATCCCGAACAGCAAGATCGACTTGCTGGCGCCGCTGCCCAACACCAAGCTGATCAGCGCAGGCCTGAGCTACAAGGTCAGCAAGAACATGGAAGTCAGCGTCACCGGTTCCTACATGACCGGCAAGTTCGAAGTGCCGGCCAACACCGACTGCAATCTGAACTGCAGCAACTTCCTGAACATCATCTACAACCCCTATGCCGGCCAGAACGTCAAGGGCGACATCCACGTGCGCTATTTTGGTTTTGAAATCAACAAGCGTTTCTGATTTTTTGAGGAGCACAATATGACGACACCCATCACCACCCATTGCAAGCGCGGCTTGATGCTGCTGGCCCTGATTTCCGCCGGCGCCTGCGCCGCCCCGGTGCCGCCGGCCAAGCAGGCGCTGGTCGACAAGGTGCTGAAGCTGTGGAACCCGGACAACATCGGCCAGCAGATGCTGCAGGCGCCGGTGGCGGACGCGGTGCAACAGGCGCGCGCCATGCTGCAGGGCCGCGCCGTGCCGGAGAAGCGCGACGCCGCCATGAACGACATCGTCGGCGAAGCCAAGCAGTTCATGGCCGAGGCCACGCCGATCACCAAGGGCAGCGCCGACAAGCTGATCCCGACCACCATCGCCCCGCTGCTGGCCGAGCGCTACACCGAGGAAGAACTGAAGCAGCTGATCGCCATCCTCGAATCGCCGGTCAAGAAAAAGTTCGAAGCGATGCTGCCGGAAATGCAGAAGACCCTGGGCGAAGGCGTGGCCGCCGACACCCGCGCCGTGATCGACCCGAAACTGCAAGGCCTGAAGGAAAAAATCGGCCTGCGTCTGCGCGCTGCGGTCACGCCATGACCTACTCCTCCGCCCTGCATCTGGTGCGCGGCGTCAAATCGCGCCTGTCCCATTCCGGCGTGGAAGCGGAAGCGCTGTTCGCGCAAGCCGGTCTGGACGAAGGGGACGGCCTCGCCTGCGACGCCCTCACGCTGTCCGACAAGCTGAGCCACCTATGGGAACTGGTGGTGGAAAAATCCGGCGATCCGCTGATCGGCCTGAAGATCTCCTCGCCCCACCGGCTCGGCTGGCTGGGCGTGATGGGCCACATCATGCTGGTGTCGCCGACGGTGCAAAGTTCGATCGAGCGCTGCCACGGCCACACCCGGGTCGGCCTGCTGCTGCCCGGCGCGCGCCGCGACGTGCCGCAGCAACGCTACGACTTCGTCTGGTGCGTACTGCTGCGTTCGCTGCGCTGCGCCGCCGGCCGCGACGACATCGCCCCGGTGGTGGTCGAATACACCTTCGCGGCGCCGGCCAACGCCCACGTGTATGAAGAGACGTTCGGCTGCCCGGTCAAGTTCTCGATGCCGCACAACGTCATGGAATTTTCCGACACCGACCTGGTGATGGCGCTGCCGGCCAATCCGCCGCTGGTGCCGGGCAGCGGCGAGCGGGTGCTGGCCACGCTGGCGCGCGCCGAGCCGCCGACCTTCAGCGCCAAGGTGCAGGGCCTGCTGGCCAGCCTGCTGCCGAAAGGCCCGCCGCACCGCGACGACGTCGCCGCCCAGCTGATGATGAGCGAGCGCACCCTGCAGCGCCGGCTGGCCGAGGAAGGCACCAGCTTCACCAACCTGGTCGACGACACCCGGCGTGAGCTGGCGCGGCAATCGCTCAGCTGCGGCGAACTGTCGCTGAAGATGCTCAGCTTCCAGCTGGGCTTTTCGGAACCGAGCGCGTTCTACCGGGCCTGCAAGCGCTGGTTCGGCATGGCGCCGTCGGACATCGTGCACATGGCGCATCAACCGGGCCCCGAGCCCGAGTCGATGAACGCCACCACGCCGCGCAAATCGGCATAAAGAATCGGCACAATAAAAAAAAGGAGACGGGGCTATGGGATGGTTATCGAATAATCAAAGCAAATCGATGCTGGGTCAGCTGCTGGTCAAGCAGAAGCTGATTACCGAAGAACAGCTGGCCAACGCGATCGAGCTGCAACGCACGACCGGCCAGCGGCTGGGTGACATCTTCGCCGAGCTGAACCTGATCACGCACCAGCACATCGAAGAAGCGCTGCGCAAACAGCGCCGCCTGCGGATGGCGGCGGCCATCGCCACCTCGCTGCTGGCGCCGATGGAAACCTACGCCGCGCAGGCCCTGCCATCGCTGGCGGTGGGCACGCCGGTGGTGCTGAGCAAGGACCAACGCGGCTTGCAGATCAAGGAGCGCGCGGGCCTGCAGGCCTTGAGCGAAGAGGAACTGGGCGACACCTCGGCCCAAGGCCTCAGCGACGAGCTGCTGCAAGTCGTCAAGCAGGCCAAGCACAACGGGCTGGAAGTGGTGGGCGACATGGCCAAGCTGCTCAATCCAGTGCTGGGTTTCCTGGAGGCGGACACCAGCATGAAGAACGTGGTCTACGATCCGAGCAAGGCCACCGCCACCATCAACAAGGACGGCTCATTGACCTTGAACCTGCCCTCGTCGATCGGCGAGCTCAACTTCAACAACATCCGCGTCAAAGGCACCGAAGGCGCCAGCTTCGGCAGCATCTCGATCCGCGGCATCGACCTGACCGGCACCTCGATCACGCTGGCCTTCCATCACTGAAAAACCAATCCGGGGTCAGGTCCCCCATTTATTCATCAGTTCGGCTAAATAGCCGAACTGATGAATAAATGGGGGACCTGACCCCGGGTTTGTTACTTGGCGTTGCGCGGCTTGGCGAAGGCGTCGCCGGCTTTCCATTCCGGCAGCTTGGCGCCGTTGGCGATCAGGCGGCCCAGGTTCAGCGTGTATTGCGCCGTCTGCACCATGCCCGACAAGTCCCAGCTCGCATCGTACTCATCGCTCACCTGATGGTAGCGCTTGTCGTACGCAGCGGCCTTGGCTTTCGAACCGGCCGGATCCTTGATGTACTCGCGGCCCGACTCGATCGAGAACGCCGGCACGCCGTTCTTGGCGAAGTTGAAGTGGTCGCTGCGGAAGTAACCGCCCGCCAGATCAGGTTCCGCTTCGGCGATGTGCATGCCCATCGCCTTGGCCGCTGTCTCGGCCAGCTTGCCCAGCTCGGTGCGCTCGCTGCCTTGGGTGCCGATGTCGCGCGTGGCGCCGACGAAATTCAGGCTGTCCAGGTTCAGGTTGGCGGCGGTCTTCGCCAGCGGCCACAACGGCGACGCGGCATACGCAGCGCTGCCCAGCAAGCCCTGCTCTTCGGCAGCCACCCACAGGAACATCTGGCTGCGCTTGGCAGGTGCGCGCACCGCCTCCTGCGCCATCGCCAGCAAAGCCGCCGAGCCGGAGGCATTGTCTACCGCGCCGTTGAAGATGGTGTCTCCCGTGTCGCCTTGCTTGCCCAAGTGATCCCAGTGCGCGCTGTAGATCACCACTTCATCCTTCAGCTTGGGATCCGTGCCCGGCACCACGGCCGCCACGTTGAACTGCTCGACCTTGCGCACGGCCGCCTTCATTTCACCGTTCAGCTTGGCGGCCAGCGGGACCGGCTTGAAATCCTTGCGTTCCGCCGCAGTGCGCAGCGCATCGATATCCTGGCCTGCCGCCTTGAACAGCGCGCGCGCCGTGTCGTCGGTCATCCAGCCTTGCAGCTGCGTACCCAGCGTGCCTGCCGCCAGCTGGAAGCGCTCCACGCCCGACCAGCTGTTCTGGATCACGCTCCAGCCGTACGACGCGGTCGGCGTGGTGTGTATCAGCAGCACGCCAGCGGCGCCCTGGCGGCGCGCTTCTTCAAACTTGTAGGTCCAGCGGCCGTAATAGGTCAGACCCTTGCCGTTGAAACGGTTGGGCTGCTCGGCGGTCGGCTGCGGGTCGTTGACCATCATGACCAGAATCTTGCCCTTCAAGTCCACGCCCTTGTAATCGTTCCACTGCTCGTCCGGCGCGGTGATGCCGTAACCGACGAACACCAGGTCCGCATTGAAGCTGTGCGACGCGGTCGCATCGCCCGGCGCGAACACCCAGTCCTTGCCAAAGCTGATCGGCAGCGCCTGGCCGCCAGCTTCCAGTTTCAGCGTGCTCTCGGCCGGCTGCGTCTTGACGCCGGCGATCTGCACCGACTGGCGATAGCTGTCGCCATTGCCCGGCTTCAAGCCCAGCGCCAGCGCTTGCGTTTCCAGATAAGCAACGGTCAGGTCGGCGCCGCGCTGGCCGGTGCCACGGCCTTCCAGCACATCGCTGGCGAGGAAAGCCAGGTGGGCGCGCAGCGGAGCTTCCTTCACGGCGGCGCTTTTGGCGCTGTCGGCGTGGGCGGGGAATGCCAGCGCCAGGCTGATGGCCAAGGCGGAGGCAACATAGGAGGGGGTCATTTTTTGCATGATTTCCTGGAGACGTAAAAGGTGGTCGCGGTCCATTGAATTTGCCGCGCGTACATTGTATGCGATAGCCACGCTAAAATGGCGGCATGACAGACCGCACTCCCTACCTAGGCCGCTTCGCCCCCTCGCCCACCGGCCCCCTGCATATCGGCTCGCTGGTGGCCGCCATGGCCAGCTACCTGGATGCCAAAGTGCACCACGGCCAGTGGCTGGTGCGCATCGAAGACGTCGACGGCGACCGCAACGTGGCCGGCGCCGATGAGCACATCCTCGCCTCACTGCAACGCTGCGGCATGCACTGGGACGGCGACGTCACCTGGCAAAGCCGCCGCACCGACCTGTACCAGCAAGCCTTGCGGCAGTTGGGCGAGCTGGTCTATCCCTGCGGCTGCTCGCGCAAGGAAATCGCCGATTCGCAACTGAGCCTGACCGGCCGCCAGGCGCAGGCGCTGATCTACCCGGGCACCTGCCGCCACGGCCTCGCCCCCGGCAAGAGCGCCCGCGCGCTGCGCCTGAAGGTGCCGCAAGCGCCACAATCACCGCATTGTGTGCTGCGCTTCGAAGACCGCTGGGCCGGTCCCGTCAGCCAGGACCTGACCGACGACGTCGGCGACTTCGTCATCAAGCGCGCCGACGGTTTCTGGGCCTACCAGCTGGCCGTGGTGGTCGACGACGGCGCCCAGGGCATCACCGACATCGTGCGCGGCGCCGACCTGCTCGACTCCACGCCACGCCAGCTCTACCTGCAACAAGTGCTTGGCCTGCCACGCCCAAGCTACCTGCACGTGCCCGTAGTGACCAACGAACTGGGCGAGAAACTATCCAAGCAAACCGGCGCCATGGCCTTCGACAACGGCGCCGCCCCGCAACAGCTGTTGCAGGATGCCATGCTGCCGGCCGCCCGCTACCTCGGCATGGACCTGCAGGCCGACAGCATCGACGCCTTCTGGCGCGCCGCCGTGCCCGCGTGGGCGCAAGTTCTGCGGAATCTGCCGAATCCACGCTAGTCTCGATATCGATCAACACCGGCACTGGCGTGCGCTGTGCGCGCCGGCTTTTCCTCTACACTGAAGCAATGGAAGTCGAACTCAAACTACTGCTCTCGCCCGCCGACAACGACCAGTTGCTGCAGCACCCGCTGATCGCCGCCCACGCGCGCGCGCCGGTGCGCTCGCAGCCACTGTCGGCCCGCTACTTCGACACGCCGGACCTGCACCTGCTGCGCCACGGCGCCGGCCTGCGCGTGCGCAAGATCGACGGCACCTGGATGCAAACCATGAAAGCCGGCGGCAGCGTGCAAAGCGGCCTGCACCGGCGCAACGAATGGGAAGGCCCGGTCGACCGTCCGTGGCCGCGCCTGGGCAAGCTGCGCAAGCTGATCGGCGACCAGCAGCAATGGCTGGACGTGCTGGACGGCGACGACCTGAAAGCCCGGCTGGAACCGCTGTTCGTGGTGACCGTGCAGCGCCACAGCTGGGACCTGGACGTCGACGGCAACCACATCGAACTGGTGCTCGACCACGGCCACATCGAACGCCACGGCCATCAGGTGCCGGTCAACGAAATCGAACTGGAACTGAAAGACGGCGACCCGGCCAGCCTGTTCGCCTTCGCCTTGCAGCTGCAGGAGCAGATCCCCATGCGCCTCAGCAACACCAACAAGGCCGAGCGCGGCTACATGCTGTGCCGCCAGACCGGCACCGTGCCGCACCGCGCGCAAAGTATATCGCTGGAGCCGGACGCCACCGCCGCCGACGCGCGGCTGGCCATCCTCAACAACTGCCTGCAACACATCCAGCGCAACGAGAACGCAGTCATCGAAGGCGACGACGCGGAAACGCTGCACCAGATGCGCGTGGGCGTGCGCCGCCTGCGCTCGGCGCTGAAGCTGTTCGACGCAGCGGCGCCCTGCCCACCCGCGTTGCAGGAAGACGTCAGCTGGCTGGGCAAGGAACTGGGCGCGGCGCGCGATTGGGATGTATTGCTGGCGTCCACGCTGACGCATATCCAGGCCAACCCCGGCGGCCGCAACAGCGTGCTGGACCTGCAAGCGCTGGCGCTCAAGACCGCCCACGCCAAGCGGCGCGAAGCGGTGCAAGCCCTGCTCTCGCAGCGCTACACGCGCCTGCTGCTGACGATGGGGTTATGGATGCAATTGCCTGCCGAGGGCATGGACGAAGCGGCGATAGCCTTCGCCAACCGTACCATGAAGCGCCTGCACAAGAAGCTGCTGAAACGTTCGCAACGCATGGACGATGACGCTCCTGAGAGCATCCACCGTACCCGCATCGCCGCCAAGCGGGCCCGCTACGCGCTGGAGTTCTTTCATTCCCTGCACAGCGGCAAAGCGCTGCGCACTTATCTGAAAACCCTGTCCGCCACACAAGAGGAATTGGGGCGCCACAACGACCTGGTGGTGGCCGACCGGCTGTTGCGGGAACTGGGCCAGCAGCACGACGCGGCCAGCGCAACCATCCAGTTCGCGCGCGGCTACCTGCAGGCGCTGCAAGCCACGCAGCCGGCCGACCTGGCGACGATCTGCGCCGACCTGCACGCGCTGCGGCTGCCGTAGCGGCAGGGCTTGTGGTAAATTGGCACAACCCCGAACAATCGGCATCTGCCTCTTCTATCACCCATGAAATCCCGTTCATCACCGCACGGCACGCAAGCCTGGCTGTCGGCCGTCCGCGCCTACAATCTGTGCGAGACCGTGGTCAGCCACCGGCTGGCCGATATTCAACTGCGGGTCGGCGACCTGGAAGTGCTGGCCACACTGGCCACCACCCCGGGACTGAGCCAGCGCGAGCTGGCGGCGCGCTGCTTCATCACCAAAAGCGGTGTGAGCATGTTGCTGTCGCAAATGGAGGAGCGCGGCCTGGTCACCCGCACCGCCGACGCCAGCGATGCCCGTTCCAAGCGCCTGGCCTTGACCGATGACGGCATGAAACTGGCGGCCCAGGCCATGAAGATCCAGTCCGACGTGGTGAACGTCATGGTGGCCGGGGCCTCGGAGCGCGAACTGGCCGATATCCAGCGCGTGATGGACCGCGTTTCCGCGCAGCTGGAGACGCTGCTGTAGACGAACAACCCGCGCCTGGTCAGCGCGCTGCCTGCAGCGCGGCAATCACCGTCTCCGGCGCGATCACGCCCTGCTTACTGAGCAGCAGCCCCTTGGACGTACCTTCCGCGATGAGCTTGTCGCCGACCGAGAAACGATGCGTCATGAAGAAATGCCGTTCGTCCCAATGGGTCAGGTGCATGGTGGCGGTGAAACGCTGGAATACCCCCATCTGCTTGCGGTAAGTCATCGTATGCTCGGTGATGACCGGCATCCAGCCATGCCGCCGCATCTGCTTCACCAGGCCGGAGCGGATGAACAGGTCGATCCGGTTCAAATCGCACAGCGTCAGGTAACGCCCGTTGTTCACATGCAGATTGATGTCCAGGTCGTTGGGAAAGGTCAGCAGCGACAGTTCGCTGGTGGCCGGGCCGACCGGCAGCCGGGGACGGAACATCGAAGCGACCAGCACATACAACAGGCGGAAGATGAGATTCATGGATAGGCTCCTGACGGCGTCACACCGGTTAATGGTTCAATTTTGAACAGTGTAGTTCAAAATTGAACCATTAACCAGCAAAACATCAGGTGCACATCAAGAGCGCTAGCGGACCGCCTGGCGCACCTTGGACTCCACCGTCCAGGTCAGCGTTGCGGGGCATTTGGCCCGCTGTATCGCTTCCAGCGCGGCGTCGGCGTCGATGTCGGCCTGCGGATACTGCTTGGCGCCAACGATCTTGAAATGCAGCGCCGGCGTGCTGGAGCTGGCCGTCTTGGACAGCAGCGGATAGAAGCCCCGCTCGGCCAGCACCTTGCGGCACGGCTCGATGTCTTTGAGCTGGTCCGACTCCACCTCTATCCTGAACTCCCAGTTGACGGCGATGCCACGCGCGGCCTGCTCCGGCTCCGGCCGCATCAAATCCGACGGCAAGGTGGCGGCAGCAGCCATCAGCGGAGCGCTCAACAACAAGGTGGTAGCAATCAGACGCAACATCGAAAATCCTCGGGAGACGTTAAAAGGTCATGTTATCAGGATCGGATACAAGCTGGCGACCAGCAGCAACGCCATCACCACATTGAAGATGCGCACCGAGCGCGCATCCTGCAGCACGCGCCGCATCGCCACGCCGAACACCGCCCACGAGCCGACGCAGAATATTCCGATCACGCCAAACACACCCGACAGCAGCGCCACATCCAGCACCTTGAAGCCAGGCGGCAAGTAAGTGGTCAACGCGCCTATCGCCATCACCCAGGCCTTGGGATTAATCCACTGGAAAGCCGCCGCGCCGGCAAAGCTCATCGGCTTGGACAGCCCGGCCTGCTCCGCGCTCATCGGCGCCGCGTGCGCCAGTTTCCAGGCCAGCCACAGCAAGTACAACGCACCGGCGTACTTCAGAATCAGCTGCAACATCGGCACCTGTTCGAACACCGCGTGCAAGCCCAGGCCGGTGGCGAAGATCATGAACGTGAAGCCGCAGCAGATGCCGAACAGATGCGGCAGCGAGCGCGTGAAGCCATAGTTCAAACCCGAGGCCAGCATCATGGCGTTGTTCGGGCCGGGCGTGATGGTCGAGATGGCGGCAAAGGCACAAAGAGGGAACAACAGATCGGGCGTCATGGGCGTATCCGGTAGCAGGCAAGAACCCCCATTGTAGGGAAAGTGTGCTTAACTGTACCAGTACACTCATGCAAACAGTACACGAAGGTGTATTGGTCGCTTGGCCGATACGACTCAGCCCCGCTTGCGCTGCCGCCCCAGCAGCTTGTAGAAACTTTCCAGCTCGCGCCGCACCAGGTCCTGGCCGTTCTCGATGACGAAATCCTGGAACGCGGCCGCCACCTTGGGGATGGGCTGGCCGGTCAGGTGCATGATGTGCCAGTCCGCTTCCACCGGATTCTCCTGCATCGGCAGGATCGCCAGCAAGCCGGCTTCGAACTCCAGGCCGCAGGCGTGCACCGACAGGAAGCCCAGTCCCAGCCCGGCCGACACCATGCGCTTGATAGCCTCGTTGCTCGACACTTCGGAGCCGAATTCCAGCGGATGCCCGGCATCGCGCAGCAGCCGCTCCACCGCCGTGCGCGTACCCGAACCGCGCTCGCGCACCATCAGGTTGGCCGCCATCACGTCGTTCAGCGTGATCTTTTTCTTCTTCATCAGCGGATGCGTGGGACTGGCGATAAACGCCATCGGATGCCGCGCAAACTTGGCGGCGTTGGTGCGCAGCTCGCGCGGCGGCGTGCCCATGATGGCCAACTCGATCTCGTGGCGCGCCAGCATCTGCACGATCTCCGCCCGGTTCCCCACTTGCAGCTTGAGCCGCACGTCGGGCCGCTCGATCGTGAACGGCACCAGCAGCGGCGGCAACAAGTGCTCCGCCGTGGTCACCGCGCCGATCCGCAAGGTGCCGCTGGTGACGCCCTGCAGCGCCGCCAGCTCGTCGCCGGCCTGCTCCCACAGCCGCAGGATGCGTTCGGAAAACTCCACCATCACCTCGCCGGCCGCCGTCAGCTGGATGTTGCGCCCGACCTTGCGCGTCAGCGGAATGCCCGCAATCTCCTCCAGTGTGCGGATTTGCAACGAAACCGCAGGCTGCGTCACATGCAGCGCGTCCGCCGCGCGCGACACGCTCTCGTGGCGTGCGACCAATACCAGCGACTGTAGCTGGCGAAAGCTGGCGTGATACATAAGTCATTCCTTATCAATTATCCAAAATGTTTAATTTTTCTTTTGTTCATTGTACCCGTATATTCATAATCATCTGACATCGTTTAAAGCGAGACCGACATGAGCATCGACGTAATCTTCCTGGGCCTGGACGGCGTACTGTTCGACACCGAAGCACTGCACCTTGCGGCATGCAACGCGGCGTTTGCCAACGCCGGCCTGTCGGTACGCTGGACCTTGCCGGCGCTGCGCGCAGCCGCCGCCACCCACGGATATGCCCGCGCCATCGGTTCCGCCATCGCCTGCGAGCTGCTCTCGCGCGACAAGGCCCGCGTGGCCGAACTGTTCGCCGACAAGCACCGCCAGTTCCATCAGGCCATCAGCGCCCAGCCGCCCAAGGCGCTGCCGGCCGCGCTGGCCCTGATCGACGATGCGCTCAACGCCGGCTGCAAGATCTGCGTGTTGACCGACCTGCCGGCGCCCGCCACCTCGGCGCTGCTGAGCGGCTGCTTCGGCGCCGATGTCAACAGCCTGTTCACGGTGGTCACCGGCGGCGCCAATTTCGACGGCCCTTCCGGCACCGGCCCCTATGCCCGCGCGCTGAACGCCATGGGCGTGGCGCCGCAGGACGCCATCGCCATCGACACCGCGGTGCCGGGCTTGCGCGCCGCCGAGGAAGCCGGCCTGTGGACCGTCTCCGTCGCCCCGTACGGCAACGAAGTGGTGCGTCCACGCCAGTTCATCACATTCGACGCGCTGCGTGAGCTGCGTTCAAGCCCCTACACGCCGGACCAGCGCGCGAAGCACGACCTGGCGGCGTAACCCAAGGCCGTCATTCCCGCGCAGGCGGGAATCCATAGAACACGTCTGAGCAAGCTCAGCATGGATTCCCGCGTCCGCGGGAATGACGTGGTACAGATTTTTTTACTTATCTGGAGACGCAACATGGAAACCATCGTCATCGTAGGAGGCGGTGCGGGCGGACTCGAGCTCGCAACCCGTTTGGGCGACACCCTCGGCGCCAGCAAGCGCGCCCGCGTGCTGCTGGTGGACCGCAACCCAGGCCACTTCTGGAAGCCCTTGCTGCACACGGTCGCTTCCGGAAAATGCGATCCCCGCGTGGAGGAACTGTCCTTCCCCGCCCAGGCCGTCGAGCATGATTTCGAATTCGTGCAAGGCGAAGTGCTGTGCGTGGACCGCGCCCACCAAACCATCACACTGGCGCCACGCAAAGGCAGCGGCACCGATGGCGTCTGCCGCACCGTCGCCTACGACAAACTGGTGCTGGCACTGGGCGCCGTCACGAACTTCTACAAGGTGCCCGGCGCCTCCAAACATGCGCTCACGCTCGACAGCGTGGACGAAGCCGAAGCCTTCCGCCGCCGCTTCATCGAAGCCTGCATCAAGGCCGGTGAACAGAAGACCGGCGTCGACGTGGTCATTGTCGGCGGCGGCGCCACCGGCGTCGAACTGGCGGCGGAGTTGAGCAACAGCGCCCGCGCCTTGGCGGCCTACCGCGTGCACACGCTGAACCCGGAAACCGATATCCGCATCAGCATTCTCGAACGCGGCCAGCACCTGCTGCCACAGTTGCATCCGCAGCAGGCCAACCGTGCGGCGCGTGAGCTGCGCGCACTCGGCATCGACGTCCTGACCAGCACCGTCGTCGCCGAAGTACAGAAGGACGCCGTGATCGATGGCGCCGGCAACACCCACTGCGCCGACCTGACCTTGTGGGCGGCGGGGGTCGAAGCGCCGCAGCTGTGCGCGACGTTCGGCCTGACCGTCAACCATCTGCGCCAGATCGTGGTGGACTCCAGCCTGTGCTCGGCCAACGACAGCCAGATCTACGCGCTGGGCGATTGCGCCAGCTACACCTGCCCGATCAAGGGTGCGGCGCCGCCGCGCGCGCAGGTGGCGCACCAGCAGGCGATGTTCCTGGCCGACCTGCTGGCCCGCCGCAGCGGCACGCCGCGTCCGGACTTCCGTTATCACGACTACGGCTCGCTGGTTTCGCTGGGGCCGCAGACCGCGGTGGGCGTGCTGACCGGCGCCATCACCGGCAAGAGCATCCGCGTGGGCGGCGCGACGGCGAGCCTGTTGTATCAGCTGCTGTACCAGAAGCACCTGCTCAGTTTGCACGGTACGGCGCGCGTCGTCACCCAGGCGCTGGTCGATTGGCTGCGCGCAAAAATACTGCCGCCGGTGAAGCTGCACTGACGCCGATTCGTCATTCCCGCGTAGGCGGGAATCCATACGCCGCATCACCTCAGGTTCAGCATGGGTTCCCGCCTGCGCGGGAACGACGAGTGGCCGTATAATAAGGTTATGACAACCTTAACCCCGTTAAGCAAAAACAATCCGGTCACGTCTCCGCCCGCAACGGCGGAGACGTCCGGCATTTCGTCCGCCGCCGCTGCAGCCCCCGGCATCGCGCCGCTCGCCACACCCGCTTCGGTGGTAACGCTCAGCGTTGCCGGCGCACAGTCGGTGGATGGCGCACCGCGCGCTCCGCTGGTCTGGGAGCGCAACAACAAGGACGCCGTCTCCGCACTGGTCGCGCGCAACTACAGCTACCTGCCGGCCGCCAGCCGCTTCAAGAACCTCGGCGCCGCGCTGCTGGAGCGCTTCAAGACCGACAGCTCGGACTTCTCGCAATCGGTGCAGCAATCATCCCAGGACGCAAGCACCGACACCTACGACGCATTGCTGTACGCGCAGCTGCCGCCGCTGCATCGCGTTGGCGACGACCAGGCCGGCCTGACCATCACCACCAAAAGCGGCGTCAAAGTCACCCTGGCGCTGGACAGTTCGGACAACGGCGTCGCGGTGCAGGTGCAAAGCAGCGGCAAACTCAGCGACGACGAACGCGCGGCGCTGGCCGGACTCTCGGCCGCCTTTCAACAAGCGATCGACGGCCTGGCCGCCGTGCCGCCGAAAATCGACCTGTCCGGCCTGACCGGATTCGACGCCTCCGTGTTGTCGTCGGTGGACCTGCGCTCGCAAATCAAACTGAATGAAACCGATACGCAGCGGCTGGAATTCCACGCCGACGCCAAACAACGCTCGGTGCGTTTCAGCGGGCCAATCGGCGAAGCGAAGATCAGCGTGGACCTGAGCCAGCCTGCGGCCTGGGGCAGCAAGGAACAGCAGGCCAAGGCGCTGGTCAACTACCTGCACCAGTTCGACCAGGCTACCTGGCGCGGCCAAGGCGACGCCGAGCTGGCGGGCGTGTTCAAGGATGCCTTCAGCGAGATGCACAGCAACTACGGCCCGCAGCCCGCCGCGCCGCAGCAACGGGTCAAGCTGGAGGACCAGGACCACGCCATCCTCACCGGCCTGGCCGACTTCAGCGCCTCCATCACGCAAACCGAGACATCGCCCAATCCGCTGCGTCCCGGCGAGCATGACAGCTTCGATTACCAGGCCTCGCAAAGCACCAGCGTGCAAGGCCGCAACCAGTTGGACCGCTCGGTCGCGCAGCAGCAGCAATCGCAGCTCAAGGCCAGCTACCACGCGCCCAGCAAGGTGGACGGCATACTGGCCCTGACGCTCGACCGCGCGTCGCAGAACTACAACTACGTGCTGGTCGACGATAACGCCAGCAGCAACGCCGCGCTGGCGCACGAGGACGGCGCGCTGTCCAAGGCCACGCTGGAGCAGACCGCCAGCCGATCGACGCGCACCATCAAGTACCTGTTGGACAAGCAGATCGAAGACCTCACCGTTCCATCCAGCGCAGCCCACACACGCGACCTGCTCGACATGCTGGCGCCGAAAAAGAAACTGGACGAAGATGAACGCCGCACCACGCTGGATGCGGCCAACCAGATGATCTTCCTGCAACCCGAACCAGGCGCGCTCCCAAAATGACACCAGAATCCACCGTACTGATGGCGGCCTACAACGCCTCGATGAACCAGAAGCTGTACGCCGCGGCGGCGCGACTGCCGCACGGCGAACTGGCCGCCGACCGCAAGGCCTTCTTCGGCTCCCTGCTCGGCACCATGAACCACCTGCTGGCCGGCGACACCATCTGGCTGCGCCGCTTCGCCACCCACCCGGCCAAATTCAGCGCGCTGGAGTGCATGCGGGACTTGCCCGCCCCGTCCGGCCTGACGCACAATTTCGGCGAAGACCTGCCGCCGCTGCTGGCCTACCGCCAGCAGCTGGACGCCATCATCACGCAATGGGCGGCGCAGGTCAGCGCGGCCGACCTGGCCCAGGCCTTCGAATACCGCAGCACCAGGGGAGACCTGTATCGCAAGCACTTCGGCAGTCTGGTGCAGCACTTCTTCAATCACCAGACCCACCATCGCGGCCAGGCCAGCACCTTGCTGTCGCAGGCCGGCATCGACATCGGCGTCACCGATTTGCTGGTCATCGTTCCCGACATCGAAGCGCCATGAAGATCGCCGTCTACAGCGCCCAGCCCTATGACCGCCGCTTCCTCGACGAAGTACGCCAACAGCAAGCGGCAGGCGCCGTCGACGCGGTCTACTTTTCCGACCCGCTGACGCTGGACACCGTGCCGCTGGCGCAAGGCTGCGCCGCCGTCTGCGTGTTCGTCAACGACCTGCTGGACGCCGCCGTGCTGCAAGCCTTGCACGCGCTGGGCGTGCGCGCCGTGCTGCTGCGCTGCGCCGGTTTCAACAACGTCGACCTGAACGCCGGCGCGCGCCTCGGCCTGTTCATGGCGCGGGTACCGGCCTACGCGCCGGAAGCGGTGGCCGAACATGCGCTGGCATTGGTGATGACGCTCAACCGCCACACCCACCGCGCCTACGCGCGCGTCCGCGAAGGCAACTTCGCGCTGGACGGTTTGCTGGGCATGACGCTGCACGGCAAGACCGTCGGCATCGTCGGCGCCGGCCAAATCGGCACGGCGGCGGCGCGCATCTTCAAGGGACTGGGTTGCACGGTGCTGGTCAGCGATCCGGCGCCGGCGCCGCAGCTGGACGGCGTCGTCACCCGCGTGAGCCTGGACCAGCTGCTGGCCGCATCGGACATCGTCTCCCTGCATTGCCCGCTGATGGAGGCCACGCGCCACATGATCAACTCCGCCAGCCTGGCGCGCATGAAGCCGGGCGCGATGCTGGTCAACACCTCGCGCGGCGCGCTGATCGACACCGCCGCAGTGATCGAAGCGCTCAAGTCGCGCCAACTGGGCGCGCTGGCGATCGACGTCTACGAGCAGGAGGCCAGCCTGTTCTTCCACGACCACTCCAGCGACATCATCGCCGACGACGTGTTCCAGCGCCTGATGACCTTCCCCAACGTGCTGGTCACCGGCCACCAGGGCTTCTTCACGATCGAAGCGATGCGCGAGATCGCCGCCGTCACCTTCGCCAACCTGGCCTGCCACATGAACGGCGCGCCATGCGCCAACCTGCTGCCGGTCAGCTCATAACGGTCAGCTCATAGCGGTCAGCTGGTGACCGGCAGCGTCAGGACGAAGCGGGTGCCGGCGCCAAGCTCGCTCTCGACTTCGATCTTGCCGCGCAAGACGCCGTAGACGATGTTGTAGACGATGTTCAGGCCCAGGCCCGAGCCGCCCCGTCCCAGCTTGGTGGTGAAGAACGGATCGTAGATGCGGCCCATGTTCTCCGGCGCGATGCCGGCGCCGTTATCGCGGATGACCACCTGCACCCACTCCACGTCGAGCATGCGGGCGGAGATCAGTATCTCGCCTTCGGTGCAGCCTTCGAAGGCGTGCGTCAGGCCGTTGTTGATCAGGTTGATGAGCACCTGCCCGAACGGCCCCGGATAGCTCTTCATCTGTATCGTCACCGGTATCTCCTGGCGCACCGTGATGCCGCTCTTCTTGAACGACGGCAGCAGCAACAGCAGGATCTCATTGGCCAGGTCGCACAGCAGGAATTCGCGGCACTGCGAGGTGGTGCGGTCCACCGCCACCTGCTTGAAGCTCGACACCAGGTCCACCGCCCGGTGCAGGTTGCGCAGCACGATCTCGCCGCCGCTGGCGACATCGTCGACAAAGGCTTGCAGCGTCGAGCGCTTCATGCCGTCGGCGGTCAGCTTGGTGAAGGAGCGGGTCTGGTCGATCAGCGTGCTGACCGCCAGCAGGCTGTTGCCGATCGGCGTATTCAGCTCGTGCGCCACGCCGGCCACCAGCGATCCCAAGGCCGCCAGCTTCTCGCTGCGCACCAGTTCATCCTGAGCGAGCCGCAGCGTCTCCAGCGATTCCGCCAGGTCCTTGTTGGCATCGACCATCTGGCCGGTGCGCAGCTGCACCAGCTCTTCCAGCTTGTCGCGGTACTGGATCAGTTCCACCTCGCTCTTCTTGCGGTCGGTGATGTCGGTCGAGATGCCGCCCATCGCCCACACCTTGCCGTGGTCGTCGCGCAGGCAGAATTTTTCCGAGATATAGGTGCGCACCACGCCCTGCGCATCCGGCACGCCTTCCTCGTAGATGTAGGAATGGGTGGATTCCAGCGCGCGCCGGTCGCCCTCGCGTATCACCTTCACGGTGTCGTCGTCGAAGATGTCGGCGTCCTTGTGGCCGATCGGATCGGGCGAGCCTGGCGGCAGCACCTGGCGCAGCCGCTCGTTGACCATCAGGTAGCGTCCCTCCAGGTCCTTGACGTAGATGACGGCCGAGGACTTGTCGGCGATATTGGTCAGCAGCGACTGGCTCACCCGCAGCGCCGCATCGCGCGCGGCGACGGTGGCCAGCATGGTGTTGAAGGCCGCCGACAGCCGCCCCACTTCGTCATTGGAGAAATACGGCGCGCGCAGGTCGTAGCGCTCCTCGCGCGTCACCTGGTCCGCCACTTTCGACAGCGCCAGCAAGGGCTGCGTCACCAGCCGCCGCAGGCCGACCGCCTGCAATACGCCGCCGATCAGCAAGGTCATCATCACCACCGCCAGCACCAGGCCGTATTTGCTCAGACGTTCGGCCAGCGGCTGCAAGGCATACTCCACCTGCAGGTAGCCGACCACCTCGTGCTGGAAACGCACCGGCGCCAGCATCGACAGATAATCGCCGTGGAAGCGGTGGCCGGACGGCGCCATCTCCTCCGGCCAGTCGCATTGCACGGCGGCGCCGCGCGCGTAGTTGGCGAACGGCTGGTGCTGCGCGTCGAACAGGCAGGCGCTGTGGATGTCCGGCGTGCCGCGCAGCGCCGACAGCGTGCGGACGGCGGCCGGACGATCGCCGAAATTCAGGTCGACATCGAGGTTGAGCGACACCAGGTCCATGCGGCTGGCCAGGTCCTGCACCAGCCGCACCCGCACCACGCTGAAGTCGTAGGCGATCAGCGCCACCAACGCCACCAGCATCGCCGTCATCGCCGTCATCAGCGAGACGATCAACAGCTTGCGCTGCAAGGCCAGGTCGTTCCAACGCTGGGGAAGCCCGCTCACTTGGGATCTCCGCCGACGACGCGTTCGGCCAGCGCCAGCATGCGGGGATTGAGGCTGACGCCGGAATGCTTGGCCGCCGTCAGGTTGACTTCAAAACGGATGCTGCCGTCGACCAGCAGCATATTGATCATGCCGCCGTCGGCCAGGAAGGAGGCGGAGTCGCCGATGGTGAGGATGGCCTGCTCGCGCATGCGCGTCAGCCACGCACTCTGGCGGCTGCGCTCGGGCAGCGCCAGGTAGACCGCGTGACAGGGCTCGGTTTCTTCGACACGGTTGACGATGCGCAGTTCCAGCGGATGACTGCCGGCCGCGCGCTTTTGCAACTGGCGCGCCATATCGGTCGCGCCGGGCCCCACCATGCACACTACCAGCGGCGCATGCGGCTCGACCAGCACCGGCGCCGGCCAGCTGGCGTAGCGGGTGAAGTTGAGGATGTAAGCGGCCTTGACCTGCTGCTCGGGGATGGCCTGCTCGGCGCGCACGGATACGCATGCCAGCAACAGCGTGGCCAACATCCTGAATTTCGCAGCGCCCAGTCGTCTCATCACGCAAGCCCCTCCCGGCGGTTCCAACGCCCATTGATTTTATCTGAATAGCTCCCGATGCAATATTTTTTCGCATAGTGGAAAGGCCTTGTTCTCTAAACACAACGCATCGTGCAGACGGCAAACTTGCAGCTTGTGATCATGTCGGAATTGGTGAATACTTTGTTAAATAAATAGTGCAGCATAGGGGAATCCTCTTGAGCGACCGCACACAGCATCGGAGCACCTCCCGCCTGCTTCTGGCACTACTGCCGGCCGCCTGCGCGGCGCTGCTGTTGCCCCTGGCCGCCGTCGGCGCCGATGGCGCCAGCGACGACGACACGCTGTTCGACCTCAGCCTTGACCAGCTGCGCAACGTCAAGGTGCTGACCGCCACCAAGACCGCCACCCCGCTGTACGCCACGCCCGCCGTGGTCACGCTGGTCACGGCCGACGACATCGCCCGCTACGGCTACCAGACGCTGGCCGAGGCTTTGTCCCACGTGGCCGGCTTTGTCGAGAGCGACGACCGCCTCAACCACAACTTCGGCGTGCGCGGCATCAACGCCGGCGCGCAGTCGGCCAGCCGCGCCATCAAGATTTTGCTGGACGGCCAGCCGATCGCCTTCCGCAGCACCCAGCAGCAGTTGACCGGGCTGGAATTCATCCCATTGAACATGGTCGAGCGCATCGAGATCGTGCGCGGGCCGGTGTCGGTGCTGTACGGCGCCGACGCGCTGCTGGGCGCCGTCAACGTCATCACCCGGCGCGACGGCACCGAGCAGCGCCTCGGGCTGTCCCACGAATGGTCCGGCGGCGGCCGCAGCGCCGACCTGCTGTCGGCCAGCGGCAGCGTCCACTTCGGCGCGGCCGAAGGCGCGCCATCTCCATACTGGCTGGCCTGGGGCCTGCAGGCGGCCAAGGCCGACCGCAGCGGCCTGGCGCTGCCGCGCGTCTCGCCCGACTACAACCGTTACGCCAAGCTCAGTCCGGCCCCGGTGGACGACGCCGATCCGCGCAGCCTGTACCTGCGCGGCGGCTGGCGCGGCGCCAGCGACGAGGTGCAGGCCAGCGCCTTCTGGCAACGACAGGACAGCGACAATGTCTTCGCCAATCTGAACCCGCTGCTGCGCCCGCCCAGCCACGTGGTGCTGGAACAGGGCTTTGTGCACCTGGAGGCCAGCCACCGCTTCAACCAGTGGCACACGCTGCGTACCAGCCTCAACTACGGCCAGGGCGAACCGGGCAGCGGTGACGTGGTGCGCACCGGCGCCGCCGACTACTACCTGCTGCGCGATTTCGGCTACAAGGCGATCGACGGCAGCGCCGAATGGCTGTGGCAACCCGGCCCGCAAACCAGCCTGCTGCTGGGCGCGGACGTGCTGCGCGACCGCGAGACGCTGGAATCGTTCCGCCGCCACAGCCTGGTCGACGGCAGCAATTTCCAGCTCAGCCAGCCAGGCGAAAAAACCCTGCGCAACACCGGCCTGTACGCACAATGGCAGTTCCCGCTGTTCGGCAAGTGGCAGGCCATCCTCGGCGGCCGCCAGGACCGGCACTCGGTCTACGGCACCCAGGAATCGCTGCGCGCCGGCGTGGTCGGCACGCTGCCCGGCGACTGGGGTTTGAAAGTGCTGAGCGGCACGGCCTTCCAGGCGCCGTCGGCCGAGCTGCTGTACCGCACCGCCGTGCAGCCGGGCGACGTCAAGGGCAACCCCAACCTGGCGCCGCAAAAATCGCGCACGCTGGAACTGCAACTGAGCACCCCGCCCCGTCCGCACTGGAACGGCGCGCTGACGGTCTACCACACCAAGGTCAGCGAGCTGGTCACGCTGGAGCAGGAGTTCTTCAACCTGGTGGCGCGCAACACCAGCGACAGCAAGGTCAACGGCGTGGAGCTGGAGCTGCGCTACCAGCAGGACTGGTTCAACGCCTACGCCAACCTGAGCCGCGCCAACGGCAGCCGCGGCATCAACCGCTACACGCTGGCGCCGCTGGCCCAGCGCAGCGACGGCGAACTGTTCCCCACCAACAGCGCCAACGCCGGCGCCAGCGCCAGCCTGATGGGACAGAAGCTGCTGCTCAGCCTGGACAACCGCTACGTCGGCCCGCGCCCGGCCGCCACCTCCAACGTGCTGCTGGCCAACCAGGCCTACCATCTGGCCAGCTATGTCGACACCACGCTGGCCGCGCGCTGGAGCATCAACACCCGCTCCAGCCTGCGCCTGCAGGTGCGCGACCTGTGGAACAGCCAGTATGTCGATCCCGGCGTGGGCGGCATCGATTATCCTTCGCTGGGACGGCGCTATGGAGTGCAATATGAATACCGCTACTAGCCGCCTGCTGGCCGCCGCATGGGCCGCGGCGCTGGCGCTGCTGGCGTCCTGCGGCGGTGGCGGCGGCGGCTCCGGCGATGCCACCACGGCGCTGCCGGACTATCCGATCAAGGCCATGATCGATCCGGCCGCCATCAACATCGGCTCGGTCGGCTGGCGCACCTCGACCCGCGACGCCTTCCTGCTGGCGGCCAAGCAGATCAACGATGCCGGCGGCGTGCTGGGCAAGCGCCTGAACGCCATCGCGCTGGTCGCGCGCGACAACGCCGAAGCGCAGGACATGGGCCAGCAGCTGCTGGACGCCGGCGTCATCGCGCTCAACGTCTCGACTTCCACCCGCGTGCTGAACCTGCTGCCGCAGGCGCTGGCCAAGGGCGTGCCCATCCTGACCGAATCGAGTTCCGCGCCGTCGCTGAGCACCGTGACCGACAACGACCTGATCTACCGCATCGGCGTCTCCGACGTCGACGCCACGCCGGTGCTGGCCAAGGTGGCGTGGGAGGCCGGCAAGCGCCGTGCGGTGGTGCTGATCAACGCCGGCGACGCCTTCGGCGCCGGCCTGGCCAGCCTGTTCTCGCCGGCCTTCCAGAAGCTGGGCGGGCAAGTGGTGGCCACCGTCACCATCCCGTTCGGCCTGAAGAGCGGCTTCGCCAGCTACCTGCAACAAGTCTACGACGCCAAGCCGGACGTGATCCTGAACGGCATCCTGGCGGCCGACATCTCGGCCAATGTGCTCAACGAATCGCTGCCGTTCCAGAGCGGCGCCATGTGGCTGCTGCCCGGCACCGCCGCCGGCAACCAGACCTTCCTCGACAACCTGGCCGATCCGGGCAAGCTCACCGGCGGCGCGCGCGGCGCGGCCGCCACCATCGGCGCCTACGGCAACAGCTCCTATCAAAGCTTCCGCACCGGCTACATCGCCCAGTACGCCAGCGAGCCGCAGGACTTCACCGCGCCCACCTATGACATCGCGATGGTGATGGCGCTGGCCATCGAGCGCGCCGGCCTGGTCAACAACAGCAAAAACCCCACCGGCCTGATGGTGCGCGACAGCCTGCGCTTCGTCATGAACGCGCCGGGCGACAAGGTGAGGCCGGAAAACATCGGCGCCGCGCTGGCGCTGGTCAAGGCCGGCAAGGACGTCGACTACGCCGGCGCCTATGCCGACATCGACTGGGACGGCGTCGGCGACATCGTCGGCCAGGTGCCGTTCACCGTGTTCCGCCTCGACACGGCGGCCCGCAGCTGGGACGCCAGCCTGCAACTGATCATAGCCCTGCCCCGCACGCCATAGCGACAGGCCAGCCGCACCACTTAGGGGTCGGACCCCGTCTGGGGTCCGACCCCAGCTTGGTCCTGCGGGGTTAGCGGCATCACTAGCGATCAAAAAGTTATCGCTTCCACACCTTTTCCCCGGTAACATCAGCGTTCCGCATGACTGGTATGCGGAATGCATGGTTGTGCCGGTGCCATACGCTAGCTATACTGCACTGCAACAATGCGCGTTTTTTCATATCCGATCGCAGTCCAATCCGGGGAAGGTCATGTCTCTCGCTTACCGCGCCAATGCCGATTTCGCCAAGTTAAACCATCCGATGCGGGTGCCGCTGTCGGCGGAAATCCATTCACGCCCCTTCCTGCAGCTGCAAGCGCCGGAAAGCCTGACCCATTTCGCGCTCTATGTGCAGCAGGACCAGCCGTCGCAGAAATTCCACCGCAGCAGCCAGCACCAGATCCTGGAGCAGCTGTGCATGCACTACGGCGTGGCCGCGCCGGCCCCGCAGGCGCGCTATTTTTTCCATGACTTCGACCGCTTCCGCCTGAAGTGGGAATGCCACACCGAGTTCGCCACCTACACCTTCGTCGAACGCGGCGAGCCGGGCGCATCCTGCGGCGAGGCCTTCGAGCGCATGCCGCTGCAACACGTGCCGCAGGAGTGGCTGGCCGGGCTGCACGGCAAGATCATCGTCGCCGCCCATGTGCTGCTGTGCAAGGGCGAGCCGGACGACAACGGCGCGGTGGGCGCCATCCGCGAACTATTCCAGGGCAAATCGCTGGTCGGCAGCAGCGTCGGCAGCGGCGCCGAGGTGTGGACCGACTTCCTGATCCAGCCGGACGGCTTCAGCCGCTTCGTGGTGCGCGACCTCAGCCTGCGAGAATTCCAGGCCGGCCGCCTGGTCGGCCGCCTGCTGGAAATCGAAACCTACCGCATGATGGCGCTGCTGGGCCTGCCGCAGGCGGAAGCCAGCCAGCCCGTGCTGAACGGCATCGAGAACGAACTGGCCGACCTGACCGCCACCTTGGTGCAGGGCGACCAGTCGGACGGCGCGCCCAACGAGGCGCGCGAAGAGCAGACGCTGCTCCACCGCATCACCAGCCTGGCGGCGCGGCTGGAAAAACTATCGGTCAACAACAGCTACCGTTTCGCGGCGGCGCAGGCTTACTTCAGCCTGGTGCAGGCCCGCATCCAGGAGCTGCGCGAAGTGCGCATCGCCGGCATGCCGACCCTGGCCGAGTTCATGGGCCGCCGCCTGGCGCCGGCCATGCACACCTGCACCTCGGTCTCGCAGCGGCAGGAAACGCTGGCCAAGCGTATCGCCCGCAGCAACGACCTGCTGCGCACGCGGGTCGGCATCGAGCAGGAACGGCAGAACCGCAAGATCCTGCAATCGCTGGACGCGCGCGCGGCACAGCAGCTGCGCCTGCAACAGGCGGTGGAAGGATTGTCGGCGGTGGCGATCTCGTATTACACGCTGGGCCTGATCGGCTACGCGGGCAAGGCCATGAAGGCCAGCAACATCCCCATCAATCCGGACATCCTGACCGGCCTGGCGGCGCCGCTGGTGTTCATCGGCGTGTGGATGGGCTTGCGCAGGCTGCACAGGCAGCTGACCGGACCGGGCAGCGCGCAGGCCCGCCACGCCTGACGGCCTCAGGGAGCGAGGCTGACGTCCAGCTCCTTCTTGCCGACCCAGCGGCCTTGCAGCGCGTGGGCCGGCTCCGACCAGCCCAGCTGCAGCGTCGCACTGACTTTGTCGCCGCTGCGCTCGCTCAGCACCAGCTTGCCGTCGCGCTCCGCGCCATCGAGCGCAATAGGCTGGCGGAATTTATCGTAAAAATACGTTCCGTGGACGCCGCCGTCGTCGTCTTTTTCCAGCATCATCGTGACCGCCATCGTCCCCAGGCTGCCATGCAGCACCTGGCCGAAGTACCCACCGCCCGCAGGCAGCGGCCCAGCTCCCAGCAGCAGCGCCTTGCCGTATCCGCTCAACTGCGGCGACAGCTCGGCATAGGAAATCGCCAGCTTCACGTTGCCGACATCGTCCAGCGCGCGCTCGGCATGGCTGGAGCAACCCGACGAATAGATGGTGTACTTCTGCGCGGCCGCCTCCAGCTGATAGGAACGGAACGCCGCCAGCAAATCGGCGTCCGACTGGGCGGCACGCTGGTTTTCCGTATTGGCGCATTCGGAATTGAGCGCCACCCGCTGCTCAAGGTCGTCGAGGTCGTCCTTGGACGCGTTCTTTTGCTTGCGCAGCGCGTCCAGCGACGCTTTCTGCTTCGCCGTCTCGCTGCGGTAGATCGCCAGGCGCTGCTTGCGCATCTGCCGCGCCAGCTCGCGCATGCCGACGGGCGTGAAAATGTCCTCCGCCTGCAGTGAACGTCCGCTGGCCATGTCGAAACTGTAGTACGCCTGGCTGCTCTCGCAATAGGCGCCGCAGAATTCGCTGTCGAAGGTGATGGTCAGGATGCGGCCATCGTTGCGGCCGACCTTGAAGGACTGCGTCGCGATACCGTCCGGGACTATGCCGTCGGCCGCGCCCACCGCCTTGCCTGCCTGCCTGGGCGCCAGCACCCCGAATCGCGAGAGAAACAGCTTGTCGTTGATTTTGGCCGACAGCACCGGATCGCCCGCCTGCACCAGCGGCATGACGATATCGCCGGCGGGCACCGGCTTGCCATCGGCAGACTTGCCCTGCACCGCCAGGCTGCGCACCTGGGCGGGCGCGGCCGCCTGCACCAGGCCGGCGCAACAGAGCAGCAGCAACAGAGGAGGAACACGCGTGAACGGGCCCGTCATGTCTGGCCGAACCGTCCGCGCAGGAAGCTGGCGATGCGATCCTGCGTGGCTTCCAGGTAGGGGATGTTCATGTGGTCGGAATCGGGGACGATTTCGTCCGCATGCAATTGCCCCAGCTTCTCGACCAGCAGGTCGGTGTGCGAATGCGGCACCACGTCGTCGGACGCGGCGCGCAGCACATAGGTCGGCGCCTTCAGGTGGTGCGCGTACTTCACCGATTCGAATTTATGCCGCAGCACATACTCCACCGGTATCGCCTTGAACTTGCGCTTGGCGATGGCCAGGATGGAATCGTAGGGCGTGATCAGCACGATGGAATTGGCGTCGCGTTCCATCGCCACCTGCACCGCCACGCCGGAGCCGAGGCTGCGACCGACCACGGCGATGCGCTTGGGGTCGACATGATGGCGCTCGCTGAGCCAGTCGAACAACATGCGGCCGTCGTCGACGAAATGTTCCTCGGCCGGATCGCCGTGTGAATCGCCATAGCCGCGATAGTTCACTGCCAGCACCGCCATGCCAGGAAATAGCTTGCCCGCGTCGCGCGCGACCCAGGACACTTCCTCCGAACGGCCGCCGAAATAAATCACGCCCGGATGCGGCCCAGCCACCGGCGGCGTCATCAGCCAGCCGGAAAGTCGCGTGCCGTCATTCGAACGCACCACGATGGGCCGCGTGCGATGGCCGCTGCTGTAAGGCTTGAGCACCTCGCGCTTGCTGCCCAATGGATTGAACAGCAGCCGCTTCTGGTTGGCCGCCACCGCGGCCGTAAGCCCCATCCACAGCACACTGACGAGGCCGGCAAAACCCGCGACTTTTTTTGAATTGTTCATGCTCTCTACTTTACTCCCGTCCCTCGTCTCCACGGTACGAAAATTGAAGTCATGCGTGGTATAGGCCACACATGGTGTTGCTCGGCCCGGTTCACAAGAGCCGGTATAATACGCGCTCCGTTTTTTCGTGCAATCCCGATAATGAAACCTGCCGTCGTACTGCTGCATAGCTCCATGAGTTCCAAGGCCCAATGGGCCGACCTGATCGCTCAACTCGAAGGCAACTTCCGCTGCATCGCCGTCGACCTGCTCGGCTACGGCGCCTCGCCCTTCCCGGCCGACGTCGAGGCCGGCTATGTCCACACGCTGGCGCACGAAGTCGACGCCGTCAACGCCGCCGTCGCCTCGCGCCTGGAGCCGGGCGAAGCCTTCCACCTGATCGGCCATTCCTTCGGCGGCGCCTCGGCGCTGCACATGGCGCGCCGCATGCCGGCCCGCGTGCTGTCGCTGACCTTGTTCGAGCCGGTGGCCTTCCACCTGCTGCCGGCCCAGCATCCAGCGCGCGCCGAGATCGTCGCCGTGGTGGCCCGTATCAACGCCTGCGGGTCAGAGCAGGACCGCGACGCCACCCGCATCTTCATCGACTACTGGAACCGCGCCGGCGCCTTCGACGCCGCGCCGCCGGCGGCGCAGGACAAGATGGTCGCCATGATCGCCAAGGTGCGGCTGGACTTCCAGGCGCTGCTGGGCGAAGCGGCCACGCTGGACGATCTGTCGGCGCTGACGATGCCGTCGCTGGTCATGTCCGGCGCCACCAGCCCGGCCTCGACCCGCCTGCTGGCCGAAGCGCTGGCCGCCGCCCTGCCCGACGCCACCGCCCTGCAAACGCGCGGCGGCCATATGGGGCCGATCACCCACGGCGCCGTGGTCAACCCGGCCATCGTCAACTTCCTGGCCGACGCCGAAGTCACCACCGATTGACAACGGCCGATTGACAAGGACAACGACGATGTGACACTGTCGGTGCTTCGCCACCAGCCGGAGTCGTCACGCCATGCGCCGTCCTAGCTTCTTGCTGTCCGCAGCACTGCTGTGCCACTCCGCCACGGCGGCCGACTACAACCTGCCGGCGCGGCCGGATACCGTGGCCTGGGGCTACTACTCCGGCCAGTCCAAGCCGGTGCTGACGGTGCATAGCGGCGACACGGTGCGCATGCAAACCCTGTCCACCTGCGGCACGCCGGAACGCATGATCGCCAACGGCGTCAAGCCCGAAGACATCCCGCCCTACACCGCCGCCATCTACAACGAAGTCAAGGACAAGGGACCGGGCGGGCATATCCTCACCGGCCCGGTCGCCATCGCCGAAGCTGAACCGGGCGACGTGCTGGAGGTGCAGATCCTCAAGGTGGACCTGGACGCCAACTTCGCCTGCAACGGCTTCTCGCTGGGCAAAGGCTTCCTGCCGATGGAGTATCCGTACAGCCGCAGCAAGATCATCCCGCTGGACCGGCAAAAGATGATCGGCCACTTCGGGCCCGGCATCGAGATTCCCCTGAAACCCTTCTTCGGCAGCATGGGCCTGGCGCCGGCCGGCGGCAAGATCGACAGCGCACCGCCGTTCGCCCACGCCGGCAACATGGACAACAAGGAACTGGTGGCCGGCACCACGCTGTACATCCCGGTCGCCGCCAAGGGCGCGCTATTCCAGGCCGGCGACGGCCACGCCGCGCAGGGCAACGGCGAGGTGGACATCACCGCGCTGGAGACCTATCTGAGCGGCAGCTTCCGCTTCATCGTCCACAAGGACCGCCACCTGATCTGGCCGCGCGCGGAAACCCCAACCCATTACATCTCGATGGGCTTCAGCCCCGACCTGAAGACCGCCACCGAACACGCGCTGCGCGACATGATCGATTTCCTGGTCGCGGAAAAGCACTTGAGCCGCGACGACGCCTACATGCTTTCCAGCGTGGCGGTGGACATGGAGATCACGCAGCTCGTCGACGGCAACGTTGGCGTGCATGCCATGCTGCCGAAACGGATCTTCAAATGAGGGCCGGCCGCTTGCCCGGCCGTTTGCTCATGCCGGCCTCGCTGTCACTGCTGCTGGCCTGCGCCGCTGCGGGAGCCGGGGCCGCGTCGCAGGCGCCGGTCGAAGCGCATGCGCTGCACGCGCCGCAAACGGTGGCCGGCGGCGACGGTGTACGACGCCTCTACTACGAGCTGGATATCGCCAACTTCTACGCCGACACCGGCACGCTGAAACTGACCGAGGCCGCCGTCTACGCAGACCGCGACACCAAGCCGCTGGCCACCTTCAGCGGCGCCGCTCTGGCCAGCCTGCTGCGGCCCAACAAGGAACTGGAAGCCGACAACAGCCTAGCCATCGCCGGCGGCGCGCATGGGCTGCTGCTGATCGCCGTACCTTTGCCAGACGGCCGCAAACCACCGCATACACTGCGCCACAAGCTGACCTTCAAGACCGCCAAGGGCGAGCTGCAAACGGCCGACGACATCGCGGTCACGGTCGACGCCAGGCCAGCGGTCGTACTGAGCCCGCCCCTGCGCGGCGGCCTGTGGCTGGTCGACGAAGGCCCCGGCCACGCGCAATCGCACCACTGGGGCAGCGTGATCGCGCAGAACGGCCGCCTGACCATCCCACAGCGCTACGCCATCGACTTCTTCGGACTGGACGCGCAGGGCCACGCCGTACGCACACCAGTGGAAAAACTGGCGGAGAGCCGCGTGGAAGACTGGCCCGGTTGGAACAGCGACGTAGTGGCCGTCGCCGACGGCGTGGTACGCGACACGCGCGACGGCCTCGCCGACCACAAACCCTTGTCGCCGCAGAAAGAGCCGGTAGAACTGAGCGCCCGTACCCTATATGGCAATTTCGTCGTGCTGGAGGTGCAGCCCGGCGTGTTCGTGCACTACGCCCATCTGCGCCAGGACAGCGTGCAGGTCAAGCCGGGGCAGCATGTGAAGCGCGGCGCGCTGCTGGGGCGCCTGGGCCTGACGGGCGCCGCCGGCGCACCACACCTGCACTTCCACGTATCGGACCAGGCCAGCTTCGCCGACTCGCAAGGCCTGCCCTTTGTGTTCGACAGTTACACGCCCGCAGGCCACAGCAGCGAAAGCGAAGCCCTGAACAACACCTCGGCCATCAAGCTCGCGCCGCAAGCACCCAAGCTGCGCCGCCGCATGCCGCTGGACGGCGACATCGTCGGCTTCTAGCGCCTTGCCGCCGCCAGGTCGGCATTGCTCAGGCATTCGTTGTTCGCCCAGGACCGCTGTAGCCGCTGCCGCGTATCCAGCAGCGACTCCCGCTGGGTGCGCAGCGTCTGCATCATCTGCTCGATCTCGCCCAGCCGCGCATCGAGGTTATGCAGCAGCCCGTCCTGGAAAGCCGCGCCTTCGAGCTGCGACACCGCACGTATCGCCTCCAGCGTGAAGCCGAGGTTCTGGCCGATCTGGATCATGTGCAGGCGCTCCAGCGCCGTCTCCGCATACACGCGATAGCCGTTGGCGCCGCGCACCGCCTTCGGCAGCAAGCCAGCCTTCTCGTAATAGCGGATCGCCGACGCCGCAAGGCCCGAGCGCTCCGCCAATTCGCCAATTCTCATATTTCGCTTGACCTTAAAGTGAACTTCAACCTTAGGATACATCATTTCCTACACCAAGCCCGGACCCGACATGATGTTCACCGCACTGACACTACCGAACGGCAGCACCCTCCCCAACCGCCTGGCCAAGGCCGCGATGGAAGAAAACATGGCCGATGCGGGCCAGTTGCCCGGCCCCACGCTAAACCGTTTATACCAAAGCTGGGCCGAGGGCGGAGTGGGCCTGATCATCACCGGCAACGTGATGATCGACGGCCGCGCGATGACCGGTCCGGGCGGCGTGGTGCTGGAAGCAGGCACGCCGCTGGAACCGTTCCGCCAGTGGTCGCAGGCGGCAAGCCAGCAAGGCGCGCAAGTGTGGATGCAGATTAATCACCCTGGCCGTCAGGTCATGGCCAACATGGGCGGCAACGCCTGGGCGCCGTCGGCGGTGGCGCTGGACCTGGGCAAGCATAGCAAGCTGTTTGCGCAGCCGGTCGAGATGAGCACCGTGCAGATCGAGGAAGTCATCAACCGCTTCGCCGCCACCGCGCACGCCGCCGAACTGGCAGGCTTCAACGGCGTGCAAATCCACGCCGCGCACGGCTACCTGCTCTCGCAGTTCCTGTCGCCGCTGACCAACCGCCGCCGCGACAACTGGGGCGGCAGCCTGGCCAACCGCGCGCGCCTGCTGCTGGAGGTGGTGCACGCCGTGCGGGCGCGCGTGTCGCCCCGCTTCAGCGTGGCCGTCAAATTGAATTCGGCCGATTTCCAGCGCGGCGGCTTCTCCGAGGACGACGCCAAGCAGGTCGTGCTGCTGCTGAACGAGCTGCCGGTGGATCTGATCGAACTGTCGGGCGGCAGCTACGAAAGCCCGGCCATGCAAGGCCGTACCGCCGATGGCCGCACGCTGGCGCGCGAAGCCTACTTCCTGGAATTCGCCAAGGAGCTGGCGGCGGTGGCGCGCATGCCGGTCATGACCACCGGCGGCATCGCCCGCAAGGCGGTAGCCGAGCAGGTGCTGGCCAGCGGCATCGCCGTGGCCGGCATTGCGACCGCGCTGGCCGAAGTGCCGGACTTGCCGCAGCAATGGCGTGCAGGCCGCGAGCCGGCGGCGCTGCCGCCACCGGTGGAGTGGAAAGACAAAACCATGGCGTCGGTCGCCGCGATGGCGTTGGTCAAACGCCGCATGCGGGCACTGGGAAACGGCGACACCGCACAGGCACGCCGCTACTCGCCGCTGCTGACCATGATCATGGGTCAGCTCCGCATGGCGCTGCTGACCAGGCGTTATCGCGCCTGGCTCACGGCCGCCAGCCAATTACAGGCGTAGCCGCCGGCTTTCGCCAACCTTCAGGTTGAAGGGAATCACCTTGCCGCCGTAGCGCACCTTGCCGGGACCTGAGCCGGCGATGCGGCGTATCGTGGCCGAGGTCAACTTGCCGCCCACCCATGCCAGGTCGACCTCATAGCCGCCACGTGCGCGCAAGCCCTTGACCGAACCGGCCGGCCACGCCGACGGCAGCGCCGGCAACAGATGGATTTCTCCGGTCTGCGACTGCACCAGCATCTCGCAGATCGCCGCGACGGCGCCGAAGTTGCCGTCGATCTGGAACGGCGGATGCGCGTCCAGCATGTTCGGATAAGTGCCGCCGGCGTTGTTACCCTCGCTGCCCTTGCCGCTCTGCTGCGCGGCGCGCGCGCCCGGCTTGGCCAGTTGCCCGCGCAGCATCATGTAGGCATGGTCCCCGTCCAGCAGTCGCGCCCAGTAAGCCGTCTTCCACGCCATCGACCAACCGGTGCCGGCATCGCCGCGCCCTTCCAGCGACTTGCGCGCGGCGGCCGCCAGTTCAGGCGTTTGCGTCGGCGAGATCTGGCGGCCAGGGTAAAGTCCGAACAGGTGCGACACATGGCGATGCGTATCGCCCGGCGTATCGAGCACCGGATCTTTTTTCTCGTCCATCCATTCCAGCAGCTGGCCCCAGCTGCCCACGCGCGGCGCGGCCAGCTTGTCGCGCATGGCGGCGACCTGCGCACGGAACGCCTGGTCGTCGCCCAGCGCGTCCGCCGCTTCGACGGTGTTGTTGAACAGGTCCCAGACGATCTCCTGGTCGTAGGTGACGCCATCCTCGATCGGCCCATGCTCCGGCGACCAGCCCAGCGGCGCCACCAGGCGGCCGTCCGGCAGCTGCTTCAGATAGTCCTGCCAGAAGTGCACCGCCTCCTTCATCATCGGATACGCCACCTTGCGCAGGAAGGCTTTGTCCTGCGTGTAGGCGTAATGTTCCCAGAAATGCTGGGCGTACCAGGCGTTGCCGGTCTTGTTCCACACATAGCCCATGGCGCCGAACGGATTCGACTCGGTGCGCACCGTCCAGCCGCGCACCGGCTTGCCGGCGTTGCTGACGAAGGTCTCCTCGCGCTGCACGGCCAGGCCGCTCAGGTCCGGCTTGGCCATCTGCACGGATTCGGGATGGGCGATCGCCTGCGCCGCCGTATCGGCGATCAGCTGGCGATACACCGGCGCCACGCCCTGCACCAGCGCGAAGAACGGCAACGCGTTCTGCGACAGGTTGGCCGGTTCCGCCGGCCAGTAATTCATCTGGATGTTGATGTTGGTGTGGTAGTCAGAGTTCCATGGCGGCGTGAGGCTGTTGTTCCACAGTCCCTGCAAATTGGCGGGCAGCGAATCGCGCGAGCTGGAAATCAGCAAGTAGCGGCCGTACTGAAAAAACTGCGCCTCCAGACCGGGATCATTGCCCTCCGCCGTGTAGGTGGCGATACGCAGGTCGGTCGGCAGCGCGCGGCGCACAGGTGCGGCGCTACCAAAGTCCACGCTCATGCGATTGAACTGCGCGTGGAAATCCTTCTGGTGTTCGGCCAACAAAGCCGCCCACGGACGCCCAGCAGCGCTGACCTGCGCCGTCACGCGCGGCAGCGGATGCTCGCCCTGGAACTTCTTGACCGGATCGAGAACGTAGCTGGTGCCTGCGCCCAGTATCAACGTCACCGCATCGCAGCCGGTGAAGGTGATGCGGTTGCCATCGACCGCAATCGTCCCGCCTTCGTTCAGCACCTGCACCTGGCTGGCGTAGTCCATCGCATTGCTGGACGCCTGCCCCTTGCCGCGCAACGACCCCGTGGCGACGATGCGGTTGCCCAGCGCCTTGATCTGCGCGTCGTGCATATCGGCCAGCTCGATCGAGCCGGTGTATTGTCCACGCTTGTCCGCGCTCAGTCGCATCGCGATCACCTGCGCCGGATAGCTGGCGAAGGCCTCGCGCTTAAACCTGACGCCGCCGTGCGTGTAGCTGACACTGTGCAGGCTTTGGGCTATGTCCAGCTGCCGCGCATATCCCGTCGTCCCCTGTTCATGCCCGGGCAGGTTGATATAGACATCGCCAAACGGCTGATAAGCGCCCATCACCTTGTCGTCGCCGGTCCATAAGGTGATGTCGTTGAACTGGATACGCTCCCGCGCCAGCTGGCCGAAGATCATCGCGCCGATGCGGCCATTCCCGATCGGCAGCGCCTCCTGCTCCCAGCCTTGCGCCGTATCGGGCGCGGGCCGGTCGTAGCGCAGCGTGAGGTCGCGCGCTTCCGCCGCACCGCACAGCTGCGCGGCGAGCAGGCAAGCCGCGATCAACAATTTTCGAAACATCTTATTTCCTGACCGTGATCGACTTTCCTTCATACGCGACGACCTTGTCGGATGCGTCGAAATCGTCCGAACTCGAAACGCCGGCCTTGATGAAGCGCAGCTTGAACTGGCGCTTGCCGACCATGCCCTTGTACTGGCCCACGCGGTCGCCAATGGTGACCACGCCGGTCTTGTCGTTGTAGCTCAACGGGATGCGGCTGAACTCTCCGCGCAGGTAGGCATTGCTCACGCCGTCATCCTCGTACAGGCTGAATTTCCCATCGGCGCCGGTGTAGACGTTGAGGGTGATCGGCGCATCCGGCTTCTCGTCCACATACTGCGTCACTGGCCCCATCGGCAGTATCGAACCGGCCTTCACCAACAACGGCATGCGGGTTTCCGGCGCCTTGATCGTGGCCGTGCTACCGCCCTTGTGCACTTCGCCGGTATAGAAGTCGTACCAGCCCGCGCCCTTGGGCATGTAGACCTTGCGTTCACGCGCACCGTACACATACACCGGAGCGACCATCAGGTTGTGGCCGAACAGGTACTGGTCCTTGATGTCCTTGACCGCTTCGTCGTTCGGGAAATCCATCACCAAGCCGCGCATGATGGAACCGGATTCGTAGTGGATGTCGGCGGCGGCCGAGTAAATATAAGGCATCATGCGATAGCGCAGCTTGTCATACCAGACCATCGAATCGCGCATCGGCGATCCTTCCGGCGCAATCTCGTGGATCTCGCGTTTCACCACTTCACCGTGGGAACGGAATAGCGGCGAGAACGCGCCGAACTGGAACCAGCGCAGATTCAGCTCGCGCCATTCCTTCATATCCTCCGCGCTGCCCTTGGCCGCACCGGTGGCGCGATTCTCCTGCGCCGAACCGACCTCGCCGACCTGATAACGGTCTTCCTGCGCGTAACCGCCGATATCGTGCGTCCAGTTCGGAATGCCCGACATCGAGATGCTGACGCCGGCCGAGATCTGGTCGTACAGGTTATTCCAGCGGCTCGCCGTATCGCCGCTCCACACCGCGACCGCGTTGCGCTGGATGCCTGCGAAGCCTGAGCGCGACAGGATGAACTGGCGCGTATCCGGCTGGTCGCGCTTCAGGCCTTGGTAGAAGCCCTCCGTATGCACCAGGCTATACGGATTGAAGGTGATCTCGCCGCCACCGTACACGGTAGGACCGATCAACTTCTTGAAGTCCGCGACACTGGTGTTGGACAGCACATCCGGCTCGGTGTTATCCATCCACCAGGCGTCGAAGCCCATGTCGACCAGCTTCGGCTTCATCTGGCGATAGTAAATGTCGCGCGCCTCCTTGGTGTACGGATCGTAGTGGCTGTTCTTGTAGCCGGGGCCTACCCAGTCAAGCGCGCCGTCTTCGACGTTCTTGGTCCACATATGGCCCTTGGCTGCCAGCTCCTTGTAGTTGTCGGTATTCGAGTAGAACTTGCCCCAGATCGAAATCATGACGCGTGCATGGGCCTTGTGGGCCTCGTCCAGCATCCCCTTCGGATTCGGGAAGCGCACCTTGTCGAAATCGTGCGAGCCCCATTGATCCTGCGGCCAGTAGAACCAGTCCTGCACCATGTTATCCACCGGCCAGCCCTGCTTGCGGTACTCACGCAGCACGCCAAGCAGCTGCTCCTGCGTTTCATAGCGCTGGCGCGATTGCCAGAAGCCGTAGGCCCACTTCGGCATCATCGGCGCCTGGCCAGTCAAGTGGCGGTAGCCGGCGATGACCTTGTCCATGCTGTCGCCGTTGATGACGTAGTAGTTGATGCTCTGCGCGACTTCCGACGAGAAGGTCAGCGAATGACGTTCCGCATCGGGCAGCGGATCGTTGTGCGTGATGGCGACCATGCCGCCGGCCGGCTTCCACTCCAGGTGCAGCTTGACCGGCTTGCCGGCTTCGAACTTCACCTCGAAGTTGTGATACCACGGATTCCAGCCCTGGCGCCATACGTCCATGACCTGCTTACCGTCCAGGGTCAGCGTCGCATAGTCCGACGAGTACAGCTGCATCTTGTGCACGCCCGGCTTGTCGGAGCTCAGCGTCGCATCCCACACAACCTTGACATCCTTCAGTGTTTTCAGGTCGCCCAGTTCCTTCGGCCAGTTCTCGGCCACGTCCTTCAGGTACTGGTAGGCGATGTCCTTCTCGTGGCGAGTCAGCGCCAGCTTGCCGCCAATGTAGTAGCGCGCCGTCAGGCCGCCGGCCTTGCCTTCGTCGTCGACCAGCTTCAAGTCGCGCACCATCGGGCCATACGGCTTGGCATCGCCGAAGCGCGAGATCGAATTGTTATCCCATAAAACGCCGTAGTTCTTGTCCGAGACGACGAACGGCACGGCGATCGCCATGTTGTGCTGCATGAGCAGCACGTCTTCGCCGTTCAGGTTCATCTGCGCGTTCTGGTGCTGCCCCAGGCCGTAGTAGGCGTCCTTGGTGCCGTGATTGAAGCCTTCCTTGACCGCCATGAACGGCTTGCCACCGACATCGACCGGCGCCATGCTCTCCGACGCCTGGCTCAGGAAAGCCTTGCCGGCCGCATTGAAGAACTGCACCTGGCCGGTCGCCAGCGACACCGCCACCGAGATCTTCTTCGCCTTCAGCGTGACCTTGTCCTTGCCCGCCGCGGCAACGCTGAAGTTACCGCTAACAGGAGCCGCCACCGTCATCAGCGATGGCATGAGTTCCTTGCCCGACCGATCGAGCTTCACCACGTGGATGATGTTATCGCCCATGACCTCAAGGCGCACTTCTTGCGCCGCGCCCGAATCAGGCTTCACCACCACACCGGTGGCGGTCTTCTCAAACGTGCCGGCCAGCGCCTGGCCCGACACCATCACCGCCAGGCATGACGCCGCAGGCACTATCGATTTGAATCGCATTTAATCTCCGTATTTTTTAGTATGTACCAAGTCTAACCTTGAGAACCACCGGATTGCCGGTCAGGTTCAAGCCGTAATCTGTCTGGTCGCCGTTCCAGTTGCGCTCCATGATCCATTTTCCGGATGGGTCGTAATGCCCTTCCTCCACACGCGCCAGCATGGACGGCTTGCCGTCGCTGCTGGCGAAGCTCACGCGAGCGTGCTGCCCCACTACGATAAATTCGTTGTCGCCGATCTGCGCGATCGATGCGCCACCATTGGGCTGCTCGGTGTCCGCCGGCAGGTCCTTGACCTTGGCCAGCCACTCCGCATCGCCGAACTGCCACAGCCGGAAGCTGACGGTGGCCGTCCAGTTCTTCAGCGCGACGGTCTGGGGCTTGCGGTCGTCGCCTTCCGCCATGCCGTGGGTGCGGCCTTCAAAGGCCCACTTGGCCCACTGCCGTTCCATCGGCCGGAAGGCTGCAAAGATTTTTCCGAACGGCGCCACCATCGTCTTGTCGGTGGCCTTGGCGCCCAGCGGGAAATTGCTGTAATCCGCGTAGTCGATACCGAACGGCGAGAAAGCCAGCGAGCCACGGCCCAGCACCAGGTAGGCATAGCGCACATACTGTGCAGCGTTGCTCATCTCCGGCAGCATCAGTGCATTGTCGGCGCGCTGGAAGCGGTCCAGTGTGGCATGGAATTTATCCGACTCCGGCGCGTAGACGTCCGGCGCCGCGATGTCGATGTGCGGGGCGGCCGCCTTGTAGATATCGATCACGTCGAAGGTTGGGCCGCCGCTGGCGAAGTTGCCCTTCCACGGCATCACCGGCGACTCCAGCGGATCGCGCAGCGCGTTGTTCACGTACATCGGCAGGTTGTAGACGGCGCGGCCGGCCTTGGCGATTTCCTCGATATAGCTGGCGATGGAATAGGCATGGAAGTATTCGTCGGCGTAGTCGCCGTAGACCTGCTTCCAGCTGCCGCTGGCCGCCAGCGGCACCGGCGATTTCTTATGATCCAGCACCGCCTGCGGCACGTTCTGCTCGAACGCGGCCTGCGCCTTGGGCGCGAAGTCGCGCGCGAAGCCGTAGGTGCCGACTTCGTTCTCGACCTGCATCATGATGACGGTGCGTTGCGCCGCATCGGCCTTCTTGATGTGTTCCATCAGCGCGACAAAGGCCTTCCTGTCGGCCTTCATGGTTTCCTCGCTGTTGGGCGACAAGCAGTAGATCGACTTGCCGTCCTTGTCCAGCATGCGCGGGAAGCGCTTATTGTCGAACTTGACCCACTCCGGCGTGTACTGCGGGCCGGTGTTCTTCCAGGTGCCAAACCACAGCAGCACCAGGCGCACCTTGTGCTGGCGCGCTTGCGCCAGCAAGGTGTCGACATAACTGAAATCGAACTTGCCTTCGACCGGTTCGATCTGCTCCCACGCCACGGGAATCTCAACGGTGTTGGCGTTCATGTCTTTGATGGCCGGCCACACCTTGCTCAAGGCCAGCGGATAATTGCTGGAGTTGTGCACCTGTGCGCCGAACATCACAAACGGCGCGCCATCGACCATCAGGGCGTGGCGGCCGTCCTTCTTCACAAGCCGCGGCAGATCGGCTGCCGCCGCGCCAGCTGCGGCCAAGGCCGCGAAACTCAAAACGGAAACAAGCTGGCGGGCGGTATGCTTCATCTGGTCCAAGCCTTTCGTAGTTTAGAAGTCGTAGCTCAATTTCGCCACCACCCGGCGGCCGGTCTTGAACCACGCACGGCCCATCATCCCGATATTTTGCTGCATCAGCTGCTTGTAGGTCGAATCGGTCAGGTTCTGCGCTTCCAGGCCGAGCTGCACCTTGTCGGTGAGTTTGTAGAACACCGACGCATCCAGCTGGCCGTACGAATCCGACCAGGTAGGCAGCGCCCAGGCGACATTGGTCTGGCCGAAGGTCGGGCTGGCTGGGTTGCTATCCAGGCCATCCCCGCCCTTGGTGCCGTTGACGTTCACGCCTTGCAGCGACTTGGAGCGCCAGTTGTACGCCAGTCGTGCCGACACCGGGCCTTTGTCATACAGCAGCGCCAGATTGTACGATTGACGCGACAGGTTCTCCAACGGCAGGTTGCCGAAGGTGGTGCCGTTGGTGTCGCAGCCGTTCAGGTTCAGGTTGACGTTGGCGGCGCTGTCGCCACCGGTGCAGTACTTCGAGTACACCGGGTTATACAGATCGCGCTTGCTGTCGACGAAGGTGAAGTTGGCCTGCATGCCAAGGCCGGACAATGCGCCAGGCAGCTTGTCGAAGTACTGCTGGAAGGCCAGCTCCACGCCGCGCGCATGGCCTTTGGCGCCGTTGACCGGACCTGTCACGGTGAAGTTCTGTGCCTTGCCGGTAGAATCGGTCAACTGGTAGTTGTACACCTGGTTGATGATGATGTCTTTCAGGCTCTTGTTGAACACAGCTGCGGTGAATGAACCGGTCGGCGCGAAGTACCACTCCATCGTCAAATCGACCTGCTTGGAGGTGGTTGGACGCAGATTGGGATTACCCGCCCCGGTGCCGCTCTGGTTCAAACTGCGGACGGTGGTGACGCCGTTGGCAGTCAAGGTATCGGCCGTCTGCGACAGCGAGGTATAAGCCTGCAGCTGGCTGAAGTCGGGACGGGACAACGCCGACGACGCGGCAAAGCGGAACTGCAGCGCGTCGGATGCCTTCAGGCGCAGGTTCAGGCTAGGCAGGAAATTGTGGTACGAGTTGTCGAAATCCTGAGCCTTCGCGAATGGTGCGATGACCGGAATCGGTATGCCCTGGGTGGCGCCGGTCGGTGCGGTCGACGTGAAGACGGTGTAACCGTGCGCGGTCGAATCGGTTTGTACGTAACGCAAGCCGATGTTGCCGTCCACCGGATACTTCAGCTTGTCCCAGCCGAAGCGCAGCTGGCCATACAGCGCCTTGGTCTTTTCCGTCTGCTCGTTGGAGCCGGCGGGATCGGTGCCGAAGGAGGCCGGCGTCCATGGCGAGCAGGTGTTGCCTTTTTCCGCGCACAGGATGTCGTGGTAGGTATGCAGCGCGGCATAGCTGCTTGGGTAGCCCTGTGCCAGCGAGGCGTTCGGGAACACCACCGACGGTACGGAGACGCCGCCGTTGAAGAAGTTATTGAAGCTATGCAGATTGGTGTTGCCGGCGAAGCGAGGATCGCCCAGGTAGGCCAGGTGCGAAATCTCGCCCTGCCATGGCTGGGTGATAGGCGACCAGTTGTAGTCGGGATTGGATTTCACCGTGGTCGCCGAGCGATCCGTCAGGCGCACGCCGAAGCGCACGTCGCGCAGCACCGGATGATCGAAGTCGTACTTGACGTCGGTCTTCCATGCGGTTTCATTGGCCTTGCTCTGGTCCAGGTGTTCCATGGTGAACGCCCAGTAGTAGTTGTTCGGATTCGCCAGGTAGGCACGGTCCGCGTCACTGAAGATCAGCTTAGGCACGCTGCCGGTCAGGTCCAGCTGCTCCTTCGGCATCTGCACGCCGGTCGCCACGGTGGAATCGAGGCTGTTGGTCTTGGCCTTGATGTGCTGCACATCGGTGGTGACGGTCCAGCTGTCATGCCGCCAGCGCAGGTTCCACGACAGGTCGGTGGTGTCGGACTTGCGGTTGGCGCCGCGGGTATCGTCACCGAAATTGATGCCGGCGCCGGAGGAATCGGTCAGCGTTCCGGTCAGCAGCGCGCCTTGCGAATTAAAGGTCGAATTCGGGGAGAGGCGGATGTTGTACGGGCTCGATTGCGCGAAGATCGCCTGCTCGTCCCAGGTCATCTCATATTTCGATTTGAAGTAGGTCAGGGAACTGGACCAATCATCCTTCTTCCATTGCAGCGCGCCATAGGCGCCCTCGCGCTTGCGGTTGAATTCCAGCGTGCGCCATTGAGCGCCCTTCGGTGCGTAGACCGAATTGCCGTTTGCGTCTTTCATCGGATAGTAAGGCTCGACCTGGAAGGCGTCGGTGCGGGTAGCGCTTTCCGAGTAGGCCAGATCGAGCAGCGCGCCGATTTCACCGACCGGGGTTTTCCAGCGGTTGGACACCAGGCCGGAATACGATGGCGAGGTCTTGCCCTTCTTCAGTTCCGACCAGGTACGGTCGGCCGAAACGGCGGCCTTGAAGCCTTTGTAATCGAACGGCATCGCGGTACGCAGGTTCACCAGGCCGCCGACGGCGCCCTCGATCTGCTCGGCCGACGGGTTCTTGTAGATGTCGACGCCAGCCACCAGCTCCGGCGGCACGTCTTCGAAGTTCAGCGAACGGCCGCCGTTGGCGGAGAACGAATCGCGGCCATTCAGCTCGGAGCGCACATAGCTCAAGCCGCGGATCGATACACCCGAGCCTTCAACCGAGAAGTGCTCCGGGTCGCCCTTGGACATGGTGCGGTCGATGGTCACGCCCACGATGCGCTGCAACACTTCCGTCACCGAGCGGTCCGGCAGCTTGCCGATATCGTCGGCGACGATGGAATCAACGATTTCATCGGAATTCTGTTTGATCTTCTGCGCCGATTGCAGCGCTGCGCGCTGGCCGGTCACCACCACCGTCGCACCGGTATCGGTAGGGGTGGTTTGTGCGAACGCTACGCCCGACATGGATGCCATCTGGGCCAGGCCCAACGCGATCGCTGTTTTCTTAAACTGTTTCATCTATCATCTCCGGAGTTATACGAATTTTTTATGGCTCTTTGGCCGTCTGTTATGGGTGTTTTTGTCAGGCGAGCGGGCCCGCAGGCGCTGAATAGCGCAGAGTTGTCATCGTCATTTGATAGTGTCTCGCTTTTGGTTTTTTTATCGTGATGGCTTACTGGCGGGGTGCCAGGTCATCCGATGTTATGAGACCATTTTGCAAGTTACGCCAACTGGCCGCAATTGCGAAATTCACCAAGCGGGAGAATGATAATCAGCAAGCGTAGCGTCGATCAGACAACGTAGCGGCTGAAGCGGCGCGGCCTGGCGTTGCAGGCCGCGCGAAAAACATCAACGACGGCTGGAACGCGTGGCCACGTCAACCCAGACCGCCAGCGTCAGGATGCAGCCCTTGACGATCATCTGCCAGTAGGTGTCCACATCCAGCATGGACATGCCGTTATCCAGGCTGGCCATCACCAGCGCGCCGATCAGGGCGCCGTACACGGTGCCGGAGCCGCCGCGCATCGAAGTGCCGCCGATGAAGCAGGCCGCGATCGCATCCAGCTCGCCCGAGGTGCCGGCCGACGGCGAACCGGCCGCCAGCCGCGCCGTGTTGACCAGGCCAGCCAGGGCGCACATCAGGCCCATGATCCCGAAGATCCACAGCTTCACCGCCTGCACGTTCACGCCGGACAGGCGGGTCGCCTCCATATTGCTGCCCACCGCGTAGATGCGGCGGCCGAACACGGTCTGCGTGGCGACGTAGCTGAAGACGCCCAGCAGCACCAGCAACAGCAGCACCGGCAGCGGTATGCCCTCATAGCTGTTCAGGGTCCGCACGAAGGCGAACAGCACGGCGCCGATGGCGGCCAGGCGCACGCCGTCGCGCCACATCGGCGGCACCGGCAAGCCGTGGCGGCCCAGGTTCAGGCGCTGGCGCCAGGTCAGCACGGCGGCCAGCGCGAACAGCACCACGCCCAGCGTCACGCCCAGTTCCGGCGACAGATAGCCCTGCCCCACCTGCACCATCGCTTCCGACACCGGCGCCACCGTCACGCCGTCCGTCACGCCCAGCACGATGCCGCGATACGCCAGCATGCCGCCCAGGCCCACGATGAAGGACGGTATGCCCGCATACGCCGTCAGGTAGCCGTTGAACAGGCCAAGCAGCAGGCCGCAGGCCAGCACCGCCGCCACCGTCACGGGCAGCGGCATGTGGTGCGTCACGTCGAGCACCGCCGCCACGCCGCCCAGCAGGCCTAGCAGCGAACCTACCGACAGGTCGATCTCGCCGGAGATGATGACGAAGGCCATGCCGCAGGCGACCACGCCGGTCACCGACATCTGTCGCATCAGGTTGGACAGGTTGCGCGCCGAGATGAAGCCGCCGTCCGTCTTCCAGCTGAAGAAGCTCCAGATGATGGCGATGGCGATCAGCAGCGCGAGGATTTTATACTGCGTGAACAGTTGTTTGAGTTTGTTGGTATGCATGGTCACTATAAATGATCGAGCGCCGCCGACAGCAGCATTTCCTGGGTCAGGTCCTGGTTGATGAAGTCTCCGCGCAGCCGGCCTTCGCCCATCACCAGCACGCGGTCGGACACGCCCAGCACTTCGGCCAGCTCCGACGACACCATGATGATGGACACGCCCTGACTGGCCAGTTCCAGCATCAGCTTGTAGATCTCGTACTTGGCGCCGACGTCCACGCCGCGCGTGGGCTCGTCGAGTATCAGCACCTTGGGCCGCGTCAGCAGCATCTTGGACAGCACCGCCTTCTGCTGGTTGCCGCCGGAGAGCGAGGTAATCGGCAGGAAGGGACTGGCAGTCTTCAGGCCTAGCCGCGCGATTTCCTCGCTGACGGTTTTCAGCTCGGCCTCGCGGTCGATGCGGGTGAAGCGCGCGTAGCGGCCCAGCACCGACAGCGTGATGTTCTGGCCCACGTCCAGGTCGCGGATGATGCCGTGCTGCTTGCGGTCCTCCGGCACCAGCGCCAGCCCGGCGCGGATGGCCTTTAGCGGAGTTCGGGTATCGATCTTCTCGCCGTTGAGCCACACCTCGGCCTCGCAGCGGCCGTTGTAGGCGCCGAACAGCGCGGACACCAGCTCCGTGCGCCCCGCCCCCACCAGACCGGCGATGCCGAGGATCTCGCCCCGGCGCAGCGTGAAGGAGACGTTGTCCACCTTCCTGCGGTCCGGTTTCTCGGTGTCGTAGCACACCACGTTGCGGGCTTCGAACATCACCTCGCCCTGCGTGCGCTCCAGTTTTGGATACAGCTGGTTCATCTCGCGCCCCACCATCTGCGCGATGATCTGCCGCACGTCCATCTGCTGCATCGGCGTGGTGGCGATATGCTTGCCGTCGCGGATGACGACGATGGTGTCGCAAATCGCTTCCACTTCATCGAGCTTGTGCGAGATGTAGACGCAGGCCACGCCCTTGGCTTTCAGGCCGCGAATGATGTCGAGCAGTACTTCGATCTCCGACGCCGTCAGCGACGACGATGGTTCGTCCAGGATCAGCAGGCGCGCATTCTTGTTGAGCGCCTTGGCGATCTCGATCAGTTGCTGATGGCCGCCGCCGTAGTTCATCACCGGCAGCACCACGTTGACGTCGTTGAGCTTGAGCTCCTTGAGCAGCGTTTCGGCGCGTTGGTTCATGGCCGGGTAGTCCATGCGGCCGCCGGGCAGCGTGATCTCATTGCCGAGGAAGAGATTCTCCGTCACAGACAATTCGGGCACCAGCATCAGCTCCTGGTGGATGATGACGATGCCGGCCGCTTCGCTTTCGCGTATCGATTGCGCCTTCAACGGCTGGCCGTCCATCAGGATCTCGCCGTCCCAGGTGCCGTGCGGGTAGACGGCGGACAGTACTTTCATCAGGGTCGATTTGCCGGCGCCATTCTCGCCGCACAAACCGATGCACTCGCCGGGCCTGACTTGCAGGTCGATGCCGTCGAGCGCGGGGACACCGCCGAATTTCTTGACGATGCCCTTCATTTCTAGCAAATAGCCGGACATACAGGTTCTCGCAGAGGGTGAAGTGCGGGGAACGCATGCTCAGCATGGATTCCCGCTTTCGCGGGAATGACCGTCGTTCCCGCGCAGGCGGGAACCCATGGAACGCATCCCCGCCAGTACGATTATTTAGCCGCGAGCTGGGCCTTGGTGTAGAAACCATCGGTGACCACCAGGTCGATATTCGCCTTGGTCAGCATGGTAGGTTTCAGCAGCAGCGTGCTGACCTGCTTGAAGCCGTTCTGATACTCGGCGTTGTAAGCCGGCTTCTCATTCCGCACCAGCTGGATCGACAGCTTGGCCGCTTCCGAAGCGATCAACTTCAACGGTTTGTACACCGTCATCGTCTGCGAACCGGCGATCACGCGCCGCACCGCCGCCAGATCCGCATCCTGCCCGGACACGGCCACCTTGCCATCGAGCTTCTGCGAAGCCAGCGCCTGGATCGCGCCGCCGGCGGTCGCATCGTTCGACGCCACCACCGCATCGAGCTTGTTGCCGTTGGCCGTCAGCGCATTCTCAACGATGGACATGGCCTCGGCAGGATTCCAATCCTTGACCCACTGCTTGCCAACGACCTTGATGTCACCCTTGTCGATCAACGGCTGCAGCACCTTGAGCTGGCCTTCGCGCAGCATCTTGGCGTTGTTGTCGGTCGGCGCACCGCCCAGCAGGTAGAAGTTACCCTTGGGCTTGACCGCCACCACACCCTGCGCCTGCATCTCGCCGACCAACTTGTTATCGAAGGAGATGTAGGCGTCGATGTCGGCGTTGAGGATCAAGCGGTCGTAGGAGACCACCTTGATCTTGGCCTTCTTCGCTTCGCGCACCGCGTTGTTCAGCACCGTGGCGTTGTAAGGCACGATCACCAGCACATCGACACCGCGCGAAATCAGATTCTCGATCTGGGCGATCTGGCGCTGCTCGCTGGCGTCGGCCGACTGCACAAAGACCTTGGCGCCCTGCTGCTCGGCGGCGGCGACGAAGTAATCGCGGTCGCGCGCCCAGCGTTCCAGCCGCAGATCGTCGATCGAAAAGCCGATTTTAGGGTTCTTGGCGTCGGCCATGGCGTTCCCGCCGGCGCACACCAGCATGACGGCGACTGCCGCCGCGCTCAGTAATTTCTTCATTGTTACGGTCTCCTGTTTGTTCGGTGGATCTTTGTCCAACTAGTTCACTAATGATTATGGCGCGCCTGATTATTGGCCACTCCGCGATATGGTACAGCCAGTTCCATGCAAGCGCCGTTTTCCATTTGCCCAACGGTGCTGCGGTAGATTTCCTGCCACGGCGTCTGGCTGGCGGGGATGGCCGGAATGCCCTCCTTCTTGCGCTCCTCCCACTCCGCCTCGCCGACCTGCACATCGCAGCGGCCGGCGTTCAAATCGACGCGAATACGGTCGCCGGTACGCAGCCAGGCAAGGCCGCCGCCGACCGCACTCTCCGGCGATGCGTTCAGTATCGACGGGCTGTCCGAGGTGCCGGACTGGCGGCCGTCGCCCAGCGTCGGCAGCGCGTTGATGCCGCGTTTGACCAGTGCATCGGGCGGCTGCATGTTGACCACTTCGGCCGACCCCGGCCAGCCTATCGGACCGGCGCCGCGTATCACCAGCATGCAATCCTCGTCGATGTTCAGCGCCGGATCGTTGATGCGGGCGTGGTAATCGCCGGAGCCGTCGAACACGATGGCACGGCATTCGAAGATATTCTCGCTGCCCGGCGTGCTCAGATAGCGGGCGCGGAAGGCGTCCGAAATCACGCTGGTTTTCATGATAGCGAAGTCAAACAGATTGCCCTTCAGGACAAAGAAGCCCGCATCCTTCTTCAACGGCTGATCGAAGGCGTAGATCACTTCGCGGTCATTCGTCTCGCGGCCGGCCAGGTTGTCGCGCATGCTGCGGCCGGTGACAGTAGGACGGTCCGAGCGCAGCATGCCCTGCTGCTCCAGCTCCCACATGATGGCCGGCACGCCGCCGGCGCGATGGAAACGCTCGCCGAGGAACTTACCGGCCGGCTGCATGTTCAGCAGCAGCGGCACGGCATGGCCGTACTCCATCCAGTCGCTCGAATGCAGTTCGACGCCGGCGTGGCGCGCCATCGCCATGATGTGCTGCTGGGCGTTGGTGGAGCCGCCGATGGCGGCGTTGACCACGATCGCATCGAGGAAGGCCTCGCGGTTCAGGATGCTGGACGGCTTGATATCCAGCCGCGCCATCTCGACGATGCGCCTGCCGGTTTCATACGCCATCTGGCCCCGTTCGCGGTACGGCGCGGGGATCGCCGAGCAGCCGGTCAGCGACATGCCCAGAGCCTCGGCCATCGCGTTCATGGTGGAGGCGGTGCCCATGGTGTTGCAGTGCCCCGCAGACGGCGCCGAAGCGGCGGCGATCTGCAGGAATTTTTCATTGTCGATCTCACCGGCGGCCAGCTGGCGGCGGCCCTTCCAGATCGCGGTGCCGGAACCCGCCAGTTCGCCTTCGAACCAGCCGTCCAGCATCGGCCCGCCGGACAGCACGATGGCGGGAATGTCCACCGTCGATGCGGCCATCAGCTGCGCCGGCGTGGTCTTGTCGCAGCCGGTGGTCAGCACCACGGCGTCGATCGGATAGCCGTGCAGGATTTCCACCAACCCGAGATAGGCCAGGTTGCGGTCGATGGCGGCGGTCGGACGGCGGCAGTTTTCAAAAATCGGATGCAGCGGGAACTCCATCGCGATGCCGCCCGCATCGCGGATGCCGTCGCGCACGCGCTTGGCCAGCTCCAGGTGGATGCGGTTGCAGGGGCTGATGTCGCTGCCGCTCTGCGCGATGCCGATGATGGGACGGCCGGAGCGCAGCTCTTCCGGCGTGATCCCGTAGTTCATGAAGCGCTCCAGGTACAGCGCCGTCATGTCGATGTGGTCGGGATTGTCGAACCAATCCTGCGAGCGGTAGCGGCGTGCGGTACTCATGCGCCGTACCAGCCCGCGTCGACGAAGTAATCGCGCCCGGTGCAGCGGCCGGCGTTGTCGGAGGCCAGGAACAGCGCCAACGCGGCCACGTCGTCCACCTGCACGCGCTGCGGCAGGCATTGGCCGGCCAGGATGCGCGCTTCCTCTTCCGGCGTATGCCACAAGGCTTCCTGGCGCGGCGTACGCACCGCGCCGGGGATGATGCAGTTGACGCGGACGTTGTCCGGACCGAGGTCGCGCGCCAGGCCGCGCGTCATGCCCTCGATGGCGGCTTTGGCCGTCATGTACAGGGTCAGTTCCGGCAGCGCCAGGTGCCACGAGATCGAACCGAAGTTCAGGATCACGCCACCGCCGCGCTGCCGCATGCCGACGGCGACAGCCTTGGCGCAGAAGTACTGGTGCCGCAGGTTGACGGCCATGCGCTCGTCCCAGTATTCCGGGCTGACGTCGGCCAGCTTGTGGCGGTCGTCGTTGGCGGCGTTGTTGATCAGTACATCGACCTGGCCGATGCGGTCGAAGGCCGCAGCCAGCGCATCGAGATCGGTCAGGTCGCAGCGCACGAAGGTCGGCGGTACCGCCTGTGTCGACAGGCGGCCTTGCAGCGCCAGCGAGTCTTCTTCGGCGATGTCGAGGAAGTGCACCTGCGCGCCCTGCTGCGCAAACGCCTCCACCATGCCCGCGCCGATGCCGCTGCCGCCGCCGGTGATGACCACGCGCTTGCCGGCCAGGCTGGGATAGATCGCCTGCTGCACCCTGGTCTGCAGGGCAGGCGCAGTGCGCACCGCAGCCGCGCCGCGCGCCCGTGCCAGCAAGGCCCGCACGCCAAACGTCCATGGCGCGATGGTGTCGCTGCGTTGCACGTGGTTGACCAAGGTACCCAACGACGGCGTCGAGATGCTGACACGGTCGCCCAGGTGGTGCGTGAAGCCGCTTCCGGCCGCGTCGCGGTCCTTGATCGGCGAGAACATCGTGCCGAGGAAGAGCATGAAGCCGTCCGGGTATTGATGATGGCGGCCGCAGACCTGGCTCACCAGGTCGAGCGGATCGCGGCTGATTTCGCGCATGCGGCTGGCGCCGGCCAGGTGGAAGCCGTCGTCCAGGCCTTCGATCAGCATGCTCACTTCCGCGTTGCGAATGGTATCGATGGTGAAGTGTTCGTCGAACAGGCGGATGAACGGGCCGATGGCGCAGGAGCCGTTGTTGTCCTTGGCCTTGCCCAGCAACAGCGCGCTGCGGCCTTCGATGTCGCGCAGGTTGACGTCGTTGCCCAGGGTGGCGCCCAGCACGCGTGCCTGGCTGTTGACGGCCAGGACGATCTCCGGTTCCGGGTTGTTCCATTTCGAATCGGGATGCAGGCCGACGTCCGCGCCCTGCCCCACCGCCGACATGGGCTGCGACTTGGAGAACACCTCGGCGTCCGGGCCGATGCCCACTTCCATGTAGGGCGACCAGAGTCCGCGCTTGATCAGGTCCGCCTTCAGACGCGCCGCTTCCGGCGAGCCGGGACGGATGGCCGACAGATCGGAACCGATGATGGTCTGGATCTCCGCGCGCAGCGTGCTGGCGCGGGAGGCGTCGCCACCGGCCTGCTCTTCGATCACGCGCTCCAGCAGGCTGACGGCGAAGGTGACGCCGCAGGCCTTGATCGCTTGCAGGTCGCACGGCGCCAGCAAGCGCGGGGTGCCGGCGAAGGCGGTGCTGTCCAGCGCATGCGCCATCAACTGCCGCACGCTGCCCAGCGATTCGCCGGGTGCGCTGCGGGCGATGTCGAGGACATCGTCGCGCTCCAGCAGGTCGGACATGGTGGGGGCGTGGCCGGTGATGTCGAACACCTCGCCGTTGCGGACGGCCACCACGCAAGGCCCGTCGATGACGCCATTGCGCCAGACGCGGCCCACCAGAACCGCCCGTTCGATATCGTCGGGCAGCATCGTTTTCATATTATTTTCCAAGGTCTCTCTCTCCAAGCTGGCAAGCAAACTGCGTGGAGGATTTTGACCCGATTCCCCAGTGACGGCAATTATGAAACTCACCAATCACGGTCATGTTTTACGCGTCCGCCGCTCAGGCGACGCTGCGCAGGTCGGGCACGGCGGCGGCGTCGTCGTTTTTCTCAACGGCGCGACCCTGCATGGCGCGGTCCTGGTAGGCGCGCGGCGTGCAGCCCAGCTCCCGCTTGAACACCGCGTGCATGTACTGCACCGACGTAAAGCCGCAGCTGAGCGCCACGTCGGCGATGCTGCGCTCCCCGCGCGCCAGGATCTCGGTGGCGGCATCGAGCTTGAAGCGCAGGATCACATCGTGCACGCTGCAATCGAGCTCCTGGCGGAAGTAGGATTCCAGCGACGAGCGCGAAATGCCCACGTACTCCGCCACCTGGTGCGTCTTGATGCCCTGGCAGGCGTACTGGCGGATGAAGTGGCGCGCCCGCATCACGTGCGGGTGCTTGGGCGCTTCGTGGCGGGTCGAGGTCAGCACGTTGATACCGACCGGCGGCACCAGGATGCGCGTGCCGCCCAGGCGCACGCCGTGCAGCATCTGGTCCAGCAGGTGGGCGGCGGTGCGGCCCATCTCCTGCGCGCCCTGGATCACGGAGCTGAGCGGAATGCGGGTCAGCATGCGCGCCAGCGGGTCGTTGTCGATGCCGATCAGCGCCACCTGCTCCGGCACCTCGATGCCGGCCATGATGCAGGCCTGCAGCAGCTGGCGCGCGCGGGCGTCGGTGACGGCGATGATGCCGACCGGCTTGGGCAGGCTGTGCAGCCACTTGATCTGCTGCTCCACCGCCTCGTCCCAGGACGGCGCGCTGGTGCCCAGGCCGCGATAGATCTGCGGCTCCATCTTGTCCTTGCGCATCAGCGTGCGGAAGGCGGTCTCGCGCTCCTGCGCCCAGCGGTTCTCCTGCGCTTCCGGCAGGCTGAACATCGCAAAATTGCGCAGGCCGGCCTCGATCAGGTGATCGTGGGCCATCTTGATCAGTTTGAAGTTGTCGGTGGCGACGTAGGGCACGGCGTCCGGATAGCTGCTGTCCTCGGCGTAGGAGCCGCCCACCGCCACCACCGGGATGCGGCTGCGGCTCAGCGCGGCCGCCACGGCGGGATCGTCGAAATCGGCGATGATGCCGTCGCCCTGCCAGTGCTCGATGCCGGGCAGGCGCAGGCGGAAGTCTTCCTCCAGGAACAAATCCCAGGAGGCGCGGGTGCTGCTCAAGTGAGCGGCGATACCGGCAATCACTTCGCGGTCAAAAATCTTGTTCGCGTTAAACAGCAGCGCAATACGGTGGGACTTCATCGACATTTTCAACGACCTCAATCTCGGCACCAAGTATTGTGGCATGTTTCCGATCCTGTTCCGATGAAAAAGGCGAACCCGTCCCTATTTGGCGACAATCGGCTTGCCAGTCACTATGCCGCGGCCCGCCGTGCTCATATACACAACCCCGTAAGTATTGGCATCTCCGATAACGAATTGGGCATCGCCCGGACCACCGTATTGATGATCCTCGTCATTAATCCTCAGCCAGCTGGTGCCGCTGTCGATGGAGCGGAACACGCCGCGCACGCCGCCCACCGAGCCCCAGATGTACACCGCCGGGTAGTTGGCGCCAGGCGCGGCCTTGCCGAAGCCCACCGCCGCCGCGTAGCCGACATTGGCGAGCCTGGCGAAGCTGGCGCCGGAGTCGGTGGAGCGCGCCAGGCCGCCGTCATACAGCGCGACCCAGACATCCCCCTCCCTGCCGGGCGCGGCGCGCACCGCTTTCGAACCCTTGTCGCTACCCAGGCCGCCCGCTGGCGCGAAACTGGCGCCGCCATCGGTACTGACCAGCATGGTGGCGCCGCTCAGCGCATAGAACTTGCCGGCGTTGACCGGATCGGCCACCGGCCGCGCGCCGTTCAGGCCCTTGACGGCGTTCCAGCTGTCGCCGCCGTCGGTGGAGTAGTAGCTGGCGGAGGATTTTCCCGGGCTGTGCACGATCACCTTGCCGTCCGCGCTCAAGGCCAACTGCCCCTGCGGGCCCTTCAGGCTGGCGGTCTTCTTCCAACTCACGCCCATGTCGCGCGACACATACATCGCGCTGCCGACGCGCGCCAGCACATTCGGATTGGCGGCCGCAACATCCAGCCCCCAGGTGGTGCCCATGGTCGGCGTATGGATGGGCGCGTATTGGCTCACGTCGGTGTGACGGAAGCCGTCGTAGTCGCCGATGGCCGAAACGACCGGGCCGCCGGGAATGCTGACCATATTCAGCGGCACCGATTCCTCCAACCCCGCATCCTCGAACTTCCACACCGCCGGTGCGGCGTGGATATCGTTGGTTTTGAAAATGCCGTTGCCCGACACCACCATCACGGTGCGCGTATCGAAGGGATCGAACTCGATGCTGGCGGTCCAGTGGATGAAGCTGCCCGCGATCCAGCTCACGCCGTTGGGATCGATCCGCACACCCTGGTCGACGATGCTCTTCCAGCTTTTTCCGCCGTCCAGCGTTTCAAAAAACTTGTCACCCATCGCGCCGGGCCGCTGGTAGTAATCGATGGTGGAGACGATCATGCGCTCCGGGTTGCCCGGATCGACCGTGATGCCGGCATAGGCGCGGTTCAGCGGCGGCGAGATATCGCTCCATTTGCGGGCCGCGATATCGTACTTCCATACCGCGCCCTTTTCCATGCCTTCACCGTGCGCCATGTCGCCCCACGGACCGGCGCCCTTGGCGTAGACCACCACCAGGCTGCCCTTGGCCAGCACCGCGCGCTGCGGCATCAGCGCGGCGGGGCCGCCGCGCAATGGCGCGAAGGTCTTGCCGCCGTCGCCGGACAGGTACAGATTGGCGCCCACCGAACCAAAGCGCGATACGCCGGCGAAGATGCGCTGCGTGGCGCCGCCGGCCGCGCTGGCCGGGTCCAGCACGACGAAGCTCACGCCGTTCTTGTTGGGGGTGTCGGCCACCGGCAGGCCGTCCAGATGCTGCCAGCTCAGGCCTTCGTCCAGGCTCTTGAACATGCCGTTGGCGCGCGTGCCGATGTAGAGGATCTTGCCGTTGGCCGGATCCACTTGCAGCTTCTCGCCGTTGCCGCGTCCCATGCCGTTGCCGTGCACCTTGAACTGCTTGGTGACGTCGATCTTGGTGAAGGTGCGGCCGTAGTCGACCGATTTCAGGATCGCGCTGGTCCCGCCGTTCAGGTAGCCGATGCCGGCGGACAGATACACCTTGCCCGGCGCATTCGGATCGAGGGCGATGGACTCCACGCCCAGCAAGCCGGTCTCCTGGTCGGACACCCAGTCCAGCAACGGTATCCAGCGCCGGCCGGCGCCGTCCCAGCGGTAGGCGCCGCCGACGTCGGTGCGGAGGTAGACCAGGCCCTGCTCGGTCTTGCTGGTGACGATGCCGGAAACGAAGCCGCTGCCGCCGATGGCGACGTTGTCCCACGCGTAGGCCTCGCCTCCCATCAGCTTGTTCAGCGTCGGCGCCATGGCCTTGGCCCAGATCTTGTAACCCAGCTCGTTCGGGTGCAGCAGGTCGGGCATGACGTCCTTCGACAGCGTGCCGTCCGCCGCCAGGAATGCCTGGTTGATGTCGAGGTAGAAAACATGCTGGTTGTCGGCAAAACCGGAGATGATGGCGTTGACCTTTTCGTTGATCCGACGGAGCTTGTCATCCGGCTTCTCGCCGCGCGGGAAGATCGCCAGCAGCAGTATCTTCGTGTTGGGCAGGCGCTGGCGCAGTTCGTCGATATTGCGCCGGATGCCGGCGGCGGTGGTCTGCGGATCTTCCTGGCGATGGCCGGTGTTGTTGGTACCGAACATCAGCACCGCCACCTTGGGCGCGAGGCCGTCCACTTCGCCGTGCAGCAGGCGCCACAGCACGTTCTCGGTGCGGTCGCCGCCGAAGCCCAGCGCCAGGCCGTTCATCTGTTTGTAGTAACGATCCCAGACCGGCGCGCCGCTCTTCTCCCAGCCCTCGGTGATCGAATCGCCGATGAACACGACTTCGGCCGACTTGCCCAGCGCCTGCGCTTCGGCCAGCTTCTTCTCGTGACGCGGCGTCCACCAGTCGATCGCCCAGGATTCGTTCAGCTTGTCCGGGGTGACCGACACGGTCTTGTAATCCGGGCAGCTGACGTTGGGCTCGCCGCTGGCCTGGTATTTGATATTGGCCACCGCCACCTCGCCGATGCCGGTGGCGTCGAGCGTAAACGGCTGCGTGACGGCGCTCAAATCGTCGCCCTCGTGCACGAAGCAGCTGACCGGCAACACCACGTGCTGCCAGCCCTTGCCGGCGAAGGCGCGCGCAGGCAACACATAAGGCACGTTGCGGCTGCACTGCTCGCCGCAGCCGACCGCGAAGCTGAGGCCACCTTTCGCCATCTCCTTGACATTGATATCCAGCGCCAGCACGCCGTGCGCCAGATAGGGCCGCAGATCGACCGGCTGGCCGCCTTCCAGGCGCAGGCTGGCGTACCAGGAATGGAAGTGCATGGCCAGGGCGTCGCCATCCTTGCCGACGTTGACGCGGCGGTCCAACAGCTTGGCCGATGACGGGATCCCGGCGCTGGCGCCGTCCAGCGTGACGTGCGCTTCGTAGTCCGCGGCGGTGATGTGCCAGGATGGCAGCGGGCTGCCGACGTAGAGATTCAGGTCTTGCGCCGGCGCCGCCAGGGCGGACGCCGACCAGGCGGCCAGGCACAAGGCCAGGCGCCAGCGGATAAAGTTCATGGGAGTCTGTCTCAGTTAAAAATTCTTGTGAGTATATTCTGCAAGCTGCCCCCTCGCCCGGCAATTGCGAAATTCACCAAGGCTGCCAATGATATTGGCGGCGCCTCAGGTATCCAGCGAGGTTTGCACGCGGTAGGACAACGGCAGCGTCAACAACAACAGCGCCGCCAGCGCCATCACCGCGACCGGCACGCCGGCCACATCGCCCAGCCGGCCGAACAGCACCGGCGCCAGCGCGCCGCCGCCGATGGTGCCGGTGTAGAAGCGGGCAAAAGCCTGCTCGCGCTTGCCCGCGCCGGCCAGCTCCGGCACGGTGCCGTACAACACCGAGGAGGTGCCGTTCAGCGCCAGCCCCAGCAAGGGCAGCATGGCCATCATCGCCACCAGCGGCAGCCACACCGACAACAGGATCAGCAGCGCCGTGGCGGACTCGGTGATCCACACCGTCTTCATCATGCCGATGCGCGCGCCCAGGTAGCCGCACAGCAGCTTGCCGAACGCGCCGCCGACAAACAGCAGCGACAGGGCCAGGCCGATGCCGGCGGTGCCGGCACCCTTGCTCTGCAACAGGAACGGTAAAAAGGTCAGGAAGCCCATGCGCACCGCGCTGTCGAGCACACCGGTCGCGATGAGCGCGCGCAGCCCGCTGGCCGAGCCCTTGCCGGCCACCACCTTGGGCGACGCCGCCTGGTGGCGCGCCGACTCGGCCGCCGTCGGCAACAGCCACCACAGCAGCGCGGCCGCCGCCAGGCCCAGGCAGCCGATCAGCGTCACGCTGACCTGCCAGCTCACCACCACCAGCAGCAGGCCGACCGCGCCCGGCACCAGCGTCTTGCCGATGTCGCCGGCGAAGTTGTATTGGGCCAGCGCCTCCTTCACGCCGCCGCCCGCCTCGTGCGTGTCGGTGACGATGGACGAGGCCAGCGGATGCTGGGTGCTGGCGCCCAGGCCGCCCAGCAGCAAAGAGACCAGCAGCACCGTCAGGCCGCCGGCCAGGCCGGCGATCAGGTAGGCGATGCCGGCCAGCGCGGTGCCGGCTATCAGCATGCGCTCGCGGCCCCAGCGCCTGGCCATGCGGCTGGCCAGCAACTGGAAGCCCGCCATCATGCCCGAGTAGGCGCCGCGCAGCAGGCCCACCATCGCCAGGCTGATGGCGAATTGCGCCTGCCAGATCGGCAGCAGCACGTAGATCACATCGGTCAGGCCGTCATGGATGGCATGGGCGCTGCAAGCGGCGATCAGCGAGCGCCGGCGGACATTCTTGGTATCGGTCATGGTCGGGTTTGTGTCTGCGGTGCCGCGATTGTAAAGGATTGCAGAAACTGCGCGACATTACCGGTCCGGAGCGCGTACATTGGTGGCATGACGCCAGCCATCAAGGAGATAGCCGTGCCGACCAAGTACATCGACGACTATGAAGTGGAGATTTCAGCGGAACGCCTGGAGGGCTGCAAGCTGTGGGGCGCCTACGTCGCCGTGTTCGCGCCGTCCGCCACGCCCATGCATCGTCTGAACGTCAAGCGCAAGCACCGGGTAGCGGTGATACAACAGTTTGAGGACGCGGCCTCGGCCTGCGCGGCCGCGGAAGTGGCGGCGCAGGATATCGTGGCGTCGATCAAGGCCGGCCCGACGGGACGCGCCTAGCGGCGGCCCCGTCCCCATCCATGCAGGTTCAGTAGCGGACAAACTGCGATTCGTCGGGCGCTTCCACAGCGATGGCGCGCAAGGCGGTAGGACGCATGCGCACCGGACTGCCGCCATCCCGCTGCCGGCTCGGCCTCCCGCTGGAAGCGTTCAGCACAAAGAAGCCCATCGTCTGCTGAAGCTCCTCCGCCTGGCTGCTCATCTGCTCGGCAGTGGCCGCCAGCTCCTCGGATCCGGACGCGTTCTGCTGGGTGGTCTGGCTCAGTTGGCTGATGGCGGAATTAATCTGCGCCAGGCCGGACGATTGCTCTTCCGAAGCGGCCGTGATTTCCTGCACCAGGTCGGACGTCTTTTTAATGTTGGGCACCATCGCGCCCAGCATCTGCCCGGCCCGTTCGGCCAGGTCCACGCTGCCGCTGGCCACCTGGCCGATTTCCTGGGCCGCCACCTGGCTGCGTTCGGCCAGCTTGCGCACCTCCGCCGCCACCACCGCGAAGCCCTTGCCGTGCTCGCCCGCGCGCGCGGCCTCGATGGCGGCGTTCAGCGCCAGCAGATTGGTCTGGTAAGCGATATCGTCGATGATCAGGACCTTGGCGGCGATCTGCTTCATGGCAGCCACCGTCGAGCGCACCGCATCCCCGCCCTCGCTCGCCTCATTCGCGGCACGGCTGGCCATGGCGTCTGTGACCTTGGCGTTGTCGGTGTTCTGCGCCACCGAGGCTGTCATCTGTTCGACCGAGGCCGAGGTTTCCTCGACGTTGGAGGCCTGCTCGCTGGCCGCCTGCGCCAGCGACTGCGAGGTCGCGCTGACTTCCTCGGAAGCGGCGGCCAGCGCCTCGGCGCTGTTGTTCACTTCGCTGACCACCTGGGCCAGCTTGCTCACCGTGTTGTTGGTGAATTCCTTCAGCTCGCCGAACGCGCCCTCGTAGGGTTTGTCGATGGTCTTGGTCAGGTCGCCTTCGGACATCGCGCCCATCACCCGCACCACGTCGGCGATGCTGGCACCGGTGGTGATGGCCAACTGGTTCAGGCTCTCGCCCATCTCCTGCTGGAAGCCCGACATGCCGGCCAGGTCCACGCGGGCGTCGAAATTGCCGCGGTTGGCGGCCGCCACCAGCGTGCGCTGGCCGTCGACCACCTTGCGCATCTTCAGCATCATTTCGCTGATGGAGTACAACATGCTGCTGCGGTCGTCGGGCTTGAGGCGGACGTCGGCGCTCAGGTCGCCTTTGACGACGCGATCCATCAACTCGGCGGCATAGTAGGGCTCACCGCCGAGGCGCTTGACGAGGTCGCGCGTGATCAGCCACGCGATCAGGACCGCGGCCAGCACCGCCACGATGGAAAGCGAGATGACCAGCTTGCGCGTCTCCAGATAAGTCTCGTCGGCGGCGGCGGCCTCATTGTCCATCAATTCACCCTGGAACTTGGCCATCGCCTCCAGCGAACCGGCGTAGGCGTTATTGCCTTCAGCGAAATCATTCTTCAAGTAGTCGATGGCTTTTTTCTGGTCGCCCTTGACCAGGGCATAGAGCTGATCATACTTTGCGGTCAATGCCTCGCCTTTGCTGTTGATATCTTTGAACAGCGCGCGCCCCTTCTCGGTGGTGATCAGCTTGTCCATTTTATCCAGCGCCTCGGCCACCTTGGTGCGGTTGGTTTCGACAAGCCGGCGGAACTTGTCGCGCTCGTCATCGCTCGTGGAAAGCATCATGCTGCGCAGTTGACGGCCATTATCTATCGTGTACCTGATCACATCTTTCGACAGCACCACTTTGGGATAGCGGTCTGTGGTAATCCGTCTGATGCCCTCATTCAGCGTTGCAAGGCGCAAGGTACTGACCACCGATAACACCAACAACAAAACTACAACTGCGCCAAAACCCAGACCCAGACGGGTCGCCACTTTCATATTTGCAAACATCATCTCTCCCTAGAAGGACGTTATGTGTTGCTGCTTATTTTATGAGTTGCTCTAGTGGATGCCAGCTGGTGAGGGGGTAGGTGTGGATGCATGCCACTGGGACATATTGTCCGCCTGCAAATAGGCGGGGTCAATCAATTAGATGCGGGAGGTGTGGTGCGATTTCACCACACCTCGCAATGCGCGTCGGCGCAGGTCAGGCGACGCTGAAGTTGGCGGGACCAGCGAGGATGGCGTAGCCATCGTTGTAGAGACACCACGCGCTATAGTTGCCAGGTGCAAGTTTGCTGGTATCGAAACTGGCGCTGCCGCTGGCGGCGGTCACGTACTGCCACATGATGTAGCCGCCGCCGGCCGGCGCCGCGCCCGCCTTCCAGATGCCGATCCAGTTGGTGCTGTTGACCTTGGCGGCCGGCAGCGCGTAGTTGAAGACGATCGCCACGCCCGGCTTGACGCTGGCGGCCGAAGCCGTCAACTGGGTCACGCTGACCGCGACCGGGCCGCCCAGCGCCACGAACCCATTCTGGTACAGATACCAGGCGTTGTACTCGCCCACCGCCAGCGTGCCGGTGCTGAGCGACACGCTGCCGCTGAAGTTGGGCGCATACGCCCACTGCACCGCATTGCCTTTGCCGGGCGAGGTGCCGGCCGCGTACAGGCCTATCCAGTTCTTCGCATCGATCTTGCCCGGCGGCGCCGTGTAGCTGAACACGGCTGCGCCACCGCGCGTTACGTTGGGCGTGCCGGTGTTGAGAAAGATCTTGACGCGGTTGGTGCCTATCATCGGATCGGTGTGGCTGACCCGTCCGGTTTCCACGTGGCCGGCGGCGCGGCGCAGCCATTGCGCATCGGCGTTGCTGGTGACGCTGAAATCGTACCAGCCGAAACTGCCTGACAGATTGCAAGGCACCGACAAGGTCTGGCCGGCGGCCACGGTGTAGCTGGCCACCGCCGCGCCGTAGGCATTGTCGGTGACGGTGAAGCTGCACGCCTGCGTGCCTTCCAGATTGGACAGCACCAGGCTGATGTCGCCGTTGCTGCGGTCGTAGCGGGTTTGCAGTTCCGGCCGCGCGCCGCCGGCGATGGCCAGCGCACCTTTGAACTGACGCAGATAGCCATTGGCGCCGTGCGTGCTGAGGTCGTAGGCGGCGCCGGTCCAGTTCCACGTTTCGTGGGCGATTTCCTTGTCCGCTTCGACCGTGTAGTACCACGGGCCGTCACTGCGCAGGCTGGAGTACACGATGAAAGCCGCACCGGCCTGGCCGCTGTTGGCGAAGCTCAGCTCAAACTGCTTGGCGCCGGCCAGCCGGCCTTGCACCGACAATTCGTACGGCAGCGCGCAGGCGATGCGCGGGCCGGGCCCGCTGGTGCTGGGCTCCTGCCTCGGCAGGGCTTGCACCACCGGCGGCGTCGGATACGGCTTGCCGGAAACACGCTGGTAGGCTGCGGTCTTCGGCACGCTGGCAGGCCAGGCGCTGTTGGGCGCGCTGAAATCGAAGGCCGAGGTCAGGTCGCCGCACACGGCGCGGCGCCACGGCGAGATCAAGTCGCACTGCACGTTCGCGCGCGCCTTGCCGCGTCCGGCCACCAGCCACTCCTCCAGGAAGCGGATCTTGGACGTATGGTCGAACAGCTGCGAGCACACGCGGCCGCCCTTGCTCCACGGCGAAATCACCAGCATCGGCACGCGCGGCCCCAAGCCCACCGGCACGCCCTGATAGTTTTCATGCGTGCCGATATCGGCCAGCGTGGTCTTGCCCATGCCGTCGTTGAGCGGCGCGATATCCGGCGGCACGTGATCGAAGAAGCCGTCGTTTTCGTCGTACATCAACAGGAACACGGTCTTGGACCAGACGTCCGGATTGGCCACCAGCGCGGCCAGCAGGCGCGCCGTGATGTTCTCGCCGGCGTTGGGCGAGTTGGGCGCGTGCTCGGTGTAGTCGTTCGGCGCGCAGATCCACGACACCTGCGGCAGGCGGTTGTTGCGCACGTCGTCGGCGAAGGCGTTGACCAGCCAGTCGCCCGTGGTGCCGGTGGAGTTGGCGGCGGTGGAACCCGGCGCCAACGTGCGCGCCTTCTGGTACAAGGGCGCGTTGGGACTCAGGTGACTACCGTCGGCGTTGACGCGGAAGTTCTTGAAGTAGGCCAGGTAGTTGTCGCCATAGTTGTCCCACTCCTGATACACCTTCCAGCTGACCTGGTTCGCCTCCAGCACTTCGGCGTAGGTGCGCCAGTTGGGCGCGCTGGCGGTGACGCTGGCCGTGACGTTGTCCCCGGCCGGGTCGCCGTTGTAGTAACCGGCCGCGCTGATGTTGTACAGGCTGCCCATCGAACCCATCCAGCTTTGGTTGCTGCCGGTGAGCGAGTACATGCGGTTCGGATCGGTGGCGCCGAATATCGAGCAATGATAGGCGTCGCAGATGGTGAAGGCGTCGGCCAGCGCGTAGTAGAACGGCAGGTCGCCGCGGTCGAAGTAACCCATGGACTGCGGGGTCTTTTGCTTGACCCAGGCGTCCCAGCCCTGCCAGGTGGCTTGCGATCCCTTCCACGTGTGGTTGGTGCCGACCGACAGCGCGCTGGTGTTCTTGGCGTCGAAGTGGAACGGCAGCACATAGCCGCCGGTACCGTCCGGCTGGTACCAGACCGGGCGGCCATCCGGCAAATCGATGGCGCGCGGATCGTCGAAGCCACGCACGCCCGGCAAGGTGCCGAAGTAATGGTCGAAGGAACGGTTCTCCTGCATGAAGATGACCACGTGTTCGACGTCGGCCAGGGTGCCGGTGACGTTATTGGCGGGCACCGCCAGCGCCTGACGGATCAGGTCGGGGAACATGGAAGTGGCGGTCGCGCCGGCGCCGGCGGCGTAGCGGAGGAATTTGCGGCGGCTGATGGTCATCGGCTGGGCTCTCGTGTGCAAGGAAGCGGTAAGGATACCGAGCAAATATGACAACACGGTTGCACATAGCTGATAAAGATTCATTAACCGGCGCGCAATGTTGCTCACATCGCCGGTACCCCAGCCAGCTCAAAAGCTGAAAAATCGTTTCACATCGCGAAATAGCCATCGAAAACCTGACGAGGCTTTTAGCTCACCTTTTGAAAATTCGTTTCACATCCCGAAAATCAATACTTAAGTCATTGAAAAATAACAGATTAAATTTAGTTATATGTCTTATATAAGACCTTGATGCAGTGCACCAGAATGGCCTACTATTTAGTCATGCAGTTTGCTTCAACAAAGACGCAGCGGCTCACTCGACGATTTTCTCAAACTTGCTTTATTTTTAGGAGATACACATGTCCCAATATCAAGACGACATCAAGGCAGTTGCTGGTTTGAAAGAGCAACAAGGCAGCGCCTGGAACGCCATCAATCCCGAGTCGGCCGCCCGCATGCGCGCGCAGAACAAATTCAAGACCGGGCTGGACATCGCCAAGTACACCGCCAAGATCATGCGCGCCGACATGGCCGCCTACGATGCGGACCCATCCAAGTACACCCAGTCGCTGGGTTGCTGGCACGGTTTCATCGGTCAACAGAAGATGATCTCGATTAAGAAGCACTTCAACAGCACCGACCGCCGCTACCTCTACCTGTCGGGCTGGATGGTTGCCGCGCTGCGCTCCGAGTTCGGCCCGCTGCCTGACCAGTCGATGCACGAGAAAACCGCCGTCTCGGCGCTGATCAAAGAACTGTACACCTTCCTGCGCCAGGCCGATGCCCGCGAACTGGGCGGCCTGTTCCGCCAGCTGGACGCCGCTGAAGGCCCGGCCAAGGCAGCCATCCAGGCCCAGATCGACGGCCACGTCACCCACGTCGTGCCTATCATCGCCGACATCGACGCTGGTTTCGGCAACGCCGAAGCGACCTACCTGCTGGCCAAGCAATTCATCGAAGCCGGTGCTTGCTGCATCCAGGTTGAGAACCAGGTGTCGGACGAGAAGCAATGCGGTCACCAGGACGGCAAAGTCACCGTGCCGCACGAAGATTTCCTGGCCAAGATCCGCGCGATCCGCTACGCCTTCCTGGAACTGGGCGTGGACGACGGCATCATCGTCGCCCGTACCGACTCGCTGGGCGCAGGCCTGACCAAGCAGATCGCCGTGACCAACACGCCAGGCGACCTGGGCGACCAATACAACTCCTTCCTCGATTGCGAAGAAGTGTCGGCCGACGCGCTGGGCAACGGCGACGTCATCATCAAGCGCGAAGGCAAGCTGCTGCGTCCTAAGCGTCTGCCAAGCAACCTGTTCCAGTTCCGCGCCGACACCGGCGAAGCGCGCTGCGTACTCGACAGCATCACCTCGCTGCAAAACGGCGCCGACCTGCTGTGGATCGAAACCGAAAAACCGCATATCGCCCAGATCGGCGGCATGGTCAGCGAAATCCGCAAGGTCATCCCTAACGCCAAGCTGGTGTACAACAACAGCCCATCGTTCAACTGGACGCTGAACTTCCGCCAGCAGGTGTACGACGCGATGAAGGCCGAAGGCAAGGATGTATCGGCATACGAACGCACCCAGCTGATGAGCGTGGAATACGACACGACCGAACTGGCGATCGCCGCCGATGAAAAGATCCGCACCTTCCAGGCTGATGCAGCCCGCGAAGCCGGCATCTTCCATCACCTGATCACGCTGCCGACCTACCACACCGCCGCGCTGTCGACCGACAACCTGGCCAAGGAATACTTCGGCGACCAGGGCATGCTGGGCTACGTGGCTGGCGTACAGCGCAAAGAGATCCGTCAAGGCATCGCTTGCGTCAAGCACCAGAACATGTCCGGCTCGGACATCGGCGACGACCACAAAGATTACTTCAGCGGCGAAGCAGCCCTGAAGGCCGCTGGTAAAGACAACACCATGAACCAGTTCTAATCAAGGTTCCAGCGTCACAAGAAAGCTCGCTTCGGCGAGCTTTCTTGTTCTCACGCAGCAGTCGCCCTATGAAGCGAATGGGGTACCTGGCGATAACCGGACCCTGGTCAGACTTCCGAACGTTCCACTACCACCTCGCTGATTTGCAGCACGGGTTGTATATCCGTGTAATTGGCTATGTCATCCCTGATTTCCTGCGCGTGCGGGCCGCGGGCTGCCAGAAAAGCTTCGACAGACGTGCAAACGAAGTCGCACTTGGCCACGTAAACAGGGGCAGTGCCCGGAACACCGCCTGTGATGCCCTTGTCCACGGTGTAGTACAGACATGCAGCGCCGAGCCGCTGTTTCACCATTGGCATATGCTTCTCGCGGTAGTAAGCATGATCGAATCGTGCGCCTGCGGCGTACGGGTACATGACACTGACTTTGATCATCGGGTTTTCTCCTGTGTTATTTTTTGCTGACTTGGCGTGCGGTGTCATGGTACTGCCAAAGCACATTGACGATCTTCCACTCGCTACGCTGGTTCTTGTACAGGTGCATATAGTCGATCCACTCGTCGGCGGTCAGCTTGACGGTTGCCACACGCTGGTCGACATCGAGGATCTTGATGTCGACGCGGGGCTGGGCCGGGAATTTCGTGCCGTCTTTGTTGTAGGTTCTCGCTACCTTGACCATGGCGTCAAAGTCGGTATTCATGATGAACTCCGAGCCATCGGCCGCCTGCCAATAAGTGCGCTTGGCAAGCTTGGGGTCGATACCGCGTTCCATCCGTGCGGGATCAACCTTGTGTTGCGACTCGATATAGTCGCGCACTGCGCGTTCGATCAACTGGTTATCGGTGGCATCGGCTGTCTGTGCCACCAGTGGCGTTACCGCGAACAAAAGAACCATCAAAGAGCGTTTCATGGACAACCTTGCGCAATAGATAACACAAGCATGAAAACACAAAACCCTGCTCCATGCAATGTGAACCCGCGCCTGCTCAACCCAGTTCGAAGGTGGTGATGCCGTACTGTTTATCCATGCTGAGTTCGGGCTGCTCCCGCGTGTACATGCGCGCCGTCTCAAAGCAGCGCTGCATCTGATGACGCTCGGCCAGCGCAACGGCCGCCGGGTTCAAATCAGGCACATCGAGAAACACCGGCACCTCCGGCGCCAGCTTGCCCAGCACGCTGGCAAACAACTGCTCCGCCACGGCCGGTGTATCGGCAAACAATGGGCCGACTTTGTAACCCGTGCGGCACGGCCGCGCCACCGCATACCCGGCCAGCCCCTGCGCGCCCACGATGCCAAGCGCGATATGCTGCCGCTGCCCTACCCACTCGTGCAGGAAGCGGTCGCGCGCCTCAGGGAAGAAGCTGCGATCGTAGCGGCGGATTTCCTCATCGCCCAGCGCGGACAGCGGTATCGTTGGACACGCATCCATGGGCCGCCCACTCCCCCGCCCTTCGTAACGGAAATTGCGATGCGCGAGATGGAAGCCAGATTTCGCATAGTTGGCCTGCTGCGCCACCACGCCATCGAGCCCGACGTTGCGGCCGGCCAGCCGCGCCATCGCAGCCTGCCACAGCGCCCATCCATGCCCTCGCCCACGCCACGCAGGCTTAACGATGTAGCCGCCGATAAAGCCAAAGCCAGTGCCATACTTCACCGCAAAAATACTCGCAACCATCTCGCCGTCCAGAACCCCGACCAGGAATCCACCAGGGTCGGCGGCATAAAAACAGGCAGCGTCATGCAAGCCGGGATTCCAGCCTTCGTCGGCCGCCCAGTCCAGGGCGACTTCGAGTTCGGCCTCGCTCATTTGGCGTATTTCCAACGAAGATGCAACCATGATCAGCTCCCTTTGCCAGTGTGAACAAGATAGTCCACATCCCACTATGACAATAACATTTCGCCAGTTGGCGATTTTCGCAATTGCTGGGGTGCGGGCATGCAAATACAATCGGCCTCCAGATCATTCCAATCCAACGGCAGACCATGTTGACCGATGCAGTGACAGAACCGCTTCAGTCGCGCCGCGAATTCGCCTCCACTCACCCGTCCGACGGTGCGTTATTTCTCGCCTATATCGCACTGATCTGGATCGGCATGGTGCTCGGCTTCGGCGGCGAGATTGCGCGGCATGTCAAAAACAACGAGCCGCCATATCCGGTGATCCTGCATGTGCATTCGGCCGTATTCGTCACCTGGTTGATAGCGTTCACCGCGCAGATCCTGCTCATACGAACAGGGAAACCGGCGTCACACCGCCGCCTCGGTATTGCAATGACGTTCGGCGTCGGCGTGCTGGCCATCGTTGGACCATGGACCGCCTACGCGGTACAAAATCTGAATTTTGGCACGTCACGAAGCGACCCGGCGTTCTTCAGCGTCCAGTTGGGCGATGTGATCGGCTTCGTCGGCCTCAGCATCGCGGCCATCATTCTGCGCAAACAAGCGGCGGCGCATAAACGCCTGATGCTGCTCGCGATCCTGCAATTGAGCACGGCAGGCTTTTCGCGCTGGCTGGGTAATTCGATCGGCTCGGCCTACCCGTTCGGCTACTGGGGTCAAAGTTTCTGGGCGACGTTCCTGATACTGCATCTGACCAACGACATGCTCGCACTCGGCATCGGGGTCTATGATCTGCGGACCCGTGGACGCCTGCACCCCGCTTATGTGGCCGGTCTGGCCTGGGGTTTCGGCTGGCAAGTCCTGCACGTCAGCCTGTACCTGACGCCGGCTTGGCTGCCGGTGGCCAAGTGGCTACTGGGGCGTTGACCGCTTAGCCGGCCAGGTCCTGCTTGCCGGCTAAGGCCAGGCGCAGCCAGAACGCGGCGGCGGCCGCAATCAACAAGAAGACAATCAGCGAAGCCTCCACGCCGAATACACCGCCGGTCAACAAGGCATCGCCCGCCAGCTCGCCGCGCAACAAGCCATCAGTGGCGGCGTGGCCCGACACGGTCGACGAGAACACGGTACTGACGCAGTAATTCCATGCGATATGAGTACCGATGCAGACCCACAAGCGGCGCGTCTTCATGTAGAGCGCGGCCTGCAACACACCATACGCGACCAACGAGGCGATCGCCAGCACCGAGATGCCGTCGTTCGGCAGATGTCCCAGGCTGAACAGCAGTGCCGAAATCACGATTGCAGGCTTGCTGCCCAACGAGCGCTCGATCACGCCGAAGATCACGCCACGGAACATCATCTCCTCGGCCATACCAACCAGCACCAGTTCGGCCAGCGGCAACAGCATCGCGAAGCTCAGCGCGTTGACGCCCTCGAACCGATAGGCGCCGAGTGCTCCCAGCACGGCAAAGCTGGACATCACCAGCCCGGCGCCGATCAACAAGCCAATGCCCACTTCACGCGCCATGCCCTGCGTCGCCAGTTCAGTCGGCTGGCGTTTTTCAATACGGCGTACATAAAAACGATAGCCGAACCACACGAACACGGCAGCCAACAGTTGCGGCCACATGATGCGGTACGGCTTGGCGACCAACTGCGAGGCGACGATCATCGTCAGCGGCACTGCGGCAAAGGTCAGCACCAGGCCGAGCACGATGCGGACCATGGGATTGGCCATCAGGCGCGATGCCAGGGTCGGTTTGTTCGAAGCCATGTTCAGAGTGGTTTCCATAATCGCTTTCTTCAGGGAGTTGGACGTACTTTCTTGCTTGCTGTGCGAATGCGGTCGCCGAAGGAGCGTTGCCCCAGCACAGCGATGGCTTGAGCCAGACACTGGGACAATGGAAACTCCAGCTCAGCATCCAGGCTGTCGGCCGCGCGCTTGGTGGCCTGCCAGCACGCCTGCAGGTGCGGCAACAAAGCCTCGCCCTGCTCGCTGAGACGCACCACGCGCTGCCGGCCGTCGTCGTCGCTGGCAACCACCAGCAGCAGGCCTTCCTTCTTCATCAGCGCCACCGTTTGCGTGGCCGCAGGCTGCGTGATGCCGGCCAGCTCGGCCAGTTCGCCGACGGTCGCGCTTTGCTGCTGCGCCAGTACCTTCATCACCGGCGTGTAGCGTGGACGGTAATCGAGGCCCGCGTCGGTGTAGGCTTGCTGCACCGCGCCGTCGAGCAGTTCGATCAGGTGTCGTAGTTGGGTTCCGAGTCCTTGTTTCATGTGGCGATAGTAGCACCAAATACATAAGCACTTATATAAATATTTAAAAATTCTTGTACGATTTGTCGAATTCCTCCCCTGTCGTTCGTCGTGACAATGAAGACCGTTCTAGATAAAGGAGAAAATCATGCCGCAATTTCTGGTTGCTATACACCACCCCGATGACTTCGACCCGGACACCGCCGAAAACCAGGCGCTGATGGACGGTATCCATGCGCTGAATGTGGAGATGGAGACTGCCGGTGTCAGGCGTTTCGCCGGCGGCCTCCACTCGGCACGCAGCGCGAAATCGCTACGCGCCCAGCCCGACGGCAAGGTGCTCATCACCGACGGGCCCTATCTGGAGACCAAGGAGCATATAGGCGGATTCTGGATGCTGGAAACCAAGGACCTGGAAGAGGCGCTAGCCTGGGGCCAAAAGGCCGTCATCGCCTGCCGGGCGCCGGTCGAGGTTAGGCAGTTTTACTGACGGCTCGCGCTAGCGACATTAAGCAATTTTGCTAAATGTCGCAATGTCGCCGCATACGAAGGCGTCGTGAAACAGAGCGACTATAAAAAGGAGCATGTATGCAATATCCAGCCAAGTTTGAACCCGATCTTGAAGCAGGCGGATATGTCATCACCTTCCGAGATGTACCAGAGGCAATCACTCAAGGAGATGATGACGCCGAAGCGATGGCGATGGCCGAGGACGTGCTAATTTCCTCCTTGGATTTTTATTTTGAGGACAGCAGAATCGTTCCCTCACCATCAGCAGCTCTACCAGATGAACGCATGGTCGCGTTGCCGGCAAGCGTTGCAGTGAAAGTCTTGCTGCTGAATGAAATGATCGCGCAAAAAGTCGCCCCCTCGGAGCTAGCACGGCGCTTGGGCACTCTTCCTCAAGTGGTGAACCGCTTGATTGATCTACATCACTCCACAAAAATCGATAAGGTTGAACAAGCTCTTGGATGCTTGGGCAAGCGATTGGAATTCACGGCTGTATAAACAGCTGAAGCTGACGAGAGGGGGATTCCTATCATTGAAAGCGAGCCTTACGGGGCCTGATCTTTTATCTCTACTGTCTGCATCATGCCCTTAACTTTGTCCTCATCGCGCAGAGGTAACAAATGCTCTGCATTGGTACATCTCAGCGCCCAAAGACAAATTGAACAAAGCTATTCCATTAAACGGAACCAGTCGCGCACCGCGAGCTGCAATCGGATCTGTTCATCTTCAGCCAACGCACTACAGTGCGCTATCGAATTACGCAAGGCGTTGAGATTTGCCATTACCTTTTGCATACCTTTCTTGCTATTAAAGAGTCCGCCGAAAACATCCGCATTCGATTGAATGATGTCCGATAATTCGCCGAAAGTCGTGTAGTCCAACTCATCCATCGAACGTCTGCTGATTCCAGCGTCCAGCTCTTTTTGGATTCGGCTCGCGACTTCTGCCATGATGTGCTGCGAAATGCGATTCGGTTTCCACCAATCCTCAGTCTTGTCTGCAGCTTCTATGGTCTTGGAGACTAACGCGCGTATAGATTTTTCCAATGAATAGAAGACTTCATAATGCCTCGCCATTTCCGCAGCCTCTTGCCGAATTGCTGCATCAAACTGAGGGTAGTAAACGTCCTCCACTGACTGCGGAAGCTGAGTTGGCAGATGTCCGAGATCAAATCCGAACTGACGGCCAATATGCGCCATGTCTTCGGCGACCATTTGATTGGTCATACCGAAAGCCTTAATTCTATAAAATGCCTCATCCATTTGATGCTAAGAGATGATCTCGCAGACTACGGAAAATCGCATTAAAAACCGCTTGATCGGCTGTCGCCGGTAAGTTGAGGTTGATCGTGTAGGAAAGATTCAAACCGACGCCGCCTACAGAGGATTGCTTGGGCTGCGACGGCAAGGATACTCCCGCTATCACGCTTTCATCGATTGGAGTCGTTCGATCAGCCAGATCTTTAGGTTCTTCTTGTGCATCGAAATCTGCAAAACTTTTTAGATGCTTCATTGTTGCTAACGTCAACGCAGCCGCTCGACTATCGGTTTCTACCCCCGTCACTTGGACGATAAGCGCGAGTAACTCCTTATCGCCAAGGCGGTAAAAATACTCATTGCTCTGAGCAAGGTCTTGATATCCATGTTTAATCGCTGTCGCCATCGCCCTTGCTGCTGACGACGGATTTCGAAATTCTCGATACAAGTCTGTAGGAGAAGCGTCAGAAGCAGCAAATCCTATTCGCTTAAGAAACGGAGGGATCGATCTACCCGCGCCGCCTTTAATCTGGAGGATAGTCTCAACAAAATCCCCAGTCACCCTAGGAGGCGTTGCAGCATGCCGAATTCGTTCCAGAGCACTCTTAATGCTTCCTGGCGTCGATAGATAGGGAAGATTTGCGGCCACGGAACTGTCTCCTTGATAGAGTGAATGCTGACGTTACCAACTAATCATGTTAAGCGTATACCGAATCTTGCGGAAAAGATACTAAATATCGTGCAATGGCCGGTTCTTACAACGTACAAAGGTCGGTAACGCACAAAGCTTAGGACCTGCAATGTGACAATAACAAAAGCAATTAGTCCCCTGGGATTTTTTGCGGCACGCGCCGCTCTGAGTTCAAGATCTGCCGGTGTTATGACCTCCACAACAGCGCCCCTCGGCAGTACACTGTAACAATCCGAACAATACACCAGCGCCAAACGCGTAATTGACATGAGCCTAGAATTCCTTCGCACGCCATTTGAAAAAGCCAACTACCTAGCGACATTGCTGTCTTCCCATGCAAGCGGCGGCAACGCAGATACTGCCGAGTACAGTGCCCTTCGACACGAGTTGCTGTCAATTTCCGATGTCGAATCGCTAATGCCCGCGTTCGTCAGAACGAATCGCGACCTGACCTCTTTCTGGCACTTCATCCAGCCCAAGTTCAAGAGCTACAAGGAACGCCGTACCTTCATTTCGGAACAGTTCACACCTTTATTAGATTACCTAGAATTCGGTCAAAAGCTTGCACCTCCCCACTCACCCAAGCCAACGGTTTCTTTCGTCACCCCGCCAAAATTCTATGGCGGTGGCGACATCAGCGAACCAGTGGTCAGAAATAAGCGGAAGGTATTCATCGTTCATGGTCGCGATAACGAGGCGAAGCAAGAAGTAGCCCGCTTTCTTTCTGCCCTCGGTCTGGAGCCAATCATCCTGCATGAGCAGGCCAGCTCAGGTATGACAATTATCGAAAAAATTGAACGATATGCCAACGATGCGGACTTCGCACTCATCCTTTACACCCCCTGTGATCATGGGCGCGGTGTTCACGAAACGAAAGTTGCGGCACGCAGTCGAGCGAGGCAAAACGTAGTCTTTGAGCATGGATATTTGATGGCTAAGCTAGGTAGGGAAAATGTCTGTGCGCTTGTGAAGGGCGACATCGAGACCCCCAACGATATCAGCGGCGTGGTCTACGTCCAGCTGGATGGATTCGGCGGATGGAAGAACGATGTCATGAAAGAGTTAACAGCATGCGGTTACGCAATCAAAAATGTGCTCTAGGCTTGCAGAGTTCAACCCAGCCTCGGGGAAGAATGAAGGTGGCTGCTATGACTGGGTGAGGCAACTAGCAGCAACTCATGGGCAATCATCAGTCTGCGTCACAGGAAAGCTTCATTGGGGATCGGCCGGTCCCTGTTAGTTCGGTCACGGTTCCGGTATCATTCGGCATGAATACGATTTCTTTCCAACCGTTTATTATTGGCGTCGCAGGCGGTAGCGGCAGTGGCAAGTCCACTGTGTCCCAGAAAGTGCTGGCTGCGTTTGGCGCGGACATGGTCTCGGTCGTGATGCAGGACGATTACTACTGCGACCAAACCCATCTCTCCCCTGAAGTCCGCCCCCAGCAGAATTACGACCATCCGCAGGCTTTCGAATGGTCATTGCTTGTGCAACATATCCAAGCCTTGCGCAATGGCGAATCGATCGAGATGCCAGAGTACGATTTCACGCTTCACAATCGCTCCGACCGAACCATTCCGGTTAAACCAGCCCCGGTGATCGTGATCGAAGGCCTGTTTGCCTTGTATGATGCGGACTTGTGCGACATGATGTCGCTGAAGATCTATGTCGACACCGCCTCCGATATCCGCTTCATCCGCCGTATGCAAAGGGATATCACCGAACGCGGCCGCTCGGTCGAAAGCGTCGTCAGCCAGTATCTGGAAACGGTGCGCCCGATGCACAAGCAATTCATCGAGCCGACTAAGCGCAACGCCGACATCATCATCCCGCACGGCGCGAATGGCCCGGCAGTCGATATGATTACCACCAAGGTAGCGAGCGTTATCGACCAGTTGAAGCGGCCCTGATTTTATCGGCGCCCGTCCTGGGCAGACATACCTCGTCATACGGCCTTTGCAACGCAGTTGGCCGTACCAATGACGATCCGGCGAACAAATCATTTCGTAGCGCGGTAGCAGCCGTCGCGGCCTGTCCGGTCGTGCGGCTGATCTGATTCAAGCCGGCCACGACGTCGCCAATAGCGTAAAAGGCCGGCACCTCGGCCCGCTGGTGTTCATCGACGTAGAGATAGTCATTCCCATCGCCCCGGTCTCCAAGCCCCTGCGCGATCCCGGAGGAAACTTTCGCGCCCAAGGCCGGATAGATCGCATCAAAGGCCAACTCCCCGCCATCGGTGGCAAGCATCAGTTTGCCGTCGAACATGCGCGCGGAGGTCACCGCCCTGTCGACCACCGTGATATCCGACTGCGATAGATCGGCCCGCTGCTCTGCGTCGAGGTCGGTCGCGCCATCCCACGTCAAGAGCGTCACGTCGTCCGTATAACGGCAGTTCCTACCCAATTTTCTCAAGTATCGAGCATATCCCACTCGTCCCCAAGCACCCAGCGTATAGCAGACAGCTTCCCATTGATCATCCCCCACTCAAAGTCCGTCCAAGGTCCCAGTCCCTCAGCGCCGAATTCCTCTTCAGCGCTTTTCATTGCAGCGGTCATCCCTTCCCAGATGGTATCGACCATCATATTCCGCCGCTCTTCGGGTCTAGCTTGATCCCAGACTTCTTTAGATACAAGCTTATCCTCACCGCTCTCGACGCGATCGACAATGTGCCATTTTCTGTTATACCAAATTTGTGTTGTCAACTCGTTCTCCGCCTCTAGCAGCTCAGAGAGTTGCCGGGAGTCCTGACTGTACTCGCGCTCGAATCTAGTCTCCTCTATGAGTTCACTCGCAAACTCGCTGAGCAGCACGCTCAGATTCGTTTCGTATCTCGATCTCACACCATCAAAAAGCGATGCTAAATCGTCGTGAGGCAGCCGCGTGTCGGCTGCCTTTTGGCTAAAGTCTTGAGTATTGTGGGTCACGAAAGCGAACACATCCTCAGCGTTGCGTCTAGCCAGCGCATCAATGTAGGTTTCGATGATGATGGCATCCCCCATCCCATTTATCTGCCGATGGAAAGGCGCAATCTTGGAAATAGCCCGATCTGCTGCGCGGATCTTAATAGGGTCGCTGATCGGAACTGCGGCCGTCTCAGCGAACAGGCGTTCGATTATATCCACCGCTTCGTTCACCGCCTCGCCACCCGAAACAATCCGGTGATCCACTTCATTTAATTGCGCTAGGGTAGCATCGCGTCCCTCTTCCGGCGCGAACTGAACAATTGCCTCTTTGACTCGCTTAAAGTGACTAGACAGACTAGCCCGGCTTGCAGCCATTACTCGGTCACGATTTCGCCCGAATTCGTCTATGACAATTTGAGGCACTACTAGAACCACTTGACCGTCCCGTGTCATCGTGGAAAGCGCATCTAAAAGCGGAAGCTGACGGTGATCCTTTGCAAGGTCGAGCCATACCGAAGTATCGATAACTAGATTTAAACTCATTTTCGTCCACTCCTCAAAGCACGGGTGACTCAATTGATGCGTTGTCAAACATAGACGCCAGTGTTCTACCGAGGAATCGCTACTATACTTGCTCCTGACCGCTTAGAGCCGTGGTCCAGTCATGATACCGAACCGAGTCCTCAAAAATTGAAATCTAGCTCAACCCAAGGAACAACAACATCGGCTACTACTCGTTCCCCACACCCACCTACACTAAGAAGCAAGTCGTTAATTTCAACTCTAAGAGATCGTATTCCAGGAACCCCATAGGCTGATTGTGGCCGTTTAGTGACATATATGGACGCTTTACCAGACGCATCCCAAATACATAGAGTCAAATGTCGTTTCTGCCGCTTGTCTTACCGTTTCGCTCAATTGGGGAGAAAAGAATGCACCGTATCCGGCGAGCTTAAAGAACCAGTCATCCCCTTTGATTTCTTCGATGTTTCTAACTTCGACAAAAAAGTGACGTCGAAAGTTTGTGCGCAATATCCAATCTAGTTCCACTTCTTGACCAGCCACCGGATGTGACTCATGTTCCGACATAAGGATTTTCTTCGACGTGCCTGTTAAAGCACATTTGAGTAGGTAAGAGCAATGATAAGCAACGAAATCAGCCAGCTGAATTCCTGGAACCTTGCGAGAATCGCAGTTCGATGTTAACCGCATATGCCCTGGAAGTTGGCTGCTTACCGCGATGCCTCCATCCACAAATACTTCCTGTGGCGTTACCAAATTATTCGCATCAATAATCCTCGTCACGGTATCGACAATAGCGTTACCTAACACCGGACGCTCCTCGATGGCTGCAATATAAATGCCTAACTTACACTTCTCGAAAACCAAGTCAGAAATTGAGTCTCTCAGGGCCTTCCGTGTAGTAGAACCTGCCATGCGATATCCACTCTTATACTCATCCACGCCTGGTACTAGACCAGCTTGTGCAATTGCCTGATTAATGAATACGTCGGGCAGCTCAGAGCAGTAAGCAAAGCCCACACAAATATAGCCAAGTTCTTGTTGAATGCTTTCGTCTACGAAGATCATTGACACTGGAACCTTCATTGCAGTTATCCGACTTTTTACGACGGGGCCTAGACGGCTGCTGCCAAGGCAAGGACTACAAATCTGACGCAGCACGCTTGGCACCAGCTATGAAAGTAAAAGACCGCCAGACAGAGCTGACATCGACTTTTTAAAGTAATATCTTATTTCCGCTACTGTTTTCCCAGGTTGCTAGTTTTGAGAAAAGCTGGGTTTTTGAAAATTCTTTAGCATCAAACCCTAAAATTAACATATCCTCTATACAGTCCGAGTTAGAAAGAAGCTTACTCGCACTTTTCAATACATCCCTTACTAGGATGGTTAGGACCTCACTCATATCGTGTCCGCAAACCATCTCATCTGCGGGGTGAGACTCGGCCATAACGACAGCTAATTTTTCAGAAATAAGGTCCTTTGGCGCGACGATATTACCTCTGTTTTTTGAATATTCGAAAACCGTATTTACAAGCCTATCATCTCCAAGATACCCCCCTGTTTTATTACAAATAAAACTCTTGAACTTAATTCGATTACCTTCCGGTTTATCAGGCTTAAAGCTTAATCCTAGATCAAATCTTTTATTCGCCAAACGAAGACATCCAATGCTATAACAGAGATTAAAAGCAAAATCGCGTAGTAACAACCCATTTCTTTGTTCGAAATCGCTCAACTTCGCGTCATCGATTATCACGCGTAGAAGATTTCGGCAAGCGTGACTCTTTATCATCATTATTTCTGAATCATGGAAATCTGTTGCGAAAATCTCCTCGGCATAGGCCGGATCATATTTAGGGTTACCACCAATGCGCAAAAAATCCGCGTCGCGCAACCCTATTTTTCGAGGAAAATCGCGCTTTGTTAATAGCGTATAAACTTCCTTCAGATTATATTTTCCAAATGTCGGCACAATTTTCGCAGACGATTTATCAATAAATCTATCATACAGTTTTAAATCTTTCTTTCCTTCGACTAAAACTACGAATCCTTTAAAATTTTTATCGAGACAAATTGCATTAGCCATTCGGTCCGGCGTCAGGAATTCCAACATCACTCCAAACCCTCCAGTTCAACTCTAAGATCCCAGTTTTTATCGATTATATCCGGTGAGTGTGTGGCGATTACGACGGCCACGCTATTCATCGACGTCACTTCTTTTAAATCGTTAATAAATTTATTTTGCCATGTTATGTGAAGGGAGAGTTCGGGCTCATCAATAAAAATCATATCGCCCACCTTGGTATTGAAGATGAGCTCATAGAACATAATCAACTCATTTTGCTCCCCAGAGGATAACGAGGAAGAAGGAATGCGCTCGTAATTCCCTTTGGCATCCTTTTTTACTCGCGATCTAAATAGAAAACCATTTTTCCTATTAATTTCTATATTTTTGTGTTTGAAGCGGAGATTAATTATTCCGCGATACAATTCAATTTTCTTAGATATATCATCGTATGGCGCCAGTTTCTTATGGCTATCATCGATATATAATTTGAGTGGATTCATTAGAATGAGATCCTCACCATCCATCTTTAGCAGGTCGGAGTTTGGCAGATCTTCGATTAGCCCTACAGATGAAAGTAAACGTCGGCGCTCATCCAACTGACTTAGGGCACTGTTAAGCTCATCAAGACTATCAGTCTCGCCCTGCCTTAGTTTCTGCATAAGGCGATTAGGATAACTTGCATCTAATTCAGTCGAAATTCCGTTAGATTCCTTTTCAACAGTAGAGATACGTTGTACTAAATCTTCGGAGAATTTTTTCACCGTATTGATGTATGCGTCACCACCGCGTTCCTTCACTGTGATTATTCGCTGAGTTTCGATAATTTTAATTGAAACTTTTTCAAATCCTTCGTCTAACCATTGAGGCGGCTTCTTATGCTGTTGATGTCGCGGTGCGCCATATCTTGACATTTCAATATCATACATTTGTCGCTGCCAAAGTTCATAGTCCCGATGAGAAAGAATATCGGCATTCGACTGAAGTTGGAAAATTTCACGCTCATGAAGAAAGCGACGGCGCGCCATTTCTTCCATTCGAATTTTCCGCCCATCAAATTCATTCTCGAAAATCTTAAATGGCTTACTTCGCTCATCCTTAATGGTATTCCATTTTGTAACTGTCAATGTCATATTTTTCTCTGCATCGACAATTCGCTCTAGTTCCCAAGCATCGCCATTATCAAAGAAAAATGTGAATTTTTCAAATTCGACATTTGCAAAAAAAATAAAATTCTTAGAGAAGAAAGCGCGAACTGACTCGAGAATCACTGTTTTCCCAAGGCCATTTTCACCAAGAATTATAGTAATTCCACTTTCAAGGTTTAATGGAATAATATGATTAAATACGCCAAATAGGCCACGAACGGAAATTTTATTTATTTTCATATTGAATTTTTTTAGTTACACCAACGGAGGGAGGGGGCAGGAAAATTACGCTTTATTTTATTTGTATTTTAGTAGTTACCTATTAGCAGAACATGAATTCTGTCAACTGTATCGACACGTGGCGCAAACTCAAACGATGCAGCTTGGCATGGGCTATCGCCTCCGAATCGATATTTAAAAACCGTAGGCTGAAAGGATTATTTTTCATTGACAGGGATTATCATAATCTATTCAGCGAATCTCGTACTTAGCTTGCGTTGCCCGCCCATATTCATAAATACGGCCGTCGCGAATTTCATAAACTGCTTGCGTGGCACGAGCATATTCGTAGATCAAATTACCACGAATTTCGTACTTAGCTTGAGTGGCTCGCGCATATTCGTATATTAAATTTCCACGGATTTCATAAACTGCTTGAGTCGCGCGAGCGTATTCATAAATTAGTTTTCTATTATTACTCATATACTTATCTAATTCAAAAGTAATACCGTTAAATTTTAACGACAATTTTTAAAGAAATGAAAAATCTGCTACTGGCTCAGTTCAGTTCAGTTCAGTCTGCCAGCCGATACTCGCATGTTAATGTAAAGTTCATCTCACCAAGCATAGCATGTTGCATCTGTGAAAACTTCACCCTTTGTCACAAGCTAATGTTGCATAGAGTCAAAGTCCCCCCTACGCACACTAACGGCCGAGATAGACGGCAGTGATTTGCTCTCGACCATGCCCCATTTCGTCAGACAATAACAACCTCGCTGAGAGATCCCGCTCGCGTTGCTGGGGACTTAGCTGAGAGGATCGGGGGCCGCCGCGCGCAGGGCATCGCCAGCCGGTGAGCTGTAGGTAGCGTAACTGCGCATAATGGTGGCGCAGTCCGTGGACCCCATGGATACCCGCTTTGTCGCACTGCGCGCGGAAGCGTTGCAGCTGATCGCTATACTGCAGGTGTCTGGGGATAAGGCTGCAACCAGCGGCGAGCCGCTTGGCCTCGTTGAGCACGGTGCGTTGTTCAGGCGTGTGAATGACGATCTCGCGATACTTGCCGCCCTTGGTCCAGCTGTCCTTGAGCTTCAGTCGATCGCCACCATCGGCCCACGCCGGCGCGATCTTGATGCTCTCCTCGCGTCTCAAGCCAAACGCTGATTGCAGTTGCAGCGACATCGCCGTGTACGCGTCCGCGATCTTCGCCAGACGCGCATCGTCAAGCACCTTGGCCTTGGAGATGTTGGTGACAAAGGTGCGCTTGTCGATATCGTAGCTACCATTGTCGCGCGCGATGATATTGTCCTTGCCGATCTTCTGCGTCCACCATCTCATGGCGCTCATGCGGTTCTTCATCGTGCCTGCGCTGACGCCATCCGCCTTCCACTGCTGCACCAGCGCATCCACATGCTTGGGACGCAGACTGTCAGCGTTCATATGGCGATATCCGAGATCGTGCAACTGGTTGGCCACGTGCGAGAGCATCCGCGCGCGGTCGGACTGCGTGGCATAGCTGCCATCGCGATTGCGGTCGCACAGCTGCTTGAGTTGATAGTTCAAATCGCGCATCGCATGCTCCAAAAATCAAACTTGGTGTGATCGAGTCAGGTAAATGGGATGAACGCCTCCCTCCTCCCGGATGCGCCCGTCGGCAAGCGACAAGTGCAAAATGGTGAGGCCGACCGCTTTGGCAATGTGAGACAGGTGGGCCTAGGCGCCAAAGAGAAACGGCTTTTCTGATCCCAACGCGCGAAATAGGAGGAGCTATGAATCCCGTAATTTATGGTGTTGATATCGCCAAGAACGTATTTCAACTTCACTGGGTCTCGCCGGAGACGGGTGAGGTCTTCGA
>NZ_JAQQPR010000017.1:0-157328 GCF_036688705.1 Duganella sp. S19_KUP01_CR8 | reverse complement strand
CCTGACCCCGTATTTGACACCAACCTTATGCGGACGGCGCCGGGACGGCTTTGCCGGCCTTGATGGCCTCCTTGATCAGCTCCTTCATGGTGCGCTCGGCTTCGCGGCTGGCCTTGGCTTGTTCGCGGCCCAGCTCGCCCATGGCCTGGCCCAGTTCAGCCATCGGCTTGCCGGCTTCCGACATCTGCTTGCTCAACGCTTGCATCGGCGCCTGCATGGCGCTGATCTTCTCCAGTTGCGGCGCCATGTCGCGCTGGGATTGGGCGATCTGGCTTTGCAATGACGCCATTTCCCCCTGCAACGCGGCTTGGCGCTCGTGGAAGCGGCGCAGCTTTTCCGGCGTCGGGTCGTCGCCCATGTCGCGCGCGGCCTGCTCGATGCGGCGGCCTACAGCTTCCTGCTGGCGGGCGACCCGTTCGATCTGGCGCTGCTGGCGGTCCATGTCCAGCTGGGCCCGGCCTTCGGTATCGTGGCCCAGTTTCTCCATCTGCCGGCCCAGCGCGTCCATGACTTTGCCTTGCGCATCCATTTTCTTGCCTTGCGCATCCATCTTTTCGCCGATGCGGTTGACGGCGCCCCACGCTTCGTCTGCCTTGGCGATGGTGGCAGGGTCCTGGATCAGGTAGGCCTTGTCGCCGTCGCGGAACCAGATGAAGTCGCCCTTGACGGCGCGGCGCGCATTCTCGATTTTGGACAGGTCCTGGCGCGTGGCCGAGACCGTGATGTTGTCCTTGTTGGCGTGTACCAGCGCATAGCCGGAACGCTGGCCGTCGCGGTTGGAGAAGGTGGAACGATCAAAACGGTAGCTTTGCGCTCCAGCCGGAGGCGCAGGTGGTGCGGGCGGCGCTGCCGGTGCTGCCGGTGCTGCCGGTGCTGCAGGTGCTGCCGGCGCAGCTGGGACTGCAGGCAAGGCTGCGACTGCGGGAGCTGCGGGCACTGCCGGCATCGCTGGCATCGCAGGAGCCGCCGCCAGCACGCGCGGAGGCTTGGCTGGCTTCGGCGGCTTGGCTGGCGCTGCTGGCGCGGCGGGCGCAGCCAACTCGGCGACTGGAGCCGGCTCCGCAGGCTCGGCAGGCTCTGCCGGAGCGGCAGGTTCCGGTGGTGCTGGCGGCTGTACCGGATCGGCCTGGGCGGCGTCGGCCACTTGGCTGACCTGGGCAACGTCGGCCACCTGGCTGACCTGGTCAACCTGCGCGACAGTGGCGATGGCCGGCGGCTGCGGCGCGGCATGGGCGTAGAACACTGCGCCGGCTGCAAACAAACCCATCAGGGGCAAGGCCATTTTCCAGCTGACCGGTTCAACATCGGGACGCAGCAGGCGTTTGATACGAGACATGAGATTTCCTCCGTGAGCCGCGTGGGCTAGTTGTGTGGTGTCGAACTGGAACCGATCCAGTTCCGACAGGGCCTTTGCCAGCCTCTGGGGCTGGCCAAGCATGTCCACCGCGAGGTCGTCGGCGATTTGTTCCCGCTCGATCCGTATCCTGCGTGACAGGGCCCAAACACTAGGGTGATAGAACAGCACGATCTCGATCGCGCTTTGAATCAGGTTGACCAGGTAGTCGTGCCGCTTGATGTGGGCCAGTTCGTGCGCCAGCAAGGCTTCCAGCAGATCGGGCGGCATGCCGCTGACCAGCGCGGTCGGCACCAGCACGATGGGACGCCAGCAGCCGGCCGTGATCGGGCTGTCCAGCAGGTCGGCCACGCCCAGCCGCACATGGCGTTCGATGTCGAAGCGGCGCGCCAGCTCGGACAGGCGCCGCTGCCAGTAATGATTGACGGTGTATTCGCCGGCGCGGGTGCGCTCGGCAACCCACTTCAGGCCCAGCGCCAGCCGCAGCGACATCAGCGCCGCACCGGCCAGCCACAGGCCGACCACCCACGGCAGTTGGCGCCGCAGCACCGCTTCAAACGAGGAGAAAGCGCCGTCGCCCAGCAGGCCGGGCGCGGCGGCAGCGGCCTGGCCGGCGACGTCCGCCATGCCGGCGCCCTGCCCGGCCAGCACGCGCAACAGCGCGACGGAGCCGGCGCCACGGTCGGCATCGGCCAGCTGGGCCAGGATGCCGGCCAGCGGCAGCGCCGCGCACAGCAACATGCCGGCGCAGGCCACGGCGTAGCGGGTCTGCGGACGGGCGCCGCGCAGCGCAAACATCGCCAGCGCGACAGCCCAGCCGATCAACAGGCCTTGCCAGATAAAGTGCAGCAGCGCCCAGCCGACGGCGGGCACCAGGGCGGCCAGGACGCTGTTCATGAGCGTCCTGCCTGCCGTGAAATCTTATGATTGCGTATCGCTGCCATTCCGCACTCCCCAGTTGATGGATGTAGAATAAATTATCTAGATGACGATGTCTAGAACTTTTTTTCTACATTCATCGCACCGGGTTTAGTGGGCGCGTTTGGCGCTGATGGTGACGACTGGCATCTTGACGCCGTCCACCACGACCACTTTGACCGAGCCGGCGTCGATCGCCGGGGTGGCGCGCACCTGGGCGCTGGCGTAGCCGGTGGCGCACAGGATGACTGCGCTGGCGACGAAGATGATTTCCATGTTTTTCAGTACGTTCATGATGTTTCTCCTTCAGTGGTGGGCCTTACTTCCATGACTCCACTGTAGACAAACACGCCGCCGAACGCGCGCGGATTGCGACGGAATGCAAGTTGACCGGAGCCAGCTGCATTCCGCCGCGACAGACGTAGTGGACTGCGGCGCTTAAATTGGGAGCGAAGGACGTGCAGGCGGCGCGCAGGGCAAGGCGCAAAGCGCAAAGCGCAGCGATAGCGAGCTATCGCGAGCATTTGCAACGCCGCCATGTGCGTTGCCTGCGCGGCAGGCGCTCCCGATTTAAGCGCTGCAGTTCACTAATAAATCACCACCGAGCGGATCGATTCGCCGCTTTTCATCAAATCGAAGCCTTCGTTGATGCGTTCCAGCGGCAGGCGATGGGTGATCAGGTCGTCGATATTGAGCTTGCCTTCCATATACCAGTCGACGATCTTCGGCACGTCGGTGCGGCCGCGCGCGCCGCCGAACGCGGAGCCCTTCCACACCCGGCCCGTCACCAGCTGGAACGGACGGGTGGAAATCTCCTGCCCCGCCGCCGCCACGCCGATGATGATGGACTGGCCCCAACCCTTGTGGCAGCACTCCAGCGACTGGCGCATGGTGGTGGTGTTGCCGATGCACTCGAAGCTGTAATCGGCGCCGCCGTCGGTCAGCTGGATGATGGCGTCGACCACGTTCTCCACTTCCTTCGGATTGATGAAGTGGGTCATGCCGAACTTGCGCGCCATTTCCTGGCGGGCCGGATTGATGTCGACGCCGATGATCTTGTCGGCGCCCACCATCTTGGCCGCCTGGATCACGTTCAGGCCGATGCCGCCCAGGCCGAACACCACCACGTTGGCGCCCGCCTCGACCTTGGCCGTGAACAGCACCGCGCCGACGCCGGTGGTGACGCCGCAACCGATGTAGCAAACCTTGTCGAACGGCGCATCTTCGCGGATCTTGGCCAGCGCGATCTCCGGCACCACGATGTAGTTGGAGAAGGTCGACGTGCCCATGTAGTGGTAGATCGGCTTGCCATCGATGGAGAAGCGGCTGGTGGCGTCCGGCATCAGGCCGCGGCCCTGGGTAGCCCGGATCGACTGGCACAGGTTGGTCTTCTGCGACAGGCAGAATTTGCACTGGCGGCATTCAGGCGTGTACAGCGGAATGACGTGGTCGTCCTTTTTAAGCGACTTGACGCCGGGGCCGACGTCGACCACCACGCCCGCGCCCTCATGGCCGAGGATGGCCGGGAAGATGCCTTCCGGATCGGCGCCGGACAAGGTGTAGTAATCGGTGTGGCAGATGCCGGTGGCCTTGATCTCGACCAGCACCTCGCCTTCGCGCGGGCCGCCCAGTTCCACTTCCTCGATCGTCAGCGGTTTGCCCGCCTGCCATGCAATAGCTGCTTTGGTTTTCATTGTTCGTCCTGTGGCTGCGTTGTTCGGGGCACCGGAACGGGGGGCCGTTCCGGTGGTCCGCCATGATAGCAAGCCGGGGACGATCTGTGGCGCGTGCGATTACTGTGGTTCGACCGGCATCGCCGAACCAATGCCCAGCAGGTCGGACACCGCGCGCCACAGCTGGCGCGGCGAGGTCCACGGCTTGGGCAGGAAGGCACTGCCGGCGGTGTGACGCTCGGGATGGCGCGCCGAATACACCAGCACGCGCGCGTCGCTCTGGTGCTGGTACAGCAGCGGCAGCAGGCTGGCGCCGTCGCCGTCGGGCAGGTCGGGATCCATCACCACCAGCGCGAACCGCTGGTGTTGCAGTATGTCCAGCGCATCGGCCAGGGTGGACGCATGGGTGACCCGGGTTTCCGGCACCAGCAGCGTGGACAGCACCAGCGCCGAGTCGAAGTCCTTGTCGATATGAAGCACGCGGGGCGCTTCCGCGAAGATGGAAAAACCGATCGCGGCGCCGCCGTCCTGCTCGCTGAAGGGCCGATAGCTGTCCTGCGAATAATCGTTGGTCATAAGTGTCTCCGCACACAAAACTAAGGAATTGCGGCGCCGGCAGCACGGGGCTGGCAAGGCAACGCAGGGGTCGGCGGAGTTGGGCCGAAGGGATACGGACGGCCGCAGGGAACAGGCGGCCGGGGTGGCGGCAGGCGCAGGTTGGAGGCCCCGCCGCACTACGAAGCGGACAGGCCTGGCCTGCCGCTCATAGACACAGTCTACATGATGAATACCGCAAAGCAAGAAAATACCGCAAAAAAACCGACGACGTTTACTTTTTCAGACGCTGGTTGAAGGCCACATGCAAGCTGTTCAAGGTTTCCTCGGCGGCCAGCAGCTGGTCGGCCACCTCGTTGACCTTGCGGCGGTTGGAGCGGGCGTGGTCGCGCAGCACTTCGAAGGCGGTGTTGCGGTCGGTCTGGAACTTGCACATCAGCAGGCCGACGGCCAGGCTGGTCTCGCGGCCGGCGGCCAGCGCGGCGTTCAGATTGAGTTCGGTGCGGCGCAGCTGGCGGATTTCGTCGGCGCGCGCCAGGCCGGCGGCAAAGGCCGGCATCAGGTGCTTCTCGTCGACCGGCTTGACCAGGAAGCCGACCGCGCCGTACGAGGCGGCCTGCTTGCCGGCGTCGGCGTCGCCGCGGCCGGACAGGAACATGAAGGGCACCGAGCTGGTGGCGTGCAATTGCTTGGCCAGCTCCAGGCCGTTCATGCCGGGCATGTGGATGTCGAGCAGGGCCAGGTCCGGTTCGCGCTGGGCGATCTGTTCCAGCGCCTGTTCGGCCGACGAGGCCTTGAGGATGTCGTAGCCGGCGTGACCGAGCACTTCGCCCAGGAAATCGAGCAGCAGTTGGTCATCGTCGACGATCAGAATCAGACGCTTCGGGCTGGAAGGGACATTCATGTGGCGGCAACCTTAGGCTTAAGCTAACGCACCAATTATAAGGCGGAAAACCGCCCGTCATGCTAGCGTTTTATCTGCCTGTTTTTTCATCAGCATAAAGCCGCAGGAACGCGGCCACGGCGGCGCCGACGTCGTCGGCCTGGTAGACGCTGCTGATCGCCGCCACCATGGAAGCGCCGCGCGCGGCCAGCGGCGCGGCGTTGTCCGGCGTCATGCCGCCGATCACCACGGTCGGCACGGCGATCACTTCGCGCGCCTGGTCGAGGATCTCCATCTTGGTAGTCACTGCATATTTCTTCACGCGCGATGGGTAGAAGCCGCCGAACGCGACGTAGCTGGCGCCGGCCGCCTGCGCCGCCAGCGCGCGCGGCAGGTCGCCATAGCAGGAGGCGCCGATGATCAGGTCCGGCCCCAGCCGGGCGCGCACCTGCGCCACGTCGGCATCGGTGCCGCCGAGGTGGACGCCGTCGGCGCCAAGCTGCTCGCACAGCTCGACATAATCATTGACGATGAAGGGCACGCCGTAGCGCCGGCACAACGCCAGCAAGGCGCCGGCTTGATCCAGCCGCTGCTGCGGGCCGGCTTCCTTGTGGCGGTATTGCAGCATCGCGACGCCGGGCTGCGCGCCCTGGGCGGCGGCCAGCGCACGTTCGCTCAGGTCCAGCATCCTGGCGGTGTCGTCCCAGTTGGGGGTAACCAAATAAAGTCCGTGCATGGTGTGCTCTCAGCTCTCAGATCAGGGGTAGGCGTTGCGGGATGCGCTGGCCGGCGGCCACCGTGTAGGCGCCGCGCAGCGCGCGATAGCAATACTGTTGCGCCAGTTCCAGCGCGCGTTCCATCGACATGCCCAGCGCCAGCTGGCCGGCGATGGCCGAAGCCAGCGTGCAGCCGCTGCCGTGGAATTCACCGGCCAGGCGCGGCCAGCTCCAGTCGCGCGCGTCTTCCGGCGGTTCGCTGTCGGACAGGCGTTGCGTCGGCGTGGCGCCGGGGCCGAACCAGCGGTTGACCACTTCATCCCCCTCGCTGTGGCCGCCGGTGATCAGCACATGGCGGCAACCGCGCGCGCGCAAGGCCTGCGCCTGCGCGCGCGGATCGGCCTCGCCGGTCAGCGCCAGCGCTTCCGGGCCGTTGGGGGTGAGCACCGTCACCAGCGGCAGCAGCGGCGCCAGCGCCTGTACCGCGTCGTCGCGCGACAGCAGGTCGCCGTGGCCGCTGGCCAGCACCGGGTCCAACACCACCGGCAGCTCCGGCTGGCGGGCGCGCAGGCGGGCGATGATCTCGGCGATCGCCTGCGCGTTGGCGGCGCTGCCGGGGATGCCGATCTTCACCGCACGCACCGTCACCTTGTCGACCAGCGCCTGCGCCTGGCGCAGCACCATGGCGCCGTCGACCGGCTGCACGCCGTAGACGCGGTCGTTGTCCTGCACCGTCAGCGCGGTGGCCACGGTGAGCGCGTGCGCGCCCTGCCCGGCCACCGCTTGCAGGTCGGCGGCGATGCCGGCGCCGCCGGACGGATCGAGTCCGGCGAACACCAGCACGCACGGGCGCGCCACCAGTTGTGCCATCAGCTGCGCCGTCATATGCGAAGACAGGCGCTCGCTCATGCCAGCCGGCCCGCCATCGGCGAGGACGGCGAGGCGGCGAACTTGCGGGCGATGCGGCCGGCCAGGTAAGCCTCGCGGCCGGCCTGCACGCCCAGTTTCATGGCGCGCGCCATGCGCACCGGATCGCGCGCGCCGGCGATGGCGGTGTTCATCAGCACGCCGTCGCAGCCCAGCTCCATGGCGATCGCGGCGTCAGAGGCCGTGCCGACGCCGGCGTCGACCAGCACCGGCACCTTGGCCTGCTCGATGATCAGCGACAGGTTCCACGGATTGAGGATGCCCATGCCGGAACCGATCAGCGAGGCCAGCGGCATCACCGCGACGCAGCCGATCTGCTCCAGGATCTTGGCCTGGATGGGATCGTCGCTGCAGTAGACCATGACGTCGAAGCCGTCCTTGACCAGCGCCTCGGCGGCGACCAGGGTTTCCGGCATGTGCGGGAACAGCGTGCGCTCGTCGCCCAGCACTTCCAGCTTGACCAGCTTGTGGCCGTTCAGCAGTTCACGCGCCATCTGCAGCGTGTAGACCGCGTCCTTGGCGGTGTAGCAGCCGGCCGTGTTGGGCAGGATGGTGTACTGCGACGGCGGCAGCACGTCCAGCAGGCTGGGCGCCTTCGGGTCCTGGCCGATGTTGACGCGGCGGATGGCCACGGTGATGATTTCCGCTTCGGCGGCGTCGGTCGCCTCGCGGGTTTGTTGCAAATCCTTGTACTTGCCGCTGCCGACCAGCAGCCGCGATTTGTAGCTCTTGCCTGCGATGGTCAGCAGGTCTTGGGTTGATGCGTTCATGTTCGTATCCTCGATATGCTTTACCCCGCACGCCTTTGCTTCGGCGCCAGCGCCCCAACTTAGGGGTCAGACCCCGTACGGGGTCTGACCCCGCCTGGCAGTGCGGGTCAAAAAAATCAGCCGCCGCCGATGGCGCGCACGATGTCGACCTTGTCCTGCGGCTGCAGCTCGCGCTGCGGCCACTGCTGGCGCGGCACCACCGCGCGGTTGACCGCCAGCGCCAGCGCCTGCCCGGTCAACGACAAAGCGTCGACCAGTTCACCCAGCGTCTGGCGTGGCGGCACCTGGTGCGGGGCGCCGTTCAATTCGATGTCGATCATGCCGGCCTCACAGCTTGCGATACAGTTCGGCGCCGTTCTTGATGAACTCCACCGCCTTGACCTGCATGCCCTGCTCCAGCGCCGCGCCGTCGGACACGCCGTTGGCCTTGGCGTACTCGCGCACTTCCTGGGTGATCTTCATCGAGCAGAAATGCGGGCCGCACATCGAGCAGAAGTGCGCCACCTTGGCCGAATCCTTGGGCAGGGTTTCGTCGTGGAATTCGCGCGCCTTGTCCGGGTCGAGGCCGATGTTGAACTGGTCGTCCCAGCGGAATTCGAAGCGCGCCTTGGACAGCGCGTTGTCGCGGATCTGCGCGCCCGGATGGCCCTTGGCCAGGTCGGCCGCGTGGGCGGCGATCTTGTAGGTGATGATGCCGTCCTTGACGTCGTTCTTGTCGGGCAAGCCCAGGTGCTCCTTCGGCGTGACGTAGCACAGCATGGCGGTGCCGTACCAGCCGATCTGCGCGGCGCCGATGCCGGAGGTGATGTGGTCGTAGCCGGGCGCGATGTCGGTGGTCAACGGGCCCAGCGTGTAGAACGGCGCTTCGTGGCACTGTTCCAGTTGCAGGTCCATGTTCTCCTTGATCAGCTGCATCGGCACGTGGCCGGGGCCTTCGATCATCACCTGCACGTCGTGCTTCCAGGCGATCTGGGTCAGTTCGCCCAGGGTTTTCAGCTCGCCCAGCTGCGCTTCGTCGTTGGCGTCGTAGATCGAGCCGGGACGCAGGCCATCGCCCAGCGAGAACGAGACGTCGTAGGCCTTCATGATTTCGCAGATCTCTTCGAAATGCGTGTACAGGAACGATTCCTTGTGGTGCGCCAGGCACCACTTGGCCATGATCGAGCCGCCGCGCGAGACGATGCCGGTCAGGCGCTTGGCCGTCATCGGCACGTAGCGCAGCAGCACGCCGGCGTGGATGGTGAAGTAGTCGACGCCCTGCTCGGCCTGCTCGATCAGCGTGTCGCGGAAGATTTCCCAGGTCAGGTCCTCGGCCTTGCCGTTGACCTTTTCCAGCGCCTGGTAAATCGGCACGGTGCCGATGGGTACCGGGCTGTTGCGGATGATCCACTCGCGCGTTTCGTGGATGTGCTTGCCGGTCGACAGGTCCATGACGTTGTCGCCGCCCCAGCGGATGGCCCAGGTCATTTTCTCGACTTCCTCGCCGATCGACGAGGTGACGGCGGAGTTGCCGATGTTGGCGTTGATCTTCACGAGGAAGTTACGGCCGATGATCATCGGTTCGATTTCCGGGTGGTTGATGTTGGCCGGGATGATGGCGCGGCCGCGGGCGATTTCCTCGCGCACGAATTCCGGCGTGATGGTGGCCGGGATGCTGGCGCCGAACGATTGGCCCGGATGTTGGCGGCCCATCAGGTCGGCCAGGCGCTGGCCCATTGGGCCGGAGTTCTTCAGGTTTTCCAGGTACTCCTGGCGGCGCAGGTTTTCGCGGATGGCGACGAATTCCATCTCGGGCGTGATGATGCCCAGGCGCGCGTAGTGCATCTGCGTGACGTTCTTGCCTTCACGGGCGCGGCGCGGCTTGCGATGCAGGTTGAAGCGCAGCTCGGCCAGCGCCGGGTCGGCCAGACGGGCCTGGCCGTATTCGGAGGTCGGGCCGTCCAGCTCCTCGGTGTCGTTGCGCTCCAGGATCCACGGCAGGCGCGGCGTCGCGGCCAGGCCGGAGCGGATGTCGATCACGGCGTCGGGGTCGGTGTACGGGCCGGAGGTGTCGTAGACGTAGATAGCCGGATTGGCTTCGAAGCCGAACGAGGCCGGCGTGTCGGACTGGGTGATTTGGCGCATCGGCACGCGGATATCGGGACGGCTGCCTTCGACGTAGACTTTACGGGAATTCGGTAAGGGCTTGATGGCTGCCTCGTCCACCGTGGCGGTGGCGGAGAGGAATTTGGCGTTGGCGTTCATGTGGCTCCTTCGTTAGCTACAGGAGCCAGCAAAGGAGATTGGACGGTGCCTGTCCACAGGGTGTGGCGGCGGTGTCCTAAGCTTCCCTTCGCTGGCATTATCCAGATCAGGTTCGGAGGGTATTTCTCACCCGCGCATCGCAATGCGCAGGACCCCTAGCGTGTGCCGCCTTGCGGCAGCGGGACGATTATAACCTTGCCATATGAATTACAACAACCGATTCCTCCTCGGCACAGAAAATACTTTGCGTGCAAACTCCGAAGGTCGCACAATCAAAGCGTTTTATTTACGGCAGTTTGTTTTGTTTGCCGAGGGAATGTGAACATGGACAACCTTGACGACTATCCTTACGAAATTCGCCCACTGACGCCAGACGAAGGAGGCGGATTCCTGATCACTTATACCGATTTCCGGGGATGTTTTTCCGATGGCGAGACCATCGAGGAAGCAATCGTCAATGGTCGCGATGCACTGATCGCAACCATTGAAGCCTTGCGAGCCTGGAGCCTGCCAGTACCTGCTCCACACAGCCGGCAAAACAAAAAGGCCGGGCAAGGCGTGCCAACTAGTCTTTGAAGACCGGCGTGGTTTTGCTCATGCCGGCCATCATGGCCGCCTGCAAATCAGCCGACATCAGCATGGCGGCGTTCCAGGTGGCGTTGTAGTTGAGGCCGTCTGCCACCGAGTGGTCGCGGGCGTAGGTGATCATTTCCTTGACGCCGCGGATCGCCAGCGGCGCCTTGGCCGCGATCTCGGCGGCGATCGCGCGCACGCCGGCGCTCAGCGCTTCCGGCGTGTCGAACACGCGGTTGACCAGGCGGATTTCTTTCGCTTCGGCGGCGTCCACCTTGCGCGCCGTGTAGGCCAGTTCGCGCGCCATACCGTCGCCGATCAGTTTAGGCAGGCGCTGCAAGGTGCCGACGTCGGCGGTCATGCCGATGTCGATCTCCTTGATGGTGAACCAGGCGTCCGCCGAGCAGTAGCGCATGTCGGCGCAGCAGATCAGGTCGATGCCGCCGCCGACGCAGGCGCCGTGCACGGCCGCCAGCACCGGCTTGCGGCAACGCTCCAGGCTGGTCAGCGTGTCTTGCAGGTCAAGGATCACGCGGCGCAGGTTTTCGCGCGTGCGGCCGTCGCAGTCGTCGCGAATCTGCGGGCCCAGGCCCATCATCATCTGCAGGTCGATGCCGGCGGTGAAGGCCTTGCCCTCGCCTTCCAGGATCGCCACGCGGATTTCCGGCGTCGCGTCGATGTGCTGGAAGGCGCTGCGGATGTCGTTCCACATCGCCAGGTTCATCGCGTTCAGTTTCTCCGGACGGTTCAGCCGCACGGTGGCGATATGGTCGGCAACGCTGAGGGTCAAGGTTTCAAAGCTGGGCATCGAGGTCTCCTGTTAGGTATCGTCCTAGAATACCGCAGACGGGGCGGCCACAACAAGCCGGCCGCCCCGCTACCCCGTAATGCCGCCCACTGGGCGGCATTACTGCGGCGGATACGTCACGGTCAGCGTGTAGCTGGACGCGGTGTAGCCGTTCAACAGCACGTAGGCGTTGCCGTTGGCGGTGTAGGACACGGTGCAGCTCTCGGTGCTGGTCGGGCCGTCCGACTTGCAGTCGTAGCTGGTGGTGCTGGCCGCGCCGGCCTTGCGCACGTACAGGTCGGTGTCGCCGCTGCCGCTGAGCGCAGCCTTGAAGCTGCCGTTGGCGCGCACCGCATACGGACCGTAGGCGCGGGTCTGGCCCTTGGTCAGGCTGCCGGTGAAGGTTTCGGTGCGGTCGGTCGGCGGCGTCACGCCGGCGCCGTCGCTGCCCAGCTCGACCGCGTAGGCCAGCGCCATGCGCGCGAACTTGAGCGCGTGGTCGGCCTGGTTGCCGGTGTTGGCGTAGGTGTCGTTGGCGGTGTGGATGTAGGGATCGTCCTCGCCCATCGCCGCCTCGAACGGCATCGACGACCAGTAGCCGGCCGAGGTCCACGAGGCGTGGTCGGAGCAGGCGTAGCCGCACTTGTCGTAGCCGATCTTCAAGGTCGGCAGGTAGGTCGTGATCAGGTTGCCGACGAAGGTGTTCTGCGCGCTGTCGGTGTAGTCGGTGTACAGGTAGATGTCGTTGACCGAGCCCTTGTAGTTGGTCATGTCGAGCTGCATCACGCCGACCACGTTGACGTTGTTGGCCTTGTGGTTCTGGGCGATGTCCTGCGAGCCGCGCAGGCCCACTTCCTCGGCGGCGTAGCCGATCATCTTGATGGTGCGGCGCGGCTTGTAGCCGCTGGCGATCATCACCCGCAGCACCTCGGTCATGCTGGCGATGCCGGAGGCGTCGTCGTCGGCACCCGGGGCCTTGGTGGTTTCGCTGGTGCCGGACTGGTTGATCGAATCGAGGTGGCCGCCCAGCACCACCACTTCGTTCGGATTGTCGGTGCCGGTGATGGTCAGGATCACCGATTTCTGCGGGTAGGCCGAGTGCGTGTACTGGGTGACGGCGATGTCGCTGCGGCCGGCCGCCATGGTGGTCCAACGCTGCTTGAGCCAGTTCGACGCGTTGACGCCGTTGTTGGTGGTGTAGTAGCGGTTGGCGTAGGACGACATGTCGACGATGGTCTGGCCGATGTTGCTGGCCTGCATTTGGCTCAGCATGGGGTTGACCACGCTTTGCTGGTCGATCACGTAGGACGGCCGCGCGGCGGCCAGCAGCGCTGCACGGCCCTGGCCCCGGTCCTTGGCCGGCGACAGCGCGGCGACGCCGGCCGCCTCGCTGGCGTGGAACATGAAGCCGCCGCAGCGGCGCAACTTCTTGTGCACGGCGGCCGACAACGCCAGCATCTGCTGCTCGTCGACTTCGACCAGGTGCAGTTTCTCCTGGCCGGCCGAGGCCGCGAAGCTGGCGCGGCTTTCGCGCGCCTGTACCTGTGGCGCGACTTTCTGCAATTGCGCATAGGCGGCGTCGCCGACGCTGATCCAGACCTTGTTGGATTGGGCCAGCGCGGAAGCCGATGCGCCGGCGAATAAGCCTGCGATCAGCACAGCAATGATACGAGTTGTCATTTCCGTCTCCATGTCTAAAAAACATTATTAGGACGGGCAACGGTATGCTCTTCGAGGGGGCGAGTCAAAAAACTTGCGTAATTCGACATCCGGGCGGGAAATGTCCAAAGTTTAACAAGCGGCGATCTGCTCATGGCTTGCCGCGTCATCTATAATGGTTGTTTCTCCAAATTTAATCTGCCAAATCATGGAATTAGCCAAGTCTTTCGAGCCTGCCGACATTGAACAATTCTGGCGTACCGAGTGGGAACAGCGCGGTTACTACACCGCCACCATCGACGCCGGCAAACCGTCCTTCAGCACCCAGCTGCCGCCGCCGAACGTGACCGGCACCCTGCACATGGGCCATGCCTTCAACCAGACCATCATGGACGGCCTGACCCGCTACCATCGCATGCTGGGTCATAACACCGCCTGGATCCCGGGCACCGACCACGCCGGCATCGCCACCCAGATCGTGGTGGAGCGCCAGCTGGACGCGCAGAAAATCTCGCGCCACGACCTCGGCCGCGAAGAGTTCGTCAAGAAAGTCTGGGAGTGGAAAGAAAAATCCGGCTCCACCATCACCGGCCAGATGCGCCGCCTCGGCACCTCGCCGGACTGGAAGCGCGAATACTTCACGATGGACGAGCCGCGCTCGAAAGTCGTCACCGACGTCTTCGTGCGCCTGCACGAACAGGGCCTGATCTACCGCGGCAAACGCCTGGTCAACTGGGACCCGGTGCTGGGCACCGCCGTTTCCGACCTGGAAGTGGTGTCGGAAGAGGAAGACGGTTCGATGTGGTACATCAAGTACCCGCTGGCCGATGGCAGCGGCACGCTGACCGTCGCCACCACCCGTCCTGAAACCATGCTGGGCGACGTCGCCGTGGCGGTGGACCCGACCGACGAGCGCTACCTGCCGCTGGTCGGCAAGATGCTGAAGCTGCCGCTGACCGACCGCGAAATCCCGATCATCGCCGACGAATACGTCGACAAGGAATTCGGCACCGGCTGCGTCAAGATCACCCCTGCGCACGACCTGAACGACTACGCCGTCGGCCAGCGCCACAAGCTGCCGCTGCTGACCATCATGACGCTGGAAGCCAAGATCAACGACGAAGCGCCGGTGGCCTATCGCGGCATGGACCGTTTCGTGGCGCGCAAGCAGATCGTCGCCGACCTGGACGCGCAAGGCCTGCTGGAACAAGTCAAACCGCACAAGCTGATGGTGCCGCGCGGCGACCGTACCGGCGTCATCATCGAGCCGATGCTGACCGACCAGTGGTTCGTCGCCATGAGCAAGCCGGCGCCGGAAGGCACTTTCTTCCCGGGCAAATCGATCGCCGAAACCGCGCTGGACAAGGTCGCCAACGGCGAGATCAAGTTCGTGCCGGAAAACTGGAGCACCACCTACAACCAGTGGCTCAACAACATCCAGGACTGGTGCATCTCGCGTCAGCTGTGGTGGGGCCACCAGATCCCGGCCTGGTACGACGACGCCGGCAACATCTTCGTCGCCAAGACCGAAGCCGAAGCGATCGCGCAGGCGGCCGCCAAGGGCAGCACCGGCCCGCTGCGCCGCGACAACGACGTGCTCGACACGTGGTTCTCGTCCGCGCTGGTGCCGTTCTCCACGCTGGGCTGGCCGGAAGAAACGCCTGACATCAAGGCCTTCCTGCCGTCGTCGGTGCTGGTGACCGGCTTCGACATCATCTTCTTCTGGGTGGCGCGCATGGTCATGATGACCGCGCACTTCACCGGCAAGGTACCGTTCGAGACCGTGTACGTGCACGGCCTGGTGCGCGACTCGACCGGCCAGAAAATGTCCAAGTCCAAGGGCAACACGCTGGACCCGATCGACCTGATCGACGGCATCGGCATCGATGCGCTGGTGGCGAAACGCACCACCGGCCTGATGAACCCGAAAGACGCCACCAAGATCGAAAAGGCCACCCGCAAGGAGTTCCCGGAGGGCATCGCCGCCTACGGTACCGATGCGGTGCGCTTCACGATGGCGTCCTACGCCTCGCTGGGCCGCAACATCAACTTCGACCTGGGCCGCGCCGAAGGCTATCGCAACTTCTGCAACAAGCTGTGGAACGCCACCCGCTTCGTGCTGATGAACACCGAAGACAAGGATTGCAGCGCCAGCGTGGCCGACCTGTCGAACGCCGACAAGTGGATCATCTCGCTGCTGCAAAAAGCCGAGCTGGACGTGGCCAAGGGCTTCGAAGACTACCGCTTCGACAACATCGCCTCGACCATCTACAAGTTCGTCTGGGACGAGTACTGCGACTGGTATCTGGAAGTGGCCAAGGTGCAGGTGCAAAGCGGCACCGAAGGCCAGCAACGCGCCACCCGCCACACGCTGCTGCGCGTGCTGGAAGTGGTGCTGCGCCTGGCGCATCCGATCATTCCGTTCGTCACCGAAGCGCTGTGGCAGGCCGTCGCGCCGCTGGCCGGCAAGACCGGCGACTCGGTCATGATGCAGCCTTACCCGATCGCCAACCCCGCCGCCATCGATGAATCGGCCGAGGCCTGGATGCAGCAGCTGAAGGCGCTGACCGACGCGACCCGCAACCTGCGCGGCGAAATGCAGCTGGCGCCGTCGCTGCGCGTGCCGCTGATCGTCGAGCCGACCAATGCGGCCGACAAGGCGGCGATGGAGGTGTTCGCGCCGTACATCCAGTCGCTGGGCAAGCTGGCCGAAGTGCAGATCGTCGACGCGCTGCCGGAATCGCCGGCCGCCGTGTCCATCGTCGGCACGACCAAGCTGATGCTGAAGGTGGAGATCGACGTCAAGGCCGAGCGCGAGCGCCTGGCCAAGGAGATCGCCCGCGTTGAAGGCGAGATCAACAAGGCCAACGGCAAGCTGTCGAACGAAAGCTTCGTCGCCCGCGCGCCGGCCGAGGTGGTGGCGCAGGAGAAGGAACGCGTCGCCAACTTCTCGGCCACGCTGGACAAGATGCGCGAGCAGTTCGCCAAGCTGCCAGCCGCCTGATAAGTTCAGCTGCCTGACAAAAGCCGCCCGGTGCAAGCCGCGCGGCTTTTTTTTACCCCGCACTGCAAGGTGGGGTCTGACCCCGTACGGGGTCAGACCCCTAAGCGGTATCGCTGGCGTACTGCTTCAGCATGCGGGGTTATCCGAGCTAGCGGTCGATGCGGGTCGTCATCAGGATCGAGGTGGCGGTGCGCTCCACGCCGTCGAGCGCGCCGATGCGGTCGACCACGCCGTCCAGTTCCTCCACCGAGCCGGCTTCCACGCCGGCGATGAAATCGTAGATCCCGTTCACCGAATGCAGCGTGCGCACGTGGGCGAGCTTGCGCAAGGCGCTTTCGATGCCGGGCGTCAGTTTGGGCGTGGCCGTGATCATCACCAGCGCCCGCACCAGTCCGGCGCGATAGTCCGCGCTGGTGCGCACCGTGTAGCCAATCACCACGCCGGAACGCTCCAGGCGGTCAATCCGGCTTTGCACCGTCGTGCGCGACAAGCCGAGCTTGCGCGCCAGATCGCTCGTGGTGGCGCGCGCGTTTTCGCGCAGCAGGGCAAGCAGTTGCTGATCGATGTCGTCCATTTTTTCCTTTTGCCGAGATATTCGTCATTTTGCTCAGTATATTCCCGCAATTCGTCGGCTTGCGCAATGCAATTTGCCGAACCCGTCCGCACAATGATGCTACTGAATTCGAGGAGAGTATCGATGCGCGACGTGATCATTATCGGCGGCGGCCACAACGGCCTGGTGTGTGCCCACTATCTGGCCAAAAGCGGCTTGAAAGTCACGGTGCTGGAACAGCGCACCGTGGTCGGCGGCGCGGCGGTGACCGAGGAGTTCCATCCGGGCTTCCGCAATTCCGTGGCCGCGTACACCGTGTCGCTGCTCAATCCCAAGGTGATCCGCGACCTGGAGCTGGTCAAGCATGGTCTGAAGATCGTCGAACGCCCGCTGTCGAACTTCCTGCCGCTGGACGACGGCCGCTATCTGAAAGTCGGCCCCGGCAAGACCGCCGAGGAAGTCGCCAAGTTTTCCCAACGCGACGCGGACCGCCTGCAAGCCTATGGCGAACATCTGGAAGTCGCCGCCGAGCTGTTGCGCGACACGGTGCTGCAAACGCCGCCCAACCTGGTCCAGGGCAACTGGCTCAGCGCCCTGCCCGAACTGATCAAGGCCGGCGGCCTGGGCAACCGCATGCGCAAGCTTCCGCTGGCCACCCAGCGCGAGCTGCTCGACCTGTTCACCAAATCGGCCGGCGACTATCTGGACGGCTGGTTCGACAGCGCGCCGATCAAGGCCGCCTTCGGCTTCGACAGCATCGTCGGCAACTACGCCAGCCCGTACACGCCCGGTTCGGCCTACGTGCTGCTGCACCACGTGTTCGGCGAGGTGAACGGCAAGAAAGGCGCGTGGGGTCACGCCATCGGCGGCATGGGCGCCATCACGCAGGCGATGGCCAGAGCGGCCGAGGCGCGCGGGGTCGAGATCCGCACCGGCTGCGGCGTAAGGGAAGTGTTGTTGGATAAGGGGCGCGCGGTAGGCGTCGTCACCGCGCAAGGCGAGCGGCTCGTTGCGCGGGTGGTGGTGTCGAACCTGAATCCGCGCCTGCTGTACACGTCATTGGTCGATTCGGCCGCCCTGCCCGCCGATTTCCTGCGCCGCATGGAAGGTTGGCGCTGCGGCTCCGGCACCTTCCGCATGAACGTGGCGCTGTCGGAGCTGCCGGACTTCAGCTGCCTGCCCGGCAAGACGATGGCGGAGCATCATGGCAGCGGCATCATCATCGCCCCCAGCCTCGACTACATGGAGCGCGCCTACCACGACGCCCGCGCGCTGGGCTGGGCGCGCAAGCCCATCGTCGAAGTGCTGATCCCCTCGACGCTGGATCCGACCCTGGCGCCGCCCGGCCAGCATGTGGCCAGCCTGTTCTGCCAGCACGTGGCGCCGCAATTGCCCGACGGCGCCAGCTGGGATGAGCACCGCGACACCGTGGCCGACTTGATGATCGATACGGTCAACAAGTACGCGCCCAACTTCAAGCAGTCCGTGCTGGGCCGGCAGATCATGAGTCCACTCGACCTGGAGCGCACCTTCGGCCTGGTCGGCGGCGACATCTTCCACGGCGCGCTGGGGCTGGACCAGCTGTTCTCGGCGCGGCCGATGCTGGGCCATGCCGATTATCGGGGGCCGATCGCCGGGCTATACACCTGCGGCGCCGGCACCCACCCCGGCGGCGGCGTGACCGGCGCACCGGGTCACAACGCGGCGCACGAGATACTGCGCGACTTCAAGCAGAAAAAATATGCCTGAAAAATATGCCTGATTACTACGTCGCCAACAAGGCGGCGTAACGATCGATGTCGACGTTGCCGCCGCTGATGATCACGCCGATGTGCTGGCCTTGCAACCGGTCCTTCATCGCGCGCGCGGCGGCGAAGCCCAGGCAGCCGGTCGGCTCCACCACCATCTTCATGCGCGCCGCGATGAAGCGCATTTCGTGGCGCAGCTGTTCGTCGCTGACGGTCAGGATATCGTCGACGTCGCGCTTGATGATCGGGAAAGTCAGGTTGCCCAGGTGCTGGGTCTGCGCGCCGTCAGCGATGGTCTTCGGCGTGTCGATATGCACGATGCTGCCGCTGCGGAACGATTGCTGGCCGTCGTTGCCCGCTTCCGGCTCAACGCCGTAGATTTTGGTCGATGGCGAAATCGCGCGCGACGCCAGCGCCGAGCCGCTCAGCAAACCGCCGCCGCCCAAACAGACGAACAGCGCGTCCAGGTGGCCCACCGTCTCCAGCAATTCCTTGGCCGCCGTGCCCTGCCCGGCGATCACGTCCGGATGGTCGTAGGGCGGGATCAGGGTCAGGCCGTGCTTCTGTGCCAGGTCGCGGCCAATCTGTTCGCGGTCTTCGGTGTAGCGGTCGTAGCTCACCACTTGCGCGCCGTAGCCGCGCGTGGCGGCGACCTTCGAGGCAGGCGCATCCAGCGGCATGACGATGGTGGCAGGAATCCCCAGCAGTTTGGCCGCCAGCGCGATCGCCTGCGCATGGTTCCCCGACGAGAACGCCACCACGCCGGCGCGGCGCTGCTCGGGCGTGAAGCGTGCCAGAGCGTTGTAGCCGCCACGGAATTTGAACGCGCCCATGCGCTGCATGTTCTCGCATTTGAAGAACACCTCGGCGCCCAGTTCTTCATTGGCGGTGCGCGAGGTGGCCACAGGCGTATGGTGGGCGTGGCCGGCGATGCGTTCCGATGCGGCGAGCACGTCGGCGTAAGTAGGGAGTTTCAGTTCGCTCATTATGTTCCTCGTATTTTTTCTAGTCTTACCAGGGCCAGGCGATGTTGGTGCCCGTGCCAGTTGCCAAAGCGCGCCGTTGCAGCATGCGCGCCACCGAAAGATCCTGCAGGGCGATGCCCGTCATGTCGAAGATGGTGATGGCGTCCGCCGCGATGCCGTGGCGCGCGGGCGCATCGGCCGCCAGCAGCGCGCCGAATTCCTGCACCGGCGTTTGCGGCGTCCATTGCAACTCGCCGATGCTGAGCGCTTGCGCCATATCGTCGACCCAGGTGTGGGCCAGCGCCAGCATGCCTTCCGGCAGTTCGCGCTTGCCGCGCGTGTCGCTGCCGACGCAGTTCAAATGGGTGCCGGGCCGCACGGCGTGCGCCGAGAACAACGGGCCGCGTCCGGTGGTGGCGGTGATGACGATATCGCTGGCCGCCACCGCCGCATCGGCGCTGGCGCCGGGCGCGATGTCGCAGCGCTGCGCGAAGCGCGCTTCAAATTGCGGATCGCGGCGGCCGTCGGAAGTCAGGTAACGCACGCGCTTCAGGCCGGGCAGCACGCGCAGCGCGTAGTCGACATGCGCCGTGCCCTGCACGCCGGTGCCGAACACGCACAGGCTTGCGCTGTCCGGCCGCGCCAGCGCCAGCAAGCCCAGGGCGCCGGCGGCGGCGGTGCGCGTGGTGGTGACGGCGTTGCCGTCGATCAGGCATTGCGGCCGCCCGCTGGCGGGGTCGAACAGCATGATGGTGGCCTGGTGGCCGTCGGCGCCGTGCTGGCGGTTGCCGGGCCAGAAGCCGGCAGCCTTCATGCCCAGCAGGTCCTGCGTCATCACGCCGCCGGACTTGATGCCGAACACGCCGGCCGGCAGCACCTCGCGCACCAGCGGAAAAATGCGGCCGTCGCCGCTGGCGTGCAGCCGGAAGGACTCGCGCACGGCGGCCAGTACTTCGTCCGGCTGCAACAGCGCGGTGGCTTGGTCGCGGTCCAATAACAACAGCTGGGCGTTATCTGGCATCGTTGTACACCGTGGCGCGTGAGACGTTCAAGTAGTTGGCGACGATGTCCATGGCGCGTCGCACATCGCCCAGGCCGGACTCCTTCAGCTCGCGCATCAGCGCCTTGCGCTCGTCGGCTTTCAGCGCGCGCGGCGTGGTGGCCAGGCGCGCAGCGAACTGGTCGATGCGGGCGCGGATGGCGTCGGCGCCGGCCGGCTCCAGCGTCTCGCGCACGGCGGAATCGTTGTCGACCGCGCTGAACTGGGTCAGCAAGGTGTTCAGGCTGCGGAACACCGTCAGGTCGACGTTCATGCACAGCGCGGCGACGTACTGGCCCTGGCTGTCCTTGATGCCGATCGAGGTGCTCTTGGCGCGGCGGCCGTCGGCAAAGGTGTTCGGGTAGTTGGCGATCACCTGGGCGACGTCGGGATCGGCGGCGCGCGCCAATCCCAGCTCCGTGGCCGGCGCGCCGATGGCGCGGCCGGACAGGTTGTTGTGGATCGCCAGGATGGCGTGTTCGGGATCGGTCAGATCGTGCAGCACCACTTCGCAGAACGGCGCCAAGGTCTTGCCAAGGCCGTCGGCGACCTGGCGCATCTGTTCGAGCAGATTTTGCTGTTCGGGTGTCTTTTTCATTTACACATATTATCTTGTTTTAGATTATTTGTGTAAAAACCACGGAAATAGTACGATCGGTCATTTATTTGCTACACTCGTTGGACAAAAAATAACCTGGAGACTCACATGCGCACTTTGAAATTCATCGGCCTGGCGGTTGCGGCCTTCCTGTCCATCGCCCCGGCCTTCGCCGCCGACAGCTCGCCGGTGGGCTTATGGAAAAACATCGACGACAAAACCGGCAAGCCGAAAGCGCTGATCCGCATCACGGAAAGCAATGGCGTGCTGCAAGGCCAGATCGAAAAGCTGTTCCGCGAGCCGAACGAAGACCAGAACCCGAACTGCGAAAAATGCAGCGACGCGCGCAAGGGCAAGCCGGTGATCGGCATGGTCATCATGAGCAACCTGAAGAAGGACGGCGACGAATATAACGGCGGCCAGATCCTCGACCCGGACGACGGCGAGACCTACAAGTGCAAGCTGCACCTGACCGACGGTGGCAAGAAACTGAGCATGCGCGGCTACGTCGGCATGCCGCTGCTGGGCCGTTCGCAAGTGTGGGTGCGCCAGGAATAAGCCCTCGACGCTCAAGCAAAAGCCGACCAGTGGTCGGCTTTATTTTTTGGAATTATTGCCAAATAATAATTAATATGATACGACATGGCTAACTTAACAACGAAGTGGCCATGAAAATCATCCACGCAGCACTATTGGCTTGCCTGGCATACGGCACCGCAGCGAAGGCGTCGATACTGGAATTCGAATATACGGCAACCTTTACAGCCGTGAACATCCAGTTCTTCGATGACACCATCCCCCTTATAGCCCACCGGGCTTCGCTGTCAATGTGGGAGACCAGGTCACCGGACACATTTCGTTCAACACCGCCACCGGACTGTATTTCGCCGACCCAGGCGAAAACATATACTGGGATGCAACCACGCCAAATACCACAGCAGTCGAATTGAGCCATAACGGCAGCGCCATCGCCAGCTGGACAAAACTCGGCAGCGGCCTGCAGGTGACTAACCGTCCCCCAGGCGGCGCGGACCAGCTGCTCTTTAGCTCGGCTTATGATGACGGTGCCAGCAGGGGCGGCTTCAATCTGACTCTTACCGACCCGACCGGCACCGCCCTCTCCAGCGCAGCGGTCCCTACATCGCTGCAAGGCTTCCAATCAGTTCAGGGTTCGATGCTCTTCGCATACTTCAAGAACGACGACGATGGACAGCCGCTCGCTCAATTGTATGCCGATGGCATGCTGACCTCCCTGCGGCAGATTTCCGCCGTACCAGAGCCCGATACTTACGCCATGCTGCTGGGCGGCTTCGCGATGCTGGCGCTGTTGGCGCGGCGGCGCGCAACGAATCCAAGTAAGCCGAGTCCGGCGAACAGCATCGCATAGGTTTCCGGCTCAGGCACGGCCGCTACCGAGATATCGAGGCGGCCGAAGGACTGCTGGCTGTTGAAGTTCAGCGCGGTCCAGTCGAAATTGGCCGGCACGTAGTTGCCGCCATCGACAAAGTCCACATAGGGATTGCCGGTGACGACGTGCACCACGCCATGTTCGTCTACTCCCTGATTGGGTCCGCTCTGGCCACCGCCGATGCCGTAGGCGCCGTTGGCCAGCGAATAAGCAAAGTTGTTCTGCTCGGTGCCGGCGTCGTACACATGGCCGGCGCCGCCCAGCGCCAGCGACAGCTGCCCGCCACCCGCCAGCGACGACAGATCGATCGCCTTGGCGTTGTCATTGCCGATAAAGAAATCGTTGCTGAGCACGACCATCGCGGCGTAGCTCAGATAGCGGTTGGCGCCGTTCAAATCGACGTTGTGCAGCGTGAATGTGCTGCTGGTGCCGGGAAAGCGCGGCCCCAGCGGCAGCCTGGCCTGCAAACCGCCCGTGGCCTGGTTGGCGAAGTCGGCGGTCAGCACGTTGGCATTGCCGTCTTCGGCGGCGCGCTCGATCGCCACCGAGGCAGCGGCGCCGACATTGAAGCTGTCGAAGCCGCCATCGTGCAGCCCCAGCCACAAAGGCGCGACCCCAACGCCGCCCACCGGCCCGGTGTTGGTGAAGGTGAACGTGACGTCCGCCGCCTGAGCGACAGCGGACAGGCTGATGCAAGCGGCCAGCACGGCCCGGGCGAGAGTGTAAGGTTTCATCTGATGTCTTCCTTGGTTATGTGAACAGGATGCCGCGCTGTTGCGCGGCTCGTGTTGGTCACATGACATCACCCCATCATTACAATCATTTCATTTTTATATTTTTTGTATCCGCTGTAAGGTTTCGGGGGTGTAAACGACTAATTCGGCCGCAATCAGCGGTCATCGCTGGAATACATAAATTGACAAAAAATACATTAAAGTAGATAATTAACCATTGTTAATTTTAGTTATTCATATGAAACGAACCCTCCTGGCACTGCTCGCCGTTGTTACGCTCAACGGCAGCGCCCAAGCGACCACTTATACATTCGAGTACACCGCGGTTGTGAATCACATTACCCTCACCCCAATTCCATGGAACGTTCCTACCGATGTCGCGTCAACATCATTGGACGGTGGCGTTGTTTCACTTGGAGACGTCGTCAAGGGTGTACTCGTTTACGATTCCGATATGACCATAACGGCGACAGAATCGTTTGAGACGGACGCATTCCACAAAGCCACGTTCGTTCACTACAACGCCGACCACATGCAACTGTCAGGCAAATTCGAGGCCGCCAACGTTGGCTTCGCAGTCGAGCAGCACCTCGCTTCCTATGGTGGGCAAGTCAGCTACCCACACGACTGGACCGACGCACAGGACTACTTCTTTATTGGCGGCTCCTCGTCCACTGACAATAACCGCGTCATGGACTCCATGTCGATCACCTACTCCGATACCCATGCCAGGCTCGATCTTGCGCATGCTCCCGGCAGCGAAGCGACTAGTTTTAACAACAACCAATTTTCTTTTATGCGTAGCACTAACACAGGTTCTATCGGTATCACCTCGGACCTGACGTCCCTGCGTCTGATCTCCGCCGTCCCGGAGCCGGAAACCTACGCAATGCTGCTGGCCGGTCTGGCATTGCTCGCCTGGCGCCGCCGGACACGTAGCGACGTTTAATTTCCACAAAGTTTCCTAGTCTCAATGTGCTATGCGCGCCAGCGCACATACCGGCCCGGCCGGGCATGACATCGTGGACCACTTGCTTTTCGCATTCAGCGAAGGCTGCTAGTTGGTCCACTGTTTCAGCACAAAGGAAACATCATGAAATTCCTGCAAAGATCTACCCAGACCCTAATCTGTTCCGTCGGCCTGCTTGCCGCCGCCCTGCTGGCAGGATGCGGCGGCGGCGACCAGGGGCGCGATCCCATCCTCGGCCTGCCGGCCGCCACGCTGGTGTCGCTGGCGGTGACGCCGCAGGCGCCGAGCATCGCGCTCGGCACGACCCAGCAGTTCAGCGCCAGCGCGACCTATAGCGACGGTTCCACCCAGGCCGTCACCGCCGCCTGGAGCTCCGCCACGCCGGCCGTCGCCAGCGTCGCCGCCACCACCGGCCTGGCCACCAGCGCCAGCGTCGGCAGTTCAGTCATCAGCGCCGCCTTCAACGGCAAGACCGCCTCGGCCACGCTGACCGTCACCCCGGCCGTGCTGCTGTCGATCGCCGTCACGCCACAAAACCCGACCGTGCAGATTGCCGCCAGCCGCCAACTGACCGTGCTCGGCACCTATTCCGACGCCACCACCAAAGACCTGACCGGCAGTTCGACCTTCGTGTCGGCAACGCCTGCCAGCGCCACCGTCAACAGCGGCGGCCTGGTCACCGGCGCCGCCCTCGGCACCTCGGTGGTCACCGCCACCAGCGCCGGCAAGAGCGCGGCCACCACCGTCACCGTGCCCGGCCTGACCCTGACCAGCATCGCCGTCACGCCGCAAGCGCCGACCGTGCAGACTGCCGCCACGCGCCAGCTGGCCGTCATCGGCACCTATTCGGACTCCTCCACCCAGGACCTGACCGTCGGCGCGACCTTCACCTCGGCCACGCCAGCCAGCGCCACCGTCAGCAGCGGCGGCCTGGTTACCGGCGCCGCATCGGGCAGTTCGGTCATCACCGCCAGCACCAACGGCAAGAGCGCGACCACCACCGTGACCGTGCCTGCCGTGACGCTGACCAGCCTCACCGTCACGCCACTGACCGCCAGCGTCTTGATCGGCGGACAGCAGCAATTCGTCGCCACCGCCACCTACTCCGATAGCAGCACCGCGTTGGTCACCAACAGCGCAGCCTGGAGCTCGAACAGCCCGTTGATCGCCACCGTGGCCGCCAATGGCGTCGCCACCGGCATCGCCGCCGGCAGCGCCACCATCACCGCCACCGTCGGCGCAAAATCGGCCAGCGCGACGCTGACCGTTGCATCCGTCATCGTGCTGCCACCGGTTGCCCAGCCAGTCCCGCTGGGCGGCGCCGCCAGCTTCGCGGTACTGGCCGGCACCTCGCTGACCAACAACGCCGGCGGTACCACGCTGATCACCGGTGACGTCGGTTCGCCGTCGCAAACCACCGATCCGACGCTGGTGGCCGGGTTCACCAACTACAAATCCGGCGCCATCCTGGCCGGCGCCCTGGCTGACCTGCAAACCGCGATCAGCAACGCCAACGGCCGCACTTGCGACGTCAGCTTTGCCGGCGACATCGACCTCGGCGGCCAAACCTTCGCGCCAGGCGTCTACTGCTACTCGGGCGCCATCAACATCACCGGCACCCTGACGCTGAGCGGTCCCGGCGTGTACATCTTCCGCACCGCGCTGACGCTGAACTCGACCGCCAATTCGATCGTCGCCCTGAGCAACGGCGCCACCGCGGGCAATGTCAGCTGGGTACCGGTCGGCCCGACCACGCTGGGCGCCAACAGCGTCTTCAAAGGCACCATCCTCGGCCAGTCGGCTGCGATCACGGTGGGCGACAACACCACGCTGCTCAATGGCCGCGTGCTGACCGCCGCCGCCGTCACGCTGCGCAACAACCAGATCGCCAAATAAACGCTCACCTCTCAGGGACCACATCATGACCATTGCAAAAAAAATCGGAACACTGAGCGCGCTCGCCTGCGCCATGCTCGCCATGCAGGTAGCGCAAGCGGAAGAACCCTTCGTCAACCCGGACTGGGCCAACAGCGCCTGGTACCTGGGCGCCGGCGTCGGCCGCTCGCGCGCCAACATCGACCAGCAGCGTCTGACCAACAGCCTGCAGGCGAACGGCGCCAGCGTCACCGCCTTCAACACGGACGAACGCGACACCGGCTACAAGCTGTTTGTCGGCAAGCAGCTGAACCGCTACCTGGCTGTGGAGCTGGGCTACTTCGACCTGGGTAAGTTCGGCTTCAACGCCACCACCTCCGGCAACGGCACGCTCAACGGCCAGGCCGGCTTCCGCGGCGCCAACCTGGACTTGCTGGCGCAACTGCCCCTGACCGAGCGGCTGTCGCTGCTGGGCCGGGTCGGCGCCAACTACGCCAAGACCAGCACGCATTTCAGCGGCAACCGCCTGGCGGCGGTCACCGGCCCCGATCATAGCGAACACAAGTTCAACCCCAAGGCCGGCCTCGGCCTGGAGTACAAGCTGAGCGAAGCGTTGGCGCTGCGCGGTGAAGTGGAACGCTACCGCCTCAACGACGCCGTCGGCAATCGCGGCAACGTCGACCTGCTGTCGGTCAGCCTGGTCTACAAGCTGGGCCGTCCGGCGCAGAGCGCGCCGGTGTATGTGCCGCCGCCGGCCGCCGAAACGACGCCAGCGCCGACGCCTGTAGTAACACCGCCACCACCACCGCCGCCGAAAGCGCCGCAGCCGACTTCGGAGAAAGTCTCGTTCGCCGCCGAAGCGCTGTTTGATTTCGACAAGTCGGCCGTCAAGCCGGACGGCAAGGCCGCGCTGGACGACCTGCTGCTCAAGCTGCAAGGCATGGACACCGAGGTGATGGTCACCGTCGGCCACACCGACTCGGTGGGCGCCAGCGACTACAACCAGAAGCTGTCGCTGCGCCGCGCCGAAGCGGTCAAGGCCTACCTGGTGAGCAAGGGCGTGGACGCCTCGCGCATCTACACCGAGGGCAAGGGCGAGACCCAGCCGCTGGCCGACAACCGCACGGCCGAAGGCCGCGCCAAGAACCGCCGCGTGACGGTCGAAGTGGTCGGTACCCGTACCGTCACGAAGTAAGCCAGGGCGGGACGCCCCTACTATCCACGCTGCGGCAGAGCATGGATAATGGGGCGCTCCCCCACCAGGCTGATTGAATGAAAATATTTTTGAACCTGGTCGGCTGCCTGGCCGTCGCGCTGGGCATACTCGGCATCTTTTTGCCGCTGCTGCCGACCACACCCTTCCTGCTGCTGGCCTCGGCCTGCTTCGCGCGCGGCTCGACGCGCCTGCACCACTGGTTGCAAACCAACCCCATCTTCGGCAAATACCTGCGCGACTACGAGAACGGCAAGGGCATCCCCTTGCGCGGCAAGATCTGGGTGCTGATCTTCATGTGGTCGTCGCTGGCTTACTCGATGTGGCGGGTGGACAAGCCCGGCTTGCAGATCATGCTGCTGCTCATCGGCGGCTGCGTGTCCGTCTACCTGATCCGCTTCGTGCCCACCATGCGCATTCCCAAATAATCAGGTCCCGCGCGACTCGCGCTGGACCTTGCTGATGTGCCGGTCCAGGCTGTTGGCGAAGTTCTGCCGGTCGCCCTGGTTGAACGCGGCCGGGCCGCCGGTGTCGACACCGCTGCCGCGCAGCTCGTCCATGAAGGCGCGCATGGTCAGCATCTGCGCGATGTTATCGTTGGTGTAGAACTCGCCGCGCGGGTTGAGCGCGTAGCCGCCCTTCTTCAGCACGTCCGACGCCAGCGGGATATCGCCGGTGACGACCAGGTCGCCGGGCGCCAGCAGGCGCACGATTTCCTGGTCGGCCACGTCGGCGCCGGACGGCACTTGCACCGAACGGATATGGCGCGATGGCGGCACCCGCAGCAGCTGGTTGGCCACCAGCGTGACCTGCAGCGGCACGCGGTCGGCCACGCGGTAGAGGATGTCCTTGATGACCGCAGGACAGGCGTCGGCGTCGACCCAGATCTGCATCACAGATCCCACAATTCGCCGTTGGGATTGGTGCGCGGCGGCGTGACGCCGAAGTGCTTGTAGGCGGCCGGCGTGGCCACGCGGCCGCGCGGCGTGCGTTGCAGGAAGCCTTGCTGGATCAGGTAGGGTTCCAGCACGTCTTCGATGGTATCGGCCGCTTCGCCGATGGCCGCCGCCAGGTTGCCGATGCCGACCGGGCCGCCGCCGAACTTGTACAGCACCGCTTCGAGCAGCTTGCGGTCCATGACGTCGAAGCCGACGGTGTCGACGTCGAGCATGACCAGCGCGGCGTCGGCGGTGGCCTTGGTGATGTCGCCGTTGCTCTTGACTTCGGCATAGTCGCGCACGCGGCGCAGCAGGCGGTTGGCGATACGCGGCGTGCCGCGCGCGCGGCGGGCGATTTCCACCGCGCCGTCCGGGGCGATGTTGGCCTTCAACAGCGCGGCGCTGCGGGTGACGATCTTGGTCAGTTCCTCGGTGTTGTAGAACTCCAGCCGGGCGACGATGCCGAAGCGGTCGCGCAGCGGATTGGTCAGCATGCCGGCGCGGGTGGTGGCGCCGACCAAGGTGAACGGCTGCAGGTCCAGCTTGACGGAGCGCGCGGCCGGGCCTTCGCCGATCATGATGTCGATCTGGTAGTCTTCCAGCGCCGGGTACAGGATCTCCTCGACCACCGGCGACAAGCGGTGGATTTCGTCGATGAACAGGACGTCGTTGGCTTCCAGGTTGGTCAGGATGGCGGCCAGGTCGCCCGGGCGCTCCAGCACCGGGCCGGAGGTCTGGCGCAGGTTGACGCCCATCTCGCGGGCGATGATGTTGGCCAAGGTGGTCTTGCCCAAGCCGGGCGGGCCGAACAGCAACGTGTGGTCGAGCGCTTCCTTGCGGTTACGGGCGGCGGCGATGAAGATTTCCAGCTGGTCGCGGATCTTGGACTGGCCGACGTATTCATCGAGATGCTTGGGGCGCAAAGCGCGCTCGATCGCCTCCTCATTCGGCGACGATGGCGCCGCGTCGATGATGCGTTGTTCGGTGAAGCTGTCGGTCTGGATGCTCATCAATACTCAATCAAGTGTTCTTGTCATTCAACTAGGGTGGCGCGGTGTTTAATATCCGGCGCACGTAGTCCCCTATCATTTCGTTCCCGGCAAGAAGCTGCTCCTGCTCCGATTGGCTCAGCATACGGACTTTCCCCCTCAACTCAGGCAGGCTATCCAACTGCACAACCAAAGGCTCAACTTTACCCTCCTCGACCAACTTCTTCCAAGCGTTCAATGACTCTTTCGCTTGTTGCAGTCTGGATGAGATATCGCCCTTCGGAAGCGGTGAGACAGTCGAACCCGAAGCCAAAACGCTGTCTCCACCAGAATTCGATTGTTCCATGTTTCCTCCTCAACTCAACGAGCTGACTACCAGTTAGCGTCAACCTTGCCGAATGTGCCTTTCCGGTTAGAACACTCGCACCCAGGACTTGGCTGCCCTGGCCTAGAATATGGCCTCGCAGATTGGCCAATGTTCCACCTTGACCGACAAAATCATCGATTAATACATAGTGTAGGCCAGATTCTACGCAGCCCTTGAAAATCGGCTGACGCGCCAACCGAACAAACCCGCTCGCACCGGTATGGCCAACCACGTTCGCCTGAAAGACACGGTCCTCTACATCCCATTTCAACAGGTGGCCAAGTACTTCAGCCATCGTTCTGGGAATCGAGTTCATACCTGCGGATTCTTCTGCCTGCACGGGAAGAAGGACCGGAGCATGCGGACCGAACTCCCTATCCATGCGATTTACTGTCTCGTGCGAAAACGAGTCCAATACAAGGTTGACCGACGCGGTAACGTCGCCCTCCTTGGCCTGCTGATAGCCGACATGGTGTTTGACGTATTGTTCTGATGCCTGGATCAAAACGTCGGGGAAATCACCCCACGGAAAACGTGTTGGCTGGTCCATGATCGGCGCCTCCGCCTAAGCTCGATGGTCGAGCTTAGGCGGAGGCGCCTGCGATTCGATTGAGGCGTGTCAGCCTTTGGACAGCGCCTTCAGTGCCTGCTTGATGCCGTCCGAGACGCCGCTGCCGGCGGGAACGGTCTTCAGTGCCAGCAAGGCTTCCTTGTCGGAGTAGCCCAGCGCCAGCAGCGCGTTCAGGATGTCGGATTGCGAGTCCGGCACGGCGTGCGCGCCGCCGGCGCCGAGGTCCGCGCCCAGCTTGCCCTTCAGTTCCAGCAGCAAGCGCTCTGCCGTCTTCTTGCCGATGCCGGGCACCTTGATCAGGCGGCCCGACTCCTGCAACGTCACCGCCTGCGCCAGGTCGGCGATCGACATGCCGGACAAAATCGACAGCGCTGTGCGCGCGCCGACGCCGGTGATCTTGATCAGCTGACGGAACACCGCGCGCTCCTCGGCATTACCGAAGCCGAACAGCAGATGCGCATCCTCGCGGATCGCCTGGTGCGTGAACAGCACCACTTTCTCGCCCACGCCGGGCAGGTTGTAGAAGGTGCTCATCGGCACATCGACTTCGTAGCCGACACCGCCGCAGTCAACCAGCAGTTGCGGCGGATTTTTTTCAAGCAGAATACCGGAGAGACGACCGATCATCGTGTGATTGCCTTTAAAGAGGGAGGTTTAGCCGACCAGGCGGCCGTTTTTCATGCGCAGGCCGGCCAGCGGGCCACGCGCGGCCGTGGTCGTGCCTTTGCCGGCGCCGGCGATCAGGGTCAGCGTTTCGCGGCTGTGGGCGTGGCAGATGGCGACGCCGAGCGCATCGGCGGCATCGCTGCCGGGCAGGCCAGGCAGCGACAGCAGCCGCGCCACCATGTCCTGCACCTGCGCCTTGACCGCGCGGCCGGTCCCCACCACCGCCTGCTTGACCTGCGTCGGCGAATACTCGGCCACGCTCAGGTCGGCCGACACCAGCGCGCAAATAGCCGCGCCGCGCGCCTGGCCCAGCAGCAAAGTCGATTGCGGATTGACGTTGACGAACACCTGCTCGATGGCGGCGTAGTCGGGTTGGTAGGTGCGGGCCACCTCGGCCACGCCGTCCAGGATCACCTTGAGGCGGGTGGGCAGATCCCCCTCGCCACTCTTGATAGTGCCGGAAGCGATGTAGCGCAGCTTGGCGCCCTGCTTGTGGATAACGCCAAAGCCGGTCGTGCGCAAGCCGGGGTCGATGCCGAGAATAATCATTCCCGGATTGTAACCGGGAACATTGAATGCTGTATATAAAAACAGTGCGGCGGATCCACAGATCCGCCGCACTGTGCAAGCTACTTAGGTCTTAATGGCGGAAGTGACGGGTGCCGGTGTACAGCATGACGACGCCGCGCTCGTCGGCGGCGTCGATCACTTCCTGGTCGCGCATCGAGCCGCCCGGATGGATCACGCAGGTCGCGCCGGCATCAACCACCACGTCCAGGCCGTCACGGAACGGGAAGAAGGCATCCGACGCCACGACCGAACCGGTCAGCGACAGGCCGGCGTTCTGCGCCTTGATCGAAGCGATGCGGGCCGAGTCGATACGGCTCATCTGGCCGGCGCCCACGCCCAAGGTCATGTTGTTACCGCAGAAGACGATGGCGTTGGACTTGACGTACTTGGCCACGCGCCAGGCAAACATCAGGTCCTGCAACTGCTGCGGCGTAGGCTGCAGCTTGCTGACCACTTTCAGGTCGCCGATCAGCACGTTCTTCGAATCGGCCGACTGCACCAGCAGGCCGCCGCCGACGCGCTTGAAGTCCATCGCGTTGACGCCGTTACCCAATGGGATTTCCAGCAGACGCACGTTCTGCTTGGCCGACAGGATCTGCTTGGCTTCAGCGGTGAAGGTCGGCGCGATCAGCACTTCGACGAACAGCTTGGCCAGCTCGGTGGCGGCAGCGGCGTCCACTTCGACGTTGAAGGCGATGATGCCGCCGAACGCCGAGGTCGGATCGGTCTGCAGCGCGCGCTTGTAGGCGTCGACAGCATTGGCGCCCAGCGCCACGCCGCAAGGATTGGCGTGCTTGACGATCACGCAGGCTGCGCTCTGGTCGAAGCTGCCCATGCTCTTCACGCATTCCCATGCGGCGTCCGCATCGGCGATGTTGTTGAACGACAGTTCCTTGCCCTGCAGCTGGCGATAGTTGGCCAGCGCGCCTTCGGTCGAGGTGACGTCGCGGTAGAACGCGGCCGACTGGTGCGGGTTTTCGCCGTAGCGCATGTCCTGCACCTTTTCAAACGCCACGTTCAGCGTCTTCGGATAGGTGTTGCGGCTGGCGTGGGCGCGGCTGGCGTCCAGGCTGGTCAGGTAGTTGGCGATGGCGCCGTCGTACTGCGCGGTGTGCGCGTAGACCTTGGTGGCCAGCGTGAAGCGGGTGTCGTAGCTGACGTAGCCGGGAGCGTTGTCGCTGGCCTTCATTTCAGCCAGCACCACGCCGTAGTCGGCCGGATCGCAGATGACGACCACGTCCTTGTGGTTCTTGGCGGACGAGCGCAGCATGGCCGGGCCGCCGATGTCGATGTTCTCGATCGCATCTTCCAGCGTGCAGCTGTCCTTGGCCACGGTGGCCTGGAACGGGTACAGGTTGACCACCACCATGTCGATGGTCGGAATGTCGTGCTCTGCCAGCTTGGCCATGTGCTCTGGGAAGTCGCGACGGGCCAGGATGCCGCCGTGTACTTTCGGGTGCAGCGTCTTGACGCGGCCATCGAGCATCTCCGGGAAGCCGGTGTAGTCGGCCACTTCGGTCACGGCCACGCCGTTGTCGGCCAGCAGTTTGGCGGTGCCGCCGGTCGACAGGATGTTGACGCCCATGGCGGACAGCGCGCGGGCGAAGTCCAGCACACCGGTTTTGTCGGAGACGGAGATGAGAGCTTGTTTAATCATGGCTTGAGAGGGGGCTAGTGGTTGAATATGAGGTAAAACGTATTCGGTATTGCGGGTGCGGCAACAGCGGCCGTCCCCAGCCACTCATGCCGGAAAAACGCGCGCTGTTACAGCAGGCCGTGTTCTTGCAGTTTTTTGCGCAAGGTATTGCGGTTGATGCCCAGCATCTGCGCGGCATGCGACTGGTTGCCGTCGGCGCGCGTCATGACCACTTCCAGGATCGGTTTTTCCACGGTCAGCACGACCATGTCGTAGATATTCGATGCCTGCTGCTCGCCCAGGTCGTTGAAGTAATCTTCAAGGCTTTTCTGGACTACTTCCTGGATACTTTCTTTGCTCATTTTATATCGTTCGCTTTTAATCTGTTGACGCTGGTAAATCGCTGCGGGGCTTATGACCCTGGCGCCTACCCTTCTGATCCGACTTTTTTAGGCTCTCTACGCCGTCTTACGCTGCTGCTAATTCTTCAGGGAGGCGGTATTGTAACCGCTCGCCGTAACTCCACTGGGATTCGAAAAATTGATCAACGGCAATCAGTTGTTCTTCGGTGGATTCCAGCAGGTTCATTTTCTGCCGGAACTCCTCGCCGCCTTGCAGGTCGCGCACATACCAGCCTATGTGTTTGCGCGCGGTGCGCACGCCCAGGAATTCGCCGTAGAAGGCATAGTGGGCGCGCAGGTGTTCATCCATCAGGGCGCGCACTTCGTCCACATACGGCGCCGGCAGATGGGTGCCGGTGCGCAGGTAATGGTCGATCTCGCGGAAGATCCACGGACGGCCCTGGGCGGCGCGGCCGACCATGACGGCGTCGGCGCCGGTGTAGTCGAGCACGAACTTGGCCTTCTCCGGCGTGGTGATGTCGCCGTTGGCCACCACTGGAATGGCAACCGAGCGCTTGACCGCCGCGATGGTGTCGTACTCGGCGTCGCCGGTATAGCCGTCGGCGCGGGTGCGGCCATGCAGGGTCAGCATGGCGATGCCGGCGTCCTCGGCGATGCGCGCGATGTTCAGCGCGTTCTTATTGGCGCGATTCCAGCCGGTGCGGAACTTCAGCGTGACGGGCACGTCGACCGCGCCGACCACGGCGTCGAGGATTTGCTTGACCAGCAACTCGTCCTGCAACAGCGCCGAACCGCACCAGGCGTTGCAGACTTTCTTGACCGGGCAACCCATGTTGATGTCGATGATCTGGGCGCCGCGCTCGACATTGAAGCGGGCGCAATCGGCCAGGTCCTTGGGATCGGCGCCGGCGATCTGCACCGCTTTCGGCTCCATCTCGCCGGTGTGGTCGGTACGGCGCGAGCTTTTTTCGGTCGCCCACAAGCGCGGATTCGAGGCCGCCATTTCGGACACCGCATAGCCGGCTCCGAGCTGTTTGCACAGCTGGCGGAAGGGGCGATCGGTGACGCCGGCCATGGGGGCGACGAAAACGTTGTTGCGCAGTAAATGAGGGCCGATTTGCACTGGCGATACCTGAACGGGAAGAAGGAACCCTCTATTTTAACCGAAGGGCTGCTCAATTAATAAGCACTATTTTTTATGTATTCGGCAAATGTGCAGCCTTGCCGTTATGAACGAACATTTCCATGCATAAACTATAAGCACGGTCGTCAGATAATATCGTCCATCGCGGCCAGGCTCAGGTGATCGACTTCGCCCCAGCTGGTGAGCGCCAACTTACCGTCGGTCCAAGTAAAACGGTTGATGCTGGCGTTCTTGACCTGGAAATCGCGCGGGCTGTCGAGCGACATGCCGACCGCTTCCCGGTAGGCGCACTCCAGCACGCCGCCGTGGGCGACGATGGCGATGGTGCGGCCGGGATGGCGTTGCGCCCACTCGCCGATGCCGTCGGTGGCGCGCTGGTAGAACTGGCGGAAGCTTTCCGCTTCCCGCTCGCCGGCCGGCATGACGGCGTCGATATCGCGCGCCTGCCACAGCGCGTACTCGGCCGGGTATTGCTGCTCGATCTCGCTGTACAGCATGCCTTCGAATACGCCGTAGCAGCGTTCGCGCAACTGGTCGTCGGTTTGCACCTCCAGGCCGTCGTACTGGTCGGCCACGGCTTGCGCCGTCTGCATCGCGCGCTGCAGGTCGCTGGAGACCAGCACGTCGACCTGCTCGGCGGCCAAGGCCTGCGCCAGCGCGTTGGCCTGGCGGGCGCCCTCGTCATTCAACGGGATGTCGGTGTGGCCTTGCAGGCGGCGCACGGCGTTCCAGGAAGTCTCGCCGTGGCGGATCAGCAAAATAGTGGTGTTCTTCATACAATCTTTTTTCTGGACCGGCGCGCCTGGGCGGCCAGGACCGGGTTCAGGGTGTACGTGCCGATCAATTGGGCTTCATCGATGATGTGGCCGTGCAGGGCGTTGAGCAGGTCGGCGCAGCTGAAGCGCCCTTCCAGTTCCAGACGCGGGGTATCCAGCGCATAGAGTCGGAAAATATAGTGGTGCAGGCGCTCATCGTTAAACGGCGGACAGGGGCCATCATACCCGTAATAGTCGCCGGCCATTGCCGGGTCGGCCGAAAACCAGCCGCTGTAGTCGTTGATGCCCTGGCGCAGCGTCAGGCCGTCCAGCGCCACGTCCGGGCCGGGCTTGCCGTGCGCGGTCACGCCGCGCGCCAGCGCGCCTGCCGCGATCGCTTGCAGGCTGACCGGGATGTCGACCAGGCTCCAGTGGAAGAAGTCGCCGCGCGGCTGGCTGTCCGGCAGCGAACTGCCGGCGCGGTTGACGTTGCTGGCGTCCTGCGGCGCGTCGCCGTCGATGCACAGCAGCGCCAGCGACTCGGTGCCGGCCGGCACATCGCGCCATGCCAGGTGGGGATTGCGGTTGGCGGACAGGACGACTTGCCCGTCCGCGTCCAGCTTGCCAAACGCGCAGTCTGCCGGAATGACGCCGCCATCGCGAAAGCTGTCGCTCGAAAGTTTCATGCTCGTCTCCCAACCGCCTGTTTTATTTTGCGTTTGTTTGCAGCCAGAACGTCACCGGACCGTCATTGGTCAGCGTGACCTTCATGTCCGCGCCAAACTGGCCGGTTTCCACTACTTTATGCTTTTGGCGCGCCTGCTCGACAAAATAATTGAACAGGCGCAGGCCGTCGGCCGGCGCCGCGGCCGGCGTGAACGAGGGCCGCGTGCCGGATTTCGTGTCGGCCGCCAGCGTGAACTGCGGCACCAGCAACAGGCCGCCCGCCACGTCGGTGACGCTGCGGTTCATCTTACCGGCGTCGTCGGCGAACACCCGGTAGCCCAGCAATTTGGTCAGCAGCGCATCGGCTTCCTTCTCGGTGTCGCCGCGCTCGGCGCACACCAGCACCATCAGGCCGGCGTCGATGGCGCCGACGGTGGCGCCGTCGACCACCACGCTGGCGCCGCTGACGCGTTGCAGCAGCCCTATCATGCCGTCAGCGTGACGCGCGCGAACTTGCGCTTGCCCACTTGCAGCACGAAGGTGCCGGCCTCGATCTTGACCGTTTTGTCGCTGACGACGGTGCCGTCGATGCGCACGCCGCCCTGCTCGATCATGCGGCCCGCTTCCGACACCGAGGCGCACAGATTGGCCGATTTCAGCAACTGCTGGATGCCGGCCGGCGCGCCCGGCAGCGTGATTTCCGCCACGTCGTCCGGAATGCCGCCCTTGGAGCGGTTGACGAAGTCGTTCAGCGCTTCTTCCGCAGCCGCCTGCGAGTGGAAGCGGGCGACGATTTCCTGCGCCAGCGCCACTTTGGCGTCGCGCGGATTGGCGCCGCCGTCGACGGTGGCTTTCAGCGCGGCCAGGTCGGCGAGCGAGCGGAACGACAGCAGTTCGTAATATTTCCACATCATCACGTCGGAAATACTCATGATCTTGGCGAACATGGTGTTGGCCGGTTCGGTGATGCCGATGTAGTTGTTCTTCGACTTGGACATCTTGTCGACGCCGTCCAGGCCTTCCAACAGCGGCATCGTCAAAATGCACTGCGGTTCCTGGTCGTAGTCCTTCTGCAGCTCGCGGCCAACAAGCAAGTTAAATTTCTGGTCTGTTCCACCTAGCTCAAGGTCTGCCTTCAAAGCGACCGAATCGTAGCCTTGCATCAATGGATAGAGGAACTCATGGACAGCGATCGGGGTCCCACTCTTGAAGCGCTTGCTGAAATCGTCACGCTCCATCATGCGGGCCACGGTGTAGTGCGAGGCCAGCTTGATCAGGCCGCGCGCGCCCAGCGGATCGCACCATTCGGAGTTGTAGCGGATTTCGGTCTTGGCCGGGTCCAGCACCAGCGAGGCCTGCTTGAAATAAGTCATGGCGTTTTGCTCGACCTGCTCGCGCGTCAGCGGCGGACGGGTGGCGTTGCGGCCGGACGGATCGCCGATCATCGACGTGAAATCGCCGATCAGGAAGATCACCTGATGGCCCAGGTCCTGCAGCTGGCGCATCTTGTTCAAAACAACGGTGTGGCCAAGGTGCAGGTCAGGTGCGGTAGGATCCAGGCCGAGCTTGATACGCAGCGGTACGCCGCTTTGTTCGGAGCGCGCCAGCTTTTGCGCGAACTCGCTTTCAATCAGCAACTCGTCGACACCGCGTTTGGTGATGGCGAGGGCCTCCAGAACGCTGTCGGTCAACGGCAGTACTTTAGAGGGGGCCGGCGATGTCGAAGAAGAGGTAGTCATAGTTTTTTTGCGGTATTTTTCAGAAAAAGGTAGGCAGCTTCAGGAGTTTGTTATAATCCTCGATCCATCAATCTTGCCGTACGAAAACGAACTTTAATAACAATTAGAAGAAATAAAACGTTCCTGAATAGTTCAAGCGGCAAATTTTAACTGATTGCATGAACCAAATACATAAATTCACGAGCTCACGCTTGTTCAGCCTGCTAGGTTCTACGCGCAAGGCGCGCATCATCAGCGCGTCTGCATTGTTTCTCGCAGTGTGTGCTTTTGGCGCCGCCGGCGTAGCTCCGCTCGCCCCCGACGCCTCCGACCTGCCGGTCAAATCGGTGCAGGAATCGGTCGCGCTGCCGGATCTCAGCTCGCAGATCTCCGCGCTGGAACAGCAATCCTCCAACGAACACTTCGTCCACGAAGAAAAAATCCGCGCCGGCGACACGCTGGCCGCGCTGCTGACCCGTCTGGGCATCGACGATGACGCGGCCGAGAACTTTATCAAAAAAGATAAGGTCGCGAAAGGCGTGATGCAGCTCAAGACCGGCAAGCGCGTACAGGCGCAGACCGACGACGAGGGCAATCTGCAATGGCTGCGCGCCGTGGTGGTGGATGGCAAGGACAATCCGGTCAAGAACATCAAGGTCACCCGCAAGGGCGACGGCTTTGTCGCGGAAGAAGAAGCGGCCAAGCTGGAACGCCGCGTGGAAATGCATGCGCGTACCATCAGCTCGACGCTGTATGCGGCTACCGATTCGAGCGAAGACGGCGCCAAGCTGCCGGACACCATCGTCAAGCAGATCGTCGAGATGTTCTCGACCAGCATCGACTTCCGCGGCGACCTGAAGCGCGGCGACCATTTTAATGTGGTCTACGAAACGTTCTGGCAGGATGGCGAGTTTGTGCGAGCGGGCCGTATCCTGGCCGGCGAGTTCACCAACAAGGGCACGACGTATCAGTCGGTCTGGTTCGAAGATCCACAAAGCAAGCAGGGCGGCGGTTACTACAGCTTCGACGGCAAAGCCCTCAAGAAAGCCTTCCTCAAATCCCCGGTTGAATTCTCCCGTATCTCTTCTGGCTTCGCGATGCGCGTGCATCCGATTTCCGGCCAGTGGAAAGCCCACAAAGGCATCGACTTCCCGGCACCGACCGGCACCCCTATCCGCGCATCGGGCGATGGCGTGATCGATTTCGCCGGCACCCAGAACGGCTACGGCAACTTCGTCATGATCAAGCACTGGGCCAACTACACCACGGCCTACGCCCACATGAGCCGCTTTGCGCCTGGCATCAAAAAAGGCAGCAAGGTCAGCCAAGGCGACGTGATCGGCTACGTCGGCACCACCGGCTGGTCGACCGGCGCGCACTTGCACTACGAATTCCGCGTCGGCGGCGAAGCCAAGGATCCGGGCACGATGAACGTGCAAGCCCAGGCGCCGCTGACGGCAGCCGAGATGTCCCGCTTCAAGTCCTACGCTTCCGACATGTCGCACCGCTTCGCGCTGCTGCAGCCGGGCGGCTCCGGCGGCACCCGCGTCGCGGCGAAGTAAGACTTCAATTTAGCTTCATCAAGACAGGTCGCGCCAGCGGCCTGTTTTTTTTATCAGCATGCGCCGTCCAGGCTGCTTCTTCTGTGCGACAGCGCACGCCGACTCAGGCAAAATACGTTTTTGTATTTCTGGATGCAGCTATGTCTCTGTATATCGGTTTGATGTCCGGCACCAGCCTGGACGGCGTGGACGGCGCGCTGGCGCGCTTCACCGGCGACGCCATCGACACGCTGGCGGCCGCCTACGTACCCTTCCCGCCCGCCCTGCGCGCCGACCTGATGGCCTTGCAGGCCGCCGGCCACAACGAGGTCGAACGCGAGGCGCTGGCCGCCAATCAACTGGCGCGTTTCTACGCCGAATGCGTGAAGGCGCTGCTGGACGACGCCTCGCTGCAGGCGCAGGACATCCGCGCGGTGGCGGTGCATGGCCAGACCATCCGCCATCGTCCCGAACTGGGCTTTACGCGCCAGACCAATAATCCCGCCCTGCTGGCCGAGCTGTGCGGCATCGACGTGATCGCCGATTTCCGCAGCCGCGACATCGCCGCCGGCGGCCAGGGCGCGCCGCTGGTGCCGGCCTTCCACCAGGCGCTGTTCGGCAAGCCCGGGCAGACGCGAGTGGTGGCCAACATCGGTGGCATCTCGAATATCAGCGTGCTGACGGATGGCAAGGTGATCGGCTTCGACACCGGGCCGGGCAATGTGCTGATGGATGCGTGGATCGCCCGCCACCAGGGCAAGGAATTCGACCAGGACGGCGCCTGGGCGGCCAGCGGCCAGGAAATCCCCGGCCTGCTGGCGAATATGCTGGCCGAGCCGTATTTCGCGCTGGCGGCACCCAAGAGCACCGGCCGCGACCTGTTCCACATCGATTGGCTGGACCGGCATCTGGCGGCGTACGCCGGCGCCAAGCCGGAAGACGTGCAACGCACGCTGACGCGCCTGACAGCCCTCACGCTGGCGCAGGCGATCCAGGCCTATGGTGCGGGTACGGACGCGGTCTACGTGTGCGGTGGCGGCGCCTACAACGGCTTGCTGATGGATGAACTGAGCGCGGCGCTGGGCCGGCAGGTGACGGTGGAGTCGACGCAGGCGCTGGGCGTGGCGCCGAATCGGGTCGAGGCGATGGCTTTCGCCTGGCTGGGCTACCGTTTCACCGAGCGGCTGGCGGGCAACCTGTCGAGCGTGACGGGCGCCAACGGAGATCGGGTCTTAGGCGCACTCTACCCGCGTTAACGTCATTCCCGCGCAGGCGGGAATCCATAGTCAGCAAGCTCAGCATGGATTCCCGCTTTCGCGGGAACGACAGGCAAACAAAAACGGCGGCACAACCGGAGTTGTCCGCCGTTTATGGAGCAACCCGGTTTAAACCGAGAACGACGAGCCGCAGCCGCAGGTCGAGGTAGCGGTTGGGTTCTTGATGACGAATTGCGCGCCTTCCAGGTCGTCCTTGTAGTCGATTTCCGCGCCGACCAGGTACTGGTAGCTCATCGAATCGATCAACAGCTGGACGCCGTTCTTGACCATGGTGGTGTCGTCTTCGTTGACGATTTCGTCAAACGTGAAGCCGTACTGGAAGCCGGAGCAGCCGCCACCCTGCACGAATACGCGCAGTTTCAGGTCTGGATTACCCTCTTCCTCGATCAGTTGGGCGACCTTTTCAGCCGCGCTATCGGTGAAGATAATAGGCGACGGGATTACATCTAGCGATTCGGCGACAGCATTCATTTCAGACTCCTACGTGAAAACATTTGATCCATTATAGACCGTTGGCGTAATTTATGCTCCAGAGACCGCCAAAAGCGGCCCCACGCCGGAGCTGTCGCGATGGGTCAATGTGCCCAACACCTGTGCGCCGCCGTGCATTTCCAAGACTTTGTAACTGACATCCCCAATGATACGGGCACTCGGCTGGATTTCAAGCAAATCCGCGCTGAAAACACAACCGTGAACCTCGCCATTGACCACCAGGTGGTCGCAGCGTATCTCGCCTTCCACACGAGCATGCTCGGCAATGACCAGATAACTGGGATGTCCTGCCTCCGCGACAATATTGCCGATGACCTCGCCATCAATGCGCAGACCGCCGCGAAACAGCAAATTACCTTGCACGCGGGTGGCGGCGCCGATCAGGCTATCCATATCGATCATGTGCGACTTTCTGCAAGCGGAGTGGACGGGAACTACTAAACTACTATCCCCGCCCTGCCGCACTTTGATTTACGGCAGCAGCGCGATCTGGGTCAGGCCGGTGGTTTCTTCCAGGCCGAACATCAAATTCATGCACTGCACCGCCTGGCCGGACGCGCCCTTGACCAGGTTGTCCTGCACCACCAGCACGATCACGGTGTTGCCGTTGTCCGGGCGATGCAGCGCCAGGCGCAGCATGTTGGAGCCACGGGTAGAACGGGTTTCCGGATGCGAACCGAACGGCATCACGTCGACGAACGGAGAATCCTGGTACTGGGCTTCGAACAGCGCTTGCAGCGCTTCGTTGCCGACGTCCTTGGTCAGGCGGCCGTACAGGGTCGAGTGCATGCCGCGGATCATCGGCACCAGGTGCGGCGTGAACACCAGGCCGACCTTGTCGGCGGTGAACTTCTGCAACTGCGCCGAGGTTTCCGGCGTGTGGCGGTGGCCGGCCACGCCGTAGGCCTTGAAGTTGTCGCTGGACTCAGAGAACAGCGTAGCGATCTCAGCCTTGCGGCCGGCGCCGGACACGCCGGACTTGCAGTCGGCGATCAGCGAACCGGCATCGATCAGGCCGGCCTTCAGCAGCGGGTAGTAGCCCAGCTGCATGGTGGTCGGGTAGCAGCCCGGATTGGCGACCAGGCGCGCGCCCTTGATGGCGTCGCGGTTCAGTTCGGCCAGGCCGTAGGCGGCTTCTTCCAGCAGCTCCGGGCAGGTGTGGTCGATCTTGTACCATTTTTCAAAGACAGCCTTGTCCTTGATGCGGAAATCCGCCGCCAGGTCGATCACCTTGACGCCGGCCGCCAGCAGCGCCGGCGCCTGCGCCATGGCGACGCCGTGCGGGGTGGCGAAGAACACCACGTCGCACTTGCTCAGGTCGGCCTTGTCGGGCGACGAGAAGGCGATGTTCACGCGGCCGCGCAGCGAAGGGAACATATCGGCAACCGGCAAGCCATCTTCCTTGCGCGACGTGATAGCCGTCAGCTGCACATCAGGGTGGACTGCCAACAGTCGCAGCAATTCCACTCCGGTGTATCCGGTGCCGCCGACGATGCCAACTTTGATCATGTTCTTTCCTTGAATGAGGTATTGCGTAAAGGGGACTGCCATTTTATCAGGCATATGCGACAAACGTGTTACGTCCGCCAGATGGCAAAAAAGCCGCCCGACACGAGGCCGGCGGCTTTTTTGAGGATGCGCCGCAAGCAGCGCACCACAGCGTAAAAATTAACGCTTCGAGAATTGCTTTGCGCGACGTGCTTTGCGCAGACCAACTTTTTTACGTTCAACTTCACGTGCATCGCGGGTAACGAAGCCGGCGCGTGCCAGATCGCCCTTCAGCGCTGCATCGTAGTCGATCAGAGCGCGGGTGATGCCGTGACGCACAGCACCTGCCTGGCCGGACTCGCCGCCGCCGTGAACGTTGACTTTGATGTCAAAACGCTCAACGTTGCCGGTCAGTTCCAGTGGTTGACGAATAACCATCAGGCCGGTTTCGCGGGAGAAGTACTCAGCCGCTGGCTTGCCGTTAACGATGATTTGGCCAGTGCCAACTTTGATAAACACACGAGCTACTGCACTCTTGCGACGGCCGGTGCCGTAATTGTAGTTACCGATCATGTCAGTTCCTTAGATTTCGAGTGCTTTAGGTTGCTGAGCAGCGTGCGGGTGCGAACCTTCAGCGTACACTTTCAGCTTCTTGATCATTGCGTAGCCCAGTGGGCCCTTCGGCAGCATGCCCTTGACGGCTTTTTCCAGAGCACGGCCTGGGAAACGCTGTTGCATTTTCAGGAAGTTGGTCTCATAGATGCCACCTGGGTAGCCCGAGTGACGGTAGTAGGTCTTCTCGGTTGCTTTGGTGCCGGTCACGCGCAGTTTGCCTGCGTTGACGATGACGATGAAATCGCCGGTATCGACGTGAGGAGTAAATTCTGGCTTGTGTTTGCCGCGCAGTCGGAGTGCCACTTCGCTGGCAACACGTCCGAGGACTTTGTCCGTCGCGTCAATCACGAACCAATCGCGCTGGACTTCATGGCCCTTAGCGGAAAAAGTTTTCATGTTGACTTCCTAAATAATAAAACACGCTCAAATGGTGGTTCCGCCATTGCTTCAGCGGACTCGGCCTTCTTATTTACTTTCCTGAGCGAACGGAAAGCCGACAAGTATAAGCGGGAACCACCCATCGAGTCAAGCTGCAATGCCGACAGAATCAGGCTCCGCGGCCCCATAACGGAAAACATTGACCACATTGAAAGTCGTGTCGGGCACGTACAGGCGGCCGCGGTCGGCGTAAATGAAGTACGGCATCCAGACGCCGCCGGCGTCGGGGTATTTCTTGAAGACGGAAATGCCGGTCTCGTAGTGCAGCGTATCGTCGCCGATACGAAACACTTTCAGCGCTCGGTTGACCAGGTCGTTGACGATCAGGCGGTCGCCGTCGATGCAGACGCTGGCGGGCAGCATGAATTTTCCGTAGTCAACGTTGACATCATCGCAATAGCCGAGATGGCCGTAAGTCCACAGGCTGTTGCCCTCGCGGTCGAACACGCGCAGGCAGTTGTTGAACTGATCGCAGACGAACAAGCGATCCTGGGCGTCGATGGCGACGTCGCAGGGCGTGAAATCGTCGTCCGACTGCCAGCGGAAATTCTTGCGGAACGCGACAAAGCCGGTCGGCTGGATCTGCCACATCGAAATGCGGTTGTTCAGCGAATCGGCGATGTAGATCTCGCCCTGGCCGTTGATGGCGATGCCCTGCGGCGCCTTCAGCGTGCCGTCGCCGCCCACGCCCTCGCGGCCGAAGGGCATGCCGTAGTTGATCAGGTAGCCGGCCGGATTGAACTGGTACATCGTCACCGTGCACATATTGAAGTTGGTGACGAACACGATCGGCGTGCCGGGACAGATCTGCCCCAGCGGCGGCGTGTGCGGATAGTAGACGTCCATCGCCAGGTCGCCCGGCACGAAGAAGCCGCGCATCATGTCCTGCAGCTGGTGGTAGGGATCGCTCTCGGTGTTGAAGGTCTTCATGCACCAGTTGCCGGAATCGATGTTCAGCGAAGCGTTCTCCATGCGCGCCAGCGGGTCGATGCCCAAGTGGGTGCGGAACTGGTCATACCAGTATTTGTAGATGCTGGTCGTGGCCATGGCCCACTGGTCGATCCAGTTGCCGCCGGCCTGGGGCTCGCGCGGCGCGGTGCGGCGTTCGCGATTGAAGCCGATCACCGAAGTCATGCAATTGAATTGCGAGGTCGAGCGCAGCTGGTTCTGGTCGTCGCGCCGGTGGCCGACCGATTCGATCAGCAACGCGTCCTCGTCGCCCTGGATTCCCGGTATGCGCGGGATCAGCACCTTGATCACGCTGGAGGCGAACGGCTCGCTGATGAAATACACATCCGGCTCGCCTTCCGCCGCGCAGATCTGGTACGGCCCGACGAACACCACATCCTCCAGCGCGCCGTAGACGAAGTCGGACAGGCTGTGCACCGGCTCCAGCGTGTGGTTCCACAGCGGCAGCAGGCCGTTGACCACGCTGACCTCCTTGCCCTCCAGGTCGTACACCGTGATGGCGTTTTCGATATGCCCCGGCACGAACACGCGGTCGCCGATCACGCACACCGAGCGCATCACATTGAACTTGCCGATGCCGGTGGGCTTGCCGTGCTGGTGCAGCATCACCGTGTCATGCGGCGCCTGCACGCATTCGTCGACGATGGGCCAGTCGGTGCTGATCTTCAGTATTTCGTAGTGGCCGGTGTTGGCGAGGTAGAGATTGCCGTTCGCATCGCTGGCCAGGCCTTGCGGCCACAGCAGCTCATGCCTGACGCCGGGCCCGCCGACGTGGCGGAACTGGCTGATGAATTCGCCCTCCAGCGTGAACTTGACGCAGCGGCTGGCCAGGTCGTCGACCGTGTGGAAGAACTCGTCGCAGACATACAGGTAGTCGACGCCGTCGCGCTCGCGCACCACGGTGATGCCGTTCGGATCGGACAGCGGCAGGTAGTGGCTGTCGCCTTCGCCGAAGGCATAGCTGAACCAGATCTCGTGCTCGTCGTAGGCGAAGGCCACCACGCGGCCGTGGCCCATGTCGGTGCAATACATCAGCTGGTGGGTGGGATGCGGGCAAACGTGGAAGGGCATCAGCAGGCGCGGCGCATCGGGCGTGTCGTCGCCGGGACCCTCGATCACGTGCAGCAGTTCGGATAAATCGGCATCGAAGACCAGCACGCGACTGTTGCCTGTATCGCACACCCACAGCCTGCCGAAACTATCGGCATGCACGCCGACCGGCGAATTGAGCGTGAAATCGTCGGCCAGCGGCCCCACCGGCGTGGTGCCCGGAGCGGTCAACTCACCATAGGAACAAAGATATTTGATGGCCTGATTCATCGCACCCTCCTTGATCTAAGTCATAAAGTATGCGATTCGTTCGGAGTAACGGCAAGCAATAAAACCTCATGCAAGCCAGTCCGGCCGGACTCCTTTACAATATGCGCAACGCTTTTTAACGGAGAGAATGATGGAATGCAAAGTCAGCTGGAATGGCCCGTCGGGCATGAGTTTCTTGGCCACGACCGGCTCCGGCCACATGGTCAACATGGATGGCGCGCCCGAGGGCGGCGGCCACAACCTGGCGCCGCGTCCGATGGAGATGGTGTTGCTGGGCACCGGCGGCTGCACGGCGTATGACGTGGTGCTGATCCTCAAGAAGGGCCGTGCCGACATCCGCGGCTGCGAGTGCACGCTGACCGCCGAGCGCGCGGACACGGAACCGAAAGTGTTCACCAAGATTAATTTCCACTTCACCGTGACCGGCAAGGACTTGAAGCCTGAAGCGGTGGAACGGGCGATCACGCTGTCGCACGACAAGTACTGCTCGGCATCCATCATGCTCGGCAAGACTGCCGAGATCACCCACTCGTTCGAGATCGTCGAAGCTTAAAACCCAAGCCTAGATGTAATACGCGGTGCTGGTCATTACCTTGCCCATCACCGCCATCACGGCCTGCACCGGCGCTGGAGTCTGCGAGGCGCCCAGCGCCTGCGCGGCGGCGCCGTGTTCGATCTCATCCTGCCGCATCTGCTCGACGATGGCGCGCGACTTGGCGTCCTGCGGCGGCAACCGATCCAGATGGCTGGCCAGATGCGCCTCCACCTGCCGCTCCGTCTCCACCACAAAGCCCAGGCTGCGCGCATCGCCCAGCACCGCCGCCACCGTGCCCAGCGCATACGCGCCGGCGTAGAACAGCGGATTGAGCACGCTGATATGCGAATTCAGTTCGGCCAGCCGCTGCGCGGTCCAGGCCAGATGGTCTTCCTCTTCCCTGCCCGCCTGCTCGAACTGCGCGCGCATTTCCTCGGTCTTGGCGAAGCGGCTCTGCGAGTTGTACAGCGCCTGCGCGCACACCTCGCCCACATGGTTCACGCGCATCAGTCCGGCGCTGTGGCGGGTTTCCGCTTCGCTCATCTGGGCGTCGGCCGCGTGCAGCGCCGGCGTCGGCCGCGATGCCGAGGCAACACCGGTAATCACGCGCAGCGCCTTGTCGGCGCCGGCGATCAATCGGTCCAGCGGGGTGTGGTGATGTGCGGCCATAGGAAAACTCGAATTCGGACGAAAGCAATATTATAGAGGCGACAGCCTCAGTTTGCCTCGGCCGCTTCGCGCAACTGGCGCTGGCGTTCGATGTAGTCGGCCACCGGGCCACGCACATCGATCTTGGAAATGTCTTTCGCCACGCTCAGGTTCAAGCCCAGCAGGAAGGGGATATTCTCGATGGGAACTTCCGGGCAGTGCTCGGCAAACGCGCGCAGGAAGCGCTTGGATTCCACCACCGGCACCACCTTCTCGCCGCTCATGTATTGCAGGATGCTAGTGATGCTGTGGCCCTTGCCGATACTGTGATAGATGAAGCGGTTGAAGTCGCGGTCCAGCTTGTCGAAGTCCAGCGTTTCCTTGGTCATCAGGCCCGACAGGTAAAACAGGCCCAGCGCCACGCGGAAGAAGCCGGTGGACTCGCTACGGTCGACGCCGCAATGGGTCACGGCCAGAATTTTTTCCTGCAATTGAGGATTCATTTTTTGTTGTTCTCCCATATCCGACTATAGCAAGACATTTGTACGGCTAGTAGCTTGCGCGCGAGAATTTTTACATGCTACTCTTGAAATCTTTTCAACAAAGGACAGAACAATGATCGAGGTCAAGGGTCTCGCCAAGCGTTTTCGCCTGCCGTCACGCGGCGGCAAGCCGGCCCAGGCGCGCGATCCGCGCGACCACGACGGTTGGTTCCATGCGGTGCGCGATGTCAGCTTCCGCTGCGCGCCCGGTGAAGTGCTGGGCCTGCTGGGTCCCAACGGCGCCGGCAAGACCACCACCCTGCGCCTGCTGTCCACCGCGCTGAAACCAGATTCAGGCAGCATACACGCCAACGGCGTCGACCTGCTGCAAGATCCGCTGGCGGCGCGCCAGCACATCGGTTTTTTATCCGGCACCACCGGCCTGTACGGACGCCTGACCGCGCGCGAAAACGTCGAATACTTCGGCCGCCTGCACGGCATGAGCCCACCCTACCTGAAGCGCCGCTGCGACGAGTTGTTCGAGCTGCTGCAGATGACCGAATACGGCAACAAGCGCGCCGACCAGCTGTCCACCGGCATGAAGCAGAAATGCTCGATCGCCCGCACCGTGGTGCACGAACCGCAGATCGTCATTCTCGATGAACCGACCACCGGCCTGGACGTGATGTCGGCCAAGATCCTGCTGGACTTTATCGCCAGCTACAAGGCGCTGCACGTGCCGCTGATCTTCTCCACCCACCACCTGCACGAAGTGGAAAAGCTGTGCGACCGCGTCTGCATCATCAACCACGGCAAGACCGCCTTCCACGGCACGGTCGACGCGCTGCGCCACCTGGGCGGCAGCGCCGATCTGTACGACGCCTTCGTCGGCGTCATCAACCAGGAGCCCTGAGCCATGTGGATCATCTACCTCAAGGAGTTGCTGGAACTGGCGCGCGACCGCCGCACCTTCTTCTTCACCGTGTTCATTCCGGTGTTCGCCATGCCGCTGATCTTCACCGGCTTCGGCTACGTATCGTCGAGCATGTTCAAGCAGGCCAGCCAGGCCGAGATGACCTACTCCATCTTCGGCAAGGACAACGCCCCCAAGCTGGCTGAACGCTTCGCCAAGGAAAAAGGCTTCCGCGAAGTGGTGCTGGCCAGCCCGGCGGACATCAAGACCGCCATCGGCGACGACCGCATCAAGTTCGCGCTGGTGATCCCGGCCGGCTTCGAAGCGAGCCTGGCCCAGCAGCAGCAAGCCGTGATCGCGCTGCACTACAACAGCGCCGTCACGGTCGACCTGACGCGCAAGCGGGTGATGTCGGTGGTCGGCGGCCAGAACCGCCTGCTGCGCGAACAGGCGCTGTCCGCGCTCAACCTCAACAAGGAGCAGCTGCGCTTCGCGCTCGACCCGATCACGCTGGAAGACCATTCCACCGCAGACAAGCGCGAGCAGATGGGCGCGGTGGTCGGCGGCATGCTGCCCTACATCCTGCTGATGGTGTGCCTGATGGCGGCCATGTATCCGGCGATCGACACCGGCGCCGGCGAGAAGGAGCGCGGCACGCTGGAAACCCTGCTGCTGGCGCCGGTCTCGCGCACCGCGCTGGTGATGGCCAAGTTCCTGATGCTGTTCACCGTCGGCCTGACCTCGGCGCTGCTGATGATCGGCAGCCTGGGCATGCTGCTGACTTTCTTCGGCCCCATGATAGGCGGCGACCTGGTGCAGATGGTGCGCGCCATCGGCTTGCTGGACCTGACCATGGTGGCGCTGATGCTGGTGCCGACCGCCGCCATCTTCGCCGCCATCCTGCTGTCGATCTCGGTCTACGCCAAAAGCTACAAGGAAGCGGCCGGCCTGATCTCGCCGCTGATCATCGTCACTGTGCTGCCGACCCTGGTGGCGCTGCTGCCCGGCGTCGAGCTGAACTGGAAATGGGCGATGGTGCCGATGACCAATGTCTCGCTGGCGATGAAGGAATTGGTGAAGGGCACGATGGACTACAGCATGTTCTGGGTCATCCTGCTGTCGACCACCTTGACCGCCGGCGCCCTGCTGGCCCTGTGCCGCTGGTGGTTCAACCGCGAGCAGGTTTTATTTAGAAATTGAACAAGTTGTCTATTCAACTAACCCGGAACAAGGCCGCCGCGCACCGCCGTCTGGTCGGCCTTTTCTGCACTCTGGCGCGCAGTTTCCGCCGCCCATCGCAATGGCGCCCCACATATAGAGCAAATTCAATACAATGCCATCATGTGAAAAGTGTATGGCCGTGCAGAAACGCGGCGCAGGCACCGGCAGAATCATTCAGGAGTTAGCATGGAATTACGCATCAGCAACTTGTCTAAAACCTACGGCAATGGCGTCGTAGCGCTGGACAATATCTCGCTCACCATCCCGACCGGGATGTTCGGTTTGCTCGGGCCCAACGGCGCCGGCAAGTCGACGCTGATGCGGACGCTGGCGACCTTGCAGGAATGCGATTCCGGTTCGGTGTTCCTGGACGACATCGACGTGCTGGACGAAAAAGACGAAATACGCCGCCTGCTGGGCTATCTGCCGCAGGACTTCGGCGTCTATCCGAAAGTGACCGCCTACGAGCTGCTCGACCATTTCGCCGTGCTCAAGGGCCTGTCCAACCGCAACCGCCGACGCGAGGTGGTCGACGGCCTGTTGCAGCAAACCAATCTGTTCGACGTGCGCAACCAGCGCCTCGGCGGCTTCTCCGGCGGCATGCGCCAGCGCTTCGGCATCGCCCAGGCGCTGCTGGGCGATCCCAAGCTGATCATCGTCGACGAGCCGACCGCCGGCCTCGACCCGCAGGAACGGGTGCGCTTCCACAACCTGCTGTCCGACATCGGCGAAGACAAGACCGTGATCCTGTCGACCCACATCGTCAGCGACGTGGCCGACCTGTGCGCCAACATGGCCATCATCAACAAGGGCCACCTGCTGCTGTGCGGTCCGACCCAGGAATTGATCCACGACGTCAGCGACAAGATCTGGGCCCGCTTCATCGACAAGCGCGATCTGCAATCGTTCCAGCTGCGCCACCCGGTCATCTCGTCGCGCCTGCTGTCCGGCCGCACCCTCATCCATGTCTACAGCGAGACCGATCCCGGCGACGGCTTCGAAGAAGCCATCGGCGACCTCGAAGATGTCTATTTCGCCACCATCGCCGGCCGCCACAGCGCTGCGGCCACCTGCGATTAAGGCGGCCCCATGTTTTCCATCGCCTACTTTGAAGCGCGCCAGCGCCTCAAGCTGCTGTCCACCTGGGTTTATTTCCTCGGCTTCCTGGCGCTGTCGCTGCTGTGGATGGCCGCCGCCGGCGGCGTCTTCAAGGGCGCCTCGGTCGCCTTCGGCAGCCAGCTGATCGATTCGCCCCGTTCGCTGATGTTCACCACCAGCGTGCTGGCCTCGCTGGGCGTGGTGGTCATGGCCGCCATGATGGGCCGCTCGGTGCAGCAGGATTTCGAATACGACATGCAGCACTTCTTCTTCAGCGCGCCGATCAAGAAGCACCAGTACATGTTCGGCCGCTTCCTCGGCGCCTACCTGACGCTGGCCATCATCTTCACCAGCATCCTGCTGGGCGCGTGGCTGGGCAGCTATATCCCCGGCATCGATCCCGAGCGGCTGGGCCAGCCCGGCGTGCTGGGCTATGTGATCCCCTACCTGATCGTCATCCTGCCCGACATCTTCATCTTCGGCGCCGTGTTCTTCATCCTGGCTGCGCTGACGCGGCGCATGCTGCCGGTCTACATCTCCAGCGTGGTCATGCTGATCGGCTACATCGTCGCCCCCGGCCTGGCGCGCGACCTCGACTACAAGACGCTGGCCGCGCTGATCGACCCCTTCGGCACCACCGCCGTGATCCGCGTGACCGAATACTGGCCCATCATCGAGCGCAACAGCCGCATGTTCTGGCCGGAAGGCGTGTACCTGCTCAACCGCGTGCTGTGGTGTTCGTTCGCGCTGGCCGGCCTGCTGCTGGGCTACTGGCGCTTCCACTTCATCGCCACCATCGACAGCGGCGCCGGCAGCACCAGCCGCGGCGAAGGCGAAACGCCGCTGCACCTGTCGGCCCAGTCCACCAGCACCCAGGAAAAGCCGGACTTCCAGTCGCGCAGCCTGGCCGCGCTGCTGTTCAAGATGAGCTGGCTGAACCTGCGCGAAACCACCAAGAACATCTACTTCCTGGTGCTGGTGCTGGCCGGCGTGCTGATGATGCTGGCCAGCACGCTGGACATGGGCTCGATGTTCGGCACCGTTACCTACCCGGTCACCTACCTGGTGCTGGAGTCGGTGTCGGAAACCTTCGCGCTGTTCATGTTCGTCATCACCACCTTCTACGCGGGCGAGCTGGTGTGGCGCGAGCGCGAGGCGCGCATGGCGCAGATGCTGGACGCGCTGCCGATCCCGAGCTGGTTGCCGATGCTGTCCAAGCTGATCGCGCTGATCGGCCTGCAAACCCTGCTGATGGTGGTGGTGATGGTGTGCGGCATGGCGATCCAGATCGCCAAAGGTTATTTCATCCTGGAGCCGGGCCTGTATCTGCACCACCTGTTCCTGATCCAGCTGCCGGCCTATGCGCTGTCGGCGGTGCTGGCGATCGCGCTGCAAGTGCTGATCAACCAGAAATACCTGGCCTACTTCGCGATGATCGTCTACTACCTGGCCAGCGTCACCTTGGGCACGGTCGGCATCGACGATCCGATGCTGGTCTACGGCACCATGCCGAGCTTCATTTATTCCGCCATGAACGGCTACGGCCACTTCCTGGCGCGCGAACGCTGGTTCGAGCTCTACTGGACCGGCGCCGCACTGCTGCTGGCGGTGCTGTCGCTGCTGTTCTGGGCGCGCGGCACCAACGACGGCTGGCGCCAGCGCCTGCAACTGGCGCGCCACGCGCTGACGGTGCCGGTGCTGAGCGCGGTGGCGGCCGGCCTGCTGGTCTTTGTCGGCGCCGGCAGCGTGGTGTTCTACAACACCCACATCGCCCACTGTTTCAAGACCGCCTACCAGAAGGATGCCGAGCGCGCCGACTACGAGCGCAAGTACAAGAAATTCGCCGTGGTGCCGCAGCCGCGCATCACCGACGTCAAGCTCGACGTCGCCATCGTGCCGGAACAGCGCAGTCTGGTGGTCAAGGGCCGCTACCTGCTGGAGAACAAGACCGCGCAGCCGATCACCGACGTGCTGGTCTATCAGGACAACACGACCACCCAATTCAAGGCGCGCTTCAGCCAGGATGCGCGGCCGGGTTTCCAGGATGAAGATCTCGGCTTCTACAGCTACAAGCTGGCCAAGCCGCTGGCGCCCGGCGCGCAGCTGACGATGGAATTCGACGTCACCTACCTGCCGGGAGGCATTTTGGGCATGGGCCAGGACACGCCGGTGATCGGCAACGGCACCTTCTTCAACAACGGCGTGTTGCCGCACATCGGCTACCAGCAGGGCATGGAACTGAGCGATGTGCGTGACCGCAGGAAGCACAAGCTGCCGGCGCGCGAGCGCATGCTGCCGCGCGACGACCCGGCCGGCCTGGCCAACAACCTCGCCAGCAACGACGCCGACTGGATCAGCTTTGACGCCACCGTCAGCACCAGCGCCGACCAGATCGCCATCGCGCCGGGCACGCTGGTCAAGGAATGGAGCAAGCAGGGGCGGCACTACTATCACTACAAGATGGACCAGCCCATCCTGAACTACTACGCCATCCAGTCGGCGCGCTATCTGGTCAAGCGCGACTGGTGGCAGGACGTCGGCATCGAGCTGTACTACCACCCCGGCCACGAGTACAACCTCGACCGCATGGACAAGGGCATCAAGGAATCGCTGGACTACTACACCCGCAACTTCGGGCCTTACCAGCACAAGCTGGTGCGCATCGTCGAGTTCCCGCGTTACGCCACCTACGCGCAATCGCTGCCGACCACGATACCGTATGCGGAGTCGATCGGCTTCATCGCCAAGGTCAACGACAAGAGTCCCAAGGACATCGACTATCCGTTCTACGTCACCGCGCACGAAGTGGCGCACCAGTGGTGGGGCCACCAGCTGGTCGGCGGCAACACGCGCGGCGGCACGGTGCTGAGCGAAACGCTGGCCGAGTACTCGGCGCTGATGGTGATGAAGAAGAATTTCGGCGCGGACAAGATGCGCCGCTTCCTGCACTACGACCTGGACCTGTACCTGATGGGCCGCGCGCTGGAGCGCAAGAAGGAAATGCCGCTGGCGGAAAACGAAAACCAGAACTACATCCAGTACCGCAAGGGCAGCCTGGCGATGTACCAGTTACAGGACATCCTGGGCGAGGCCAAGGTCAACGCCGCGTTGAAGGAAATGCTGGCGCAGTATGGCCGCAAGACCGGGCCGTATCCTAGCGTCACGGTGCTGGTCGACGCGCTGCGCAAGATCACGCCGCCGGAACAAGCCTACCTGATCGACGACCTGTTCAACCACATCGTGCTGTACGAGAACCATGCGGTCTCGGCCACCGCGCGCAAGCTGGTGGACGGCAAGTATGAAGTGACGTTCGCGGTCAGCGCCGCCAAGGTGCGGGCCAACGACCAGGGCGCGGAAAAAGACGTGCCGTTGAAGGACTGGATCGACATCGGCATCGACGACAAGGACGGCAACAGCCTGTTCCGCGAGCGCAAGCTGATCGAGCGCAAGGACAACCTGTACACGGTGATCATCAACGGCCGTCCGGGCAAGGCCGGCATCGACCCCGACAACAAGCTCATCGACCGCAAGCCCGACGACAACCTGATCAACGTCGAGCTGCTGACCCAGTAAGCGTCATTCCCGCGCAGGCGGGAATCCATGCTCAGTCGGTCCCAGCAGCGCGCTATGGATTCCCGCCTGCGCGGGAATGACGGCTTAGGCGGCTAGCTTGAAGACGGCGACGACCTCGGTCAGTGCATCGGCCTGGTCGTGCAGGGAGGCCGCCGCTGCGGCGGCTTCTTCCACCAGCGCGGCGTTCTGCTGCGTGACCTGGTCCATCTGGCCGATCGCCTGGTTGATCTGCTCGATGCCCGAACTCTGCTCCATGCTGGCGATCGTGATCTCGCCCATGATGTCGGTCACGCGCTGGATGCTCTCCACCACTTCGTTCATCGTGTTGCCGGCCTGCGTGACCAGCAGGCTGCCGGCATCGACCTTTTGCAGCGAATCGTCGATCAGGGTTTTGATTTCCCGCGCCGCCGTCGCGCTGCGCTGCGCCAGGCTGCGCACCTCGGTCGCGACCACCGCGAAACCACGCCCCTGCTCGCCCGCGCGGGCCGCTTCCACCGCCGCGTTCAATGCCAGGATGTTGGTCTGGAAGGCGATGCCATCAATCACGCCGATGATGTCGACAATCTTGCGCGCCGAACCGTTGATCGCATCCATGGTCTGCACCACGTCCGCCACCACGCCGCCGCCGCGCTGCGCCACTGCCGATGCCTTGACCGCCAGCTGGTTGGCCTGGCGCGCATTGTCCGCGTTCTGTTTGACGGTCGACGTCAGTTCTTCCATCGACGAGGCGGTCTCCTCCAGGCTGGACGCCTGCTCTTCCGTACGCCCCGACAAATCCAGGTTGCCGGCGGCGATCTGGCTCGATGCGCTGGAGATGCTCTCGGTGCCGCTGCGCACTTCGGTGACGATACCGATCAGGCCGTCGTTCATGCTGCGCAGCGCCGCCAGCAGGCGGCCGGTTTCATCCTTCGTGCTCACTTCAATGCGCGTGGTCAGGTCCTTGTTGGCCACGGCCACGGCGATCTCCACCGCCCGGTTCAACGGCACGGTGATGCCGCGCGTCAGGCGCCAGGCGCAGACCACGCCCAGCGCCAGCACCGCCAGCCCGAACAGGATCATGAACTGGCGGCTGTGCTCATACAGCGATTCAATCGCCGCCGCGTTGTCGTCGATGCTCTTGCGCTGCAATTCCAGCAGGCCGCGCAGCGATTCCAGATAGGCCTTGCCGTCCGGCGTGAAGTGCTGGTCCAGCATCGCGGCGGCCTCGTCCAGCTTGCCGTCCTTCTTCAGCGACACGATGGCGTCGCGCGAGGCCAGGTAGCGCTTGCGGTTGGCCTTCATGCCGTCGAACAGCGCTTTCTCCTGCTCCGTGACGAGCAGCGGTTCGACCTGCTTTTGCAGGCCGTTGACCTCGGCGGTCGAGGCGGCGGTCTCCTCGGCGAAGAACGGTCCCAAGGACGGATCGCTGCTCTTCGAAATCGCCGAGGTGCGGCGCACGCTGGTGTGGATCAGGCGATACCAGTCGCTGATCATGCGCTCCTTGGCCAGCGGCTGCTGCATCATGTCGCGGGTGGCTTCGGCCACGGTTTGCATGTGGCCGATGCCGATTGCGGTCATCAGCGTCATCAACGCCAATACCAAGCCAAAGCCCGCGGCAAGGCGCGTGCCGATATTCAAGTTTTTCATGATGTGTGTGCCCGTGAAGGCAATATTGGAAAAAGAGAAGCGTTGCTACTATTGGAACTGCGAATCGGGCAGCGGGATAACAATTGCCCTAAAGAACCAATAGTTTATCACGGGTATTAATTTATTGCTGAAGTATACCTAAACAGTGAAGCGTAAAAAAGCCGGGCGTTTTGGAGGCGCCCGGCTTGCTTAACATTTCAACGATCAGATCTTGGCGGCGTCATGGTCGCGCTTGACCTTGTCCGCATGGCGTTCCAGTTTCTCGTCGCGGCGCGCCACTTGCTCCTGGTGCTTGTCGACGCTGCGGCGCGCGATCACTTTTTCGTCATGCTTGATGGCCTGCTTCTCCACCTTGATGTTTTGCTGCTCGGCGCGGCGCGCCTGGTCCAGCTGCTGGGCGCCGGCCAGGTCGCCCTTCTTGATATCGGCGTGCTCGGCGCGGGCCAGCGCGTTGCGCTCGCCGCGTTCCGCCTGCAGCTGCTGCCGGCCTGCCGCCACCTGGCTTTGCTTGACCGCGATCACCGCGTTGTCGCGCTGGATCTGGCGGGTGTCCTGGTGGATCTCTTTGACGTCCTGGCGGATCTGGGCATTGTCGTGATGGACTTGTGCCACTGGAGCGGTCTGCGCGAAAGCTGCGGCGCTGATCATGGAAAGCACGCCGGCGATCATCAGGGATTTGGTTTTCATGATTGTGTTCCTTTTCTAGTGGTTGGCAGACCGCTGTTCATCAGTGTCTTGAGCAATTAACGCGACCGCCCCGGCGGCAGACGACCACAGTTCCGTAAGAAAAGTTACGAGTTGTATCCTGCAAGCGAAGCCGCCAGTTCGCGCTGCCAGGCGCTGGCCTTGACGCGATTCCACACCAGCGCCACCTGCTCCACGCATTCGAACGCACAATCGCTCACGTGGATGCGGCGCAGCTCGGGATCGGCCAACGCGAAGTCCGGCAGGTAGGCCAGCGCCTCGCCGGATTTGACCAGCGCCAGCAGCAGTTGCAGATCGTCGGTCCAGTAGCGGATCTTGCGCGGCAGCTGGTCGTCGCGCCAGCCGTCGGAACGGGCGCCGCGCTGCACGCCGCAAAACAGCGAACGCGACGGGCAGGCGAAATCGTGCGCCAGCACTTGCGCCGTGTCCGCCTCCAGCAGCGGCGCCGGCGGTAGCGACGTCACCAGCGGATGGCGCTGCCCCGCCACCAGGTGCAGGGTCACGCTGCCCAGCGGCGTCACCTGCCATTCATCCGACCAGTGCTCGCCGCGTCCCTCGATGACGTCGCCGGTGACGATGGCGGCGTTGATATCGCCGCGCAGCAGCGCCGCCAGCGCTTCATCCTCGAACATGGCTTGCATGCGCAGGCTGGCTTCCGGGTAGGCGCGCAAGGCCTGCGACAGCATCTGGCCATGCCGCCACAGCAGGATGGCAGGGCCGGCGATGCGGCTGTCCACGGCTGCGCGTTCGCCCATCAGGTCGGCCTTGGCCTGGTCGGCCAGCGCCAGCAAATTCTGGGCGCGGGCCAGCAGCAACTGGCCGCTGTCGTTCAGCACCAGTTGCTTGGCGCTGCGGTCGAACAGCGGCTTGCCCAGGCTGTCTTCCAGCCGCTTGAGCGCCTTGGACACCGCCGACGGCGTCAAATGCAGCTCCAGCGCGGCCGCGCCCAGCGACGGACGGCGGGCGGCACTGACAAAAACACGCAGGTCGGAAAGATTCATGATGTCCAAACAGGATACGAATAGTGAATTTAAGTTGCTTTACTGGATACGAAGAGCATCTTACCATCTGCAGCATGACTACTCTCACCCAACAACAATGGATCTACCGCCGGCAACCCGTCGGCCAGATCACGGCCGAGCACTACGAGCTCGTTGAACAACAGTTGTCGACCGCGCTGGGCGACGGCGAGGTGCTGATCGAGGCGCGCTGGTTCAGCGTCGATCCCTACATGCGCATCGGCCAGTCCACCAAACCGACCTACGACACCGAGCCGCATCCGCTCAACACCGTGCAGCAAGGCGCCGTGGTGGCGCAGGTGCTGGCGTCGAACGCGCCCGGCTTCGCCACCGGCGACTGGGTGCAGAGCTACACCGGCTGGCAGACGCACGCGCGCGTGCACGCCAGCGGCCTGAAGCGGATCGACCCGGAGCTGGCGCCGGTCACCACCGCGCTCGGCGTGCTGGGCATGCCGGGCCGCACCGCCTGGTTCGGCCTGACGGAATCGGGCAAGCCGCATGCGGGCGAAGTGGTGGTGGTGTCCGGCGCGGCCGGCGCGGTGGGATCGCTGGTGGTGCAGTTCGCCAAGCGCCACGGCGCGCGCGTGCTCGGCATCGCCGGCGGCGCCGCCAAGTGCGACTGGCTGCGCAATGTGCTGGACGCGGACTGGGCCATCGACTACAAGGCCTACGCCGACGCCGATGCGCTGGGCGCGGAAATCAAGCGGCTGACCGGCGGCGTCGACGTGTATTTCGACAACGTCGGCGGCATGGTGACCGACGCCATCATCCCGCTCATCAACCGCCGCGCCCGCATCGTCATCTGCGGCCAGATCAGCCAGTACAGCGGCGGCCTGGAGACGCCGGAACTGGGGCCGCGCCTGCTGCATCACATGCTGTACCAGCGCGCCACCATCCAGGGCATGCTGGCGCGCGACTACCTGCACCGCATGGACGAGATGACACGCATCGTCGCGCCGTGGGTGAAGGCGGGCGAGATCGTGTTCGAGGAAACGGTGATCGACGGCTTCGGGCAATTGCCGGCCGCGCTCAACTCGCTGTTCACCGGCGAGCATCGCGGCAAGCTGCTGGTGAAGGCATGAGGGCCGCGCTGCTTGCGCTGGCCTTGATCGGCGGCAGCGCCGGCGCGGCGGACGCCAGTTACGGCGAACATGGCATGGCGCTGTTCGGCGGCAAGCAAGGCCTGTATGCATCGCACCTGCCGATGTTCCATGCGCCGCACGACTACCAGGTGATCCTGCAAGTGCACGTGGCCGATCCCGCCACCGACGCGGCGCTGCGCCGTCGCCTTGACGGCAAGACCACGCTATGGACCATCGCGCCGGAGAAGTTCGAACTGTCGCGCCTGGCGCCAGCGAGCGCCACGCCGTTGAAGCAGTTCAAGGCCGACCTGGTGCTGGGCCATTTCGAACAAGGCGGCAAGACGCAGTTCGCCGCTTCCACTGTCGTGGTCGACAAGGTGCTGATGTATCGCCAGCTGTCGCCGGCGCAGAAGACCAGCGCCGACGCCAGCTACGTGCAGATCGGCAGCGGCCAACAACGCTACCTGGTCAAGCAGATCGACAGCCGGCCGGATTTCGACCACATCGTTTCCTACGCGGCGGCCGGTGGAGCATCAACGACGGCGATCACGCTCAACAAGCAGGCCTTGCAGCAGCCGAACGCGCAAGCGCTGGCTGCAGCGCTGCATGTGCCTGTTAGCGCCATTCGTGGTACGGTCTACTTTTACACCGACGATTTGAAGTGACATGGTTCCAGCAGAATACGAAGGCCTGTGGCGCCGCAGCGGTATCTGGCGCAGCAACGGCAGCAGCGACCTGACCACGCAAGTGTGGTGGTTCCAGGCGGCGCGTTATCACATCGACCTGCGCGTTCCCGTCGACCGCATCGGCATTAACGGCTTCGCCGGCGAAACCGTGGTGGAAGGCGAGCGCTGCGCCTGGCACCCCGCCATCGCCTACCCCGCCCTCAGCAGCGAGCTCGACGCCGGCTGGATGCGCTTCGACGACGCCAACCACGTCCACGAAACCGGCCTCGACAACAACTACGAAGAAGACTGGTATCGCGAACCCAGCGGCTCCATGCACGGCGTACGGCTGGCAGATCCGCGCAGCGACCAGTTGGCTTACCTGCTGATCAGCGACGACTGGATGGCCTGGGCCTGCGGCAGCCCAAGCGGCGCTTGCGAGATCACAGTCTATCGGCGCGAGCAGCAGCAATGGATCGCCATCGCCACCAACCTGGCCACGCCCACGCACGCGGTCGTACTCAGCAAGGAGCAGGTGCTGCAATGGCAGACCGGCGAACTGATCGAGGTCCCCATGAAGCCGGGCAAGCTCTGGCGCGTCTAACGCCAACCGAGGGTCAAGTCTGACATTCGGACACAAGCTCAACCACAAACGACAAACTACGGCTCTGGCCGTGTCCGAATGTCAGACTTGACCCCAGCATGAAAAACGGGACCATCGAGGTCCCGTTTTTGTTGGCGCTGCCGAAGATTACTCAGCGGTCGCGGCGGCCTTTTTAGGGGCTGCTTTTTTGGCTGGCGCTTTCTTGGCCGCCGGCTTCTTGGCTGCCGCCGCCTTGGCCGGAGCCTTGGCTGCCGCTGCCTTCTTGGCCGGGGCTTTCTTGGCTGGCGCCGCGTCTTCCGCTGCACCGTCCGCGCCCTCGTCCGCTACCTTGGCCGCTTTGCCCTTGGCCGGAGCCTTGGCCTTGCGCTCTTCGAACTCGAAGCTGATCTTGCCGTCCTTGCCCTTGGTCAGGAAGGCCTTGAACGGACGACGGGTGCGCTGCGAAACAAAGCCCGGCAGCAAATCGGTCTTGCCGTCGTTGAGCAGCTTGGCCATCTGCTCAGGCAAGATCTCCTGCTGCAGGATGATGCGGCCGCTGCGGAAGTCGCAAGTCTTCGGCTTGGCGACGCTGTTTTCGCACACATACGCCAGGCCCATCTCGTACACGCCGCCGGCACACTTCGGGCACGGGCCCAAGGCGGTCTGGCCGGTGAAGTCGACCGGCTCGGCATCTTCCGAATCGTCGTTCTGGCCGAAGTCGAACTCCAGCTTGAAGTTCTTGATCTCTTCGTCGCGCACGATGCGCAGGATGGCCGCGAACGGACGGCCCATCTTCGAGCGGAAACCTTGCAGCGGGCCGATGGTGCGGTCCTTCAGCAACTGTTCCACTTCCTCGATCTCGAACTGGCGGCTGCCCGGCGTTTTGCTCATCGAGAATTCGCACTTGGTGCAGGCGAAGCGGCGATAGTTTTCCTTGACCACGCTGCCGCAGTTCGGGCACGGCGTGTGCAGCGTGTGGTAATCACCCGGGATCGTATCGTTGTCGTATTCCTTGGCGCGCTTGACGATGATCTGCGTCATCTGGGCGATCTCACGCATGAACTCTTCACGCGAAATCTTACCCTTCTCCATTTGCGACAGCTTGTATTCCCACTCGCCGGTCAGTTCCGGCGCGGTCAGTTCGTTGACGCCCAGGCCGCGCAGCAGCGTCATCAGCTGGAACGCTTTCGCGGTCGGCATCAGTTCGCGGCCTTCGCGCAGCAGATAGCGCTCGGTCAGCAGACCCTCGATGGTGGCGGCGCGCGTCGCTGGCGTGCCCAGGCCCTTGCCGGCCATCGCATCGCGCAGTTCGTCGTCCTCGACCAGCTTGCCCGCGCCTTCCATGGCCGACAGCAACGTCGCCTCGGTGTAGCGCGCAGGCGGCTTGGTGACCAGGCCGTTGGCGTTGACCGTGTCGGTCAGCACCTTCTCGCCCTTGGCGACCGGCACCAGGTTGCCGTTGGCGTTGCCGTCCTTGTCGTCGTCGGTCGAGGCTTCCTTGCCGTAGATCGCCAGCCAGCCCGGGTTGGTCATGACCTTGCCTTCAGTCTTGAACTGATGGCCGGACACTTCGGTGTAGCGGGTGGTGACCTGGAACTCGGCAGGCGGGAAGAACACGGCCATGAAGCGGCGCGTGACCAGGTCGTACAGCTTCTGTTCCGGCTCGGACAAATTCTTCGGCGCGATGGTGGTCGGAATGATCGCGAAGTGATCCGAGATCTTGGTGTTGTCGAAGATGCGCTTGTTCGGCTTGACCCACTTCTTGTCCAGGATCTGCTTGGCGAACTGGTGGTAGTTCGGGTTTTCCTTGACCACTTCCAGCGCCTGCATCACGGTCGGAATGTAATCTTCCGGCAGGTGGCGCGAATCGGTACGCGGGTAGGTCAGCGCCTTATGCTTTTCATACAGCGCCTGCGCCAGGCCCAGCGTGTTCTTGGCCGAGAAACCGAAGCGCGAGTTGGCTTCGCGCTGCAGGCTGGTCAGGTCGAACAGCGCCGGCGCCATCGACGTGGTCGGCTTGGATTCCTCGGTGACGGCGCCCTGCTTGCCGCGCACGGCCAGCGCGATGGAATCGGCCGCGGCCTTGCTCCACAGGCGCTCAGCGCGTTTCTCAGGGTCGGTCTCGTCCTTCTTGAACTTGGTGTCCAGCCAGCGGCCTTCATAGATGCCGGCCGCGCAAACGAACTCGGCGCGCACTTCCCAGAAGTCGCGCGAGACGAATTTCTTGATCTTCTCTTCCCGCTCGACCACGATCGACAGGGTCGGCGTCTGCACGCGGCCCACGGTGGTCAGGTAGAAGCCGCCCTCTTTCGAGTTGAACGCGGTCATCGCGCGGGTGCCGTTGATGCCGATCAGCCAATCGGCCTCCGAGCGGCAACGGGCGGCGTCGGCCAGCGGCATCATGTCTTCATCGGTGCGCAACTGGGTGAAGCCTTCGCGGATCGCGCCGGGCGTCATCGATTGCAGCCACAGGCGCTTGACCGGTTGCTTGGCCTTGGCGTTCTGCGCGATCAAACGGAAAATCAACTCGCCTTCGCGGCCCGCGTCACATGCGTTGATGAGGGTGGTGACGTCTTTGCGCTTGATCAGCTTGTTGAGCACCTTGAGGCGCGCCTCGGTCTTGGCGATCGGGTTCAGCGCGAAGTAAGGCGGGATCATCGGCAGGTGGGCGAAGCTCCATTTGCCGCGCTTGACGTCGTGTTCTTCCGGTACGGCAATTTCCAGCAGGTGACCGACGGCGGAGGACAGCACGTACTCGTCGGATTCAAAGTACTCATCGTGCTTGGTAAAGCCGCCAAGCGTCTTCGCGATGTCGTTCGCGACAGAAGGCTTCTCGGCGATGATGAGGGTTTTGGTCATATTTTGTATCTCGTTTTTTAACACTTGGGATGGGTGCAGCATGCGCATCATACATGGATCGTGTCGCAGTCTGCACTTTTGCGATGCGGATGGCAAGGCCGAGGCGTCACAGTCTTGTCAAAGCGCCAATGATAAGCGCGTTGTCGGCCAGACTGCAAGCAAACAGGGCCACGCGGAGGCAATACGGCGTATTGCCCGGCCAAATCCTGGCCGAATGTTGCTTAATTCATTGCTTCAGGGGGACTACAGGCCGCTGCGGCGGTCTATATTAGTGCAGCAGGCGGGGCGCCTGGTCTTCGTCCGAGCCGAACAGGTCGTCGAACATCAGCGCGTCCGGCTCCTTGCCTTGGCTCCAGAGCAACATCAGGACGATGACCTTGAGCTTGCCCAGCGACACCGGCGCCTCTTCCAGCGCCAGCGCGCGCTCGATGACGATTTCGCGCTGCAACGGCGACAGCACCTTGGCCGACTCCAGGAACTGGATGAAGCCGATCGCGGCCGGTCCCAGCACATCCTGCTCTTCTTCCACGTAGAAACGGGTGCCGGTGGAGGACGCGGTCAGCGTGTGTTCCACCCCGGCCATCGCGTTCAGGTCGGTCAGCCAGACCAGCGCCTCGGAAATCTCGACATCGTCAAAACCGACAGCCGACAGTTTCTTGGCCAATGCGGCCGGTTCCGGGCAGGCATCGGGACGATAATAAGTCTCGTAGAGGTAAACAAGGATGTCGAACATGGCTCTACTCTATCAGTTAAAACAGATCGGGCACAAGTGCCGCACAGATTGCCTTTTTTTGCGGCAATTTCGGCCACTAGGCCCATAAACGCTGGAACATACCGCCCGGCAAACGCTCGACCAGGCCGGCCAGTTCCAGCGCCAGCAACTGCCCCTGCAAGTCGGCGGCGGACTGGTTCAGCCGCAGCGCCAGCAGGTCGGCGCCGGCCGGATGCTCGCCCAGCGCCTCCAGCACGCGGTCGACAAAGCTATCGTCCGGCGGCGGCCGCGTGCCGCGCGCGCCCGGCTTGAGCAGCTTGAGGTCGGTCAGGATGTCGGCCGCCGTCTCGACCAGCTTGGCGCCGTCCTCGCGTATCAGCGCATGGCAGCCCTTGGCCAGCGTGGCGTGGATCGAGCCGGGGATCGCGTACAGCTCCTTGCCCTGCTCTATCGCCAGCTTCGCCGTGATCAAGGAACCGGACTTGGCGGCCGCCTCCACCACCAGCACGCCACGCGCCAGGCCGCTGATGACGCGGTTGCGGCGCGGGAAATTGTCGCGCAGCGGCGGCGTGCCCAGCGCGTACTCGCTGACGATGCAGCCCTCCTCGGCGATACGCCGGGCCAGCGCGTTGTTGCGGGCCGGATAAATACGGTCGGGGCCGGTACCGATCACGGCGATGGTGCTGCCCGGCCCGTTCAAGCCGCCGGCGTGCGCGGCCGCGTCAATGCCCAGAGCCAGCCCGGAAACGATGGTCAGCCCGGCCTCGGACAGCGCCTGCGCCATGCGGCCCGCGTTCAGCATGCCCTGGGCGCTGGCGTTGCGCGCGCCCACCACCGCCAGCGACGGCCGCTCCAGCAGCTCGGCCCGGCCTTTGAGGTACAACAATAGCGGCGCGGCGGCGATCTGGCGCAGCGCTTCGGGATAGTCGGGATGGTCGTAACTCAGCAGGCGGTTGCCCGGCTGTTGCTGCCAGGCCAGCGTGGCGTCGACCAGGGCCGCCAGTGCGCCGGGCGGCGCTTGCAGCAACGCATCGGCCTGCCCGGGCTTGACCTCTTCCAGCAGCGCGCCGCGGCCGGCGCTGAAGATCGCCTCGGGCGTGGCGAAGCGCTCCAGCAGCCGGTGCGCCGTGCCCAGGCCGACGCCGTCCGTCAGTTCCAGACGCAGCCAGCCCGCCAGCGCGGCGGCGCTGACGGGCTGGAATGCGGCGGTGGGGGTATCCGTGGCTTGCACGGCGCGGGTCACTCCGGCGACTTGGCGACGTCGCCCACTTCCACCGGCGCCGACACCTGCATGATCAAGCCGTAGGAAATATGCTTAAACACGCGGAAGATAAACAAGCTGCCCACTTCCTCGTCCGGCAGCTTGACCTGCTGTTCGCGCATGCCCAGCCAGCTCTTGGCGGCCGTGGCGTCGCTGACAGTCTTCCCCGCATGGTACAGCTGCAGCACGGAGCCGATGTCGAGTCCATCAAGCTTTCCGCGATTAATGCTGACAACCTGGTTCTGCCCGGCGTGCGTGACGCCGCCGTAAATCGCCACCACCCGCGCGCCCACCTTCTGCTCGGGCGGATGCGGCACGTAATTTTGCATCGGCATCGGCGGAATCGCGCGCAGCTGGTCGCCCTTGCCCATCTCCTCCTTGGCGCTGGCGACCAGGAAGGTGTGGACGTCGCTGCCGGCGCCGGGCCGGGCTTCGGTCTGCAATTTCAGCGTGCCGAGGTAGAACGCCTCGTAGCCGATGACGGCCTTGGTGATCGGATCTTTCAGCGGGTTGCCGGGACGGAACACCTGGAACGAGGTGCCGCCCTTCAGGTCGCCGCGCACATAAGCCTTGTCGTCCTTGCCGAGGAACACGTGGCCGTCCTGCGTGGCCACCACGCGCGGCGCGCCGGCCAGCTCGTCGTTCTCGATGATCAGCGGCTGGGTCAGGAAGGGTTCGATCACGCCGGCCGGTATCGACGTCACGGCATCCTTGCCCAGGCCCTCGGTGCGCAATTGCGGCTTCAGACGCAGGTTGGAGGCGCTGTTGCTGCCGTCGTTGCTGGCGTCGATCTTGTTGCCCAGGCGCAGGCGGCCGGCGGTGCGGTCGAACCAGATGATCTGGCCCGGATAGATCCAGTGCGGATTGGCGATTTCCTCGCGGTTCATGCCCCAGACGGTAGGCCAGCACCAGGGGCGCTCGAGGAATTTACCGGAAATATCCCACAGCGTATCGCCCTTGACCACCAGGTGCTGGTCCGGCGCATCGGCGCGAAACTCGCATTTCAGTGGTTCGGCCGAAGCCGCCGTCAAGCCTGAAAAAAGAGCCGCTAATACTAAGCGGGTGCCGACTGTGCTAAAATTTTTCATTAGTAGATCCAGTAAATGCGCCATAAATTGCGCAGGCACACGATAGCAAGAAGCGCCCAATCAACGGAAAAGGCTTGCTAAATTGAATCAAATTCTGCCCATAAAACCCTGAACTAGCAAGAGAAACCGCGCAATGGCAGCCCGCGCGGTTGTTGCATTTTTGATCGGGAAAATGACGGCGGCGACGCCCTCGACGCGCCGCGCGTTATCAAGGCACTCACTTAGTTTTCACTTAGTTATCAACACAGTACAGCATATGGCCATCTTAAATATTTTGCGTTACCCCGATCCGCGCCTGCATAAAGTCGCCACCCCAGTCACCGTCTTCGACGCCAAACTGGAACAACTGGTCGCCGACATGGCCGAGACCATGTACGAGGCGCCGGGCATCGGCCTGGCCGCGTCGCAGGTCGACGTGCACGAGCAGCTGGTGGTGATCGACATCTCCGAAACCAAGGACGCGCTGGTCGCCTACATCAATCCGGAAATCATCTGGGCCAGCGAAGAGAAGCAGGTCTACGACGAAGGCTGCCTGTCGGTGCCTGGCATTTACGACGGCGTCGAACGCCACGCCCAGATCAAGGTGCGCGCGCTGGACGTCAAGGGCCAGCCTTTCGAAGTGGAAGCCGACGGCCTGCTGGCGGTCTGCATCCAGCACGAAATGGATCACCTGCTGGGCAAGGTCTTCGTTGAATACCTGTCGCCGCTGAAGCGCAACCGCATCAAGGCCAAGCTCGTCAAGGAAGAGCGCGGCATGGCGCGCGAAGCCCAGCTGCGCGCCGCCGGCCGTCGTTTCTAAGCCGCACAGGGATAGCGCATGAAAGTCATCTTCGCCGGCACGCCGGAATTCGCCGCAGTGGCATTGCAAGCCTTGCATGAGGCGGGCTTCGAGATTCCGCTGGTGCTGACCCAGCCGGACCGCCCGGCCGGCCGCGGCATGCATCTGCAACCATCGGCCGTCAAGCAGTACGCGCTGGCGCAAGGCATCGAGGTGCTGCAGCCGCTGTCGCTGCGCACCGACAGCAAGGATCCGGTGCGCGCCGAGCAGGCGAAGGAAGCGCATGCGCGTTTGCTGTCCACGCCGTATGACGTGATGGTGGTGGCGGCCTATGGCCTGATCCTGCCGCGCGCCACGCTGGACATCAAGCCCTGCCTGAACATCCACGGTTCGCTGCTGCCGCGCTGGCGCCGCGCCGATCCACCGCGCCATCGAGGCCGGCGACAGCGAGACCGGCATCACCATCATGGAGATGGAAGAAGGCCTGGACACCGGCCCGATGCTGCTGATCGAACGCATCGCCATCGGCGAGCAGGACACCACCGGCATGGTGCACGACAAGCTGGCCGCGCTGGGCGGCAAGATGATCGTCGAAGCGCTGCGCAAGATGCAGCATGGCCAGCTGGAAGCCGTGCCGCAGCCGGAAGCGGGCGTCAACTACGCCGCCAAGATCAGCAAGGAAGAAGCGGCGCTGGACTTCACGCAATCGGCGCTGGAGATCAGCCGCAAGATCCGCGCCTTCAATCCATTCCCCGGTGCGTACGGTGTGGTCAACGGCGTCAACGTCAAGCTGTGGGGCGCCGAAGTGCTGGAAGCCGACAGCAAGGCCCCGGCCGGCCAGGTGCTGGCGGCCGATGCGCAGCATGGCATCGTGGTTTCCTGCGGCAGCGGCTCGCTGCGGCTGACGGAACTGCAAAAGCCGGGCGGCAAGCGTCTGCCGGCGGCGGAATTCATCAAGGGCTTCCCACTCGAAGGCTTGAGCTTCGCCTGATGGCTTAGCCGGCGCGTGGCTTGGCCCTGGCCTTGCTGCGCGCCGCTTCCTCTCGTATCCAATCCCGCACCACGACCGCATCCGCGCTGAGCGCACTGCGGGCAATCAGCCAGTACGCATAATCGCTGGCCGTCGCCGGTAGCGTGCTGGCCAGCGCCAGCTTGCCCTGCTCCAGCAAGGGCCGCACTAATTCCAATCGGCCCAGCGCCACCCCCTGCCCCGCCAACGCGGCCTGCACCACCTGATCGTATTGATTAAACCGCAGCACGCCCTTCGGCTTGACGCGGCCCGCGCCGACACCGCGCAACCACGCCGACCATTGCAGCCACGGGCGCGACACATCGTCAAACTCCAGCAGCACCTGTAGCCGCAACTGCGCCGCATCCTCGATCGCGGCCACCGCCAGCGCCGGATGCGCCACCGGCACCAGCGCCTCGTCGAACAGACGCAGCGCGCCTTCGGGCGCATCTTGCGGCCGGCAATAGCGCAGCGACAAATCCACCTGTTCGCGCTCCAGGTCAACAAAACGATTACTGGCCGCCACGCGCACATCGATTTGCGGCGCAGCCTGTTGGAAGGCATTCAGGCGAGGCAGTATCCACAAGGCCGTCACGCCGATACTGGCGCTGATCGTCACCGCCTGGCGCGCATCGCCGGGCCGCAGGCTGGCGACCACTTCACCCAATTGCTCCAGCATCGCATCGGCATGGCGGAACAGCCGCCGCCCCTCGGCCGTGAACTCGATAGAGCGATGGCCGCGCACCAGCACGCGATAGCCCAGCGTGGCCTCCAGCGCCTGTATCTGGCGGCTGAGCGCCGATTGCGTCACGCACATATCCTGCGCGGCGAGCGTGATACTCATGCGCCGGCCGACTGCGACCAGGCTGCGCAACAAGTCCAGCGGGGGAAGGTCCAGAAGACGATTAGCCATGCCATCAATGTATCACGCATGCGAATTGAGAATGTGAAAGCACCAGGAATATCGTTTGAGCGCTGCACGGCGATCGGATTCAATGGAGCTTTCAGGGGGAATGCGATGACACACACAACCACCGCCACGCTGGAGTACCTGCGACCGACATCGGACCGGCCGCACACCTATATGTACCCGCCGCCGGACGGCCAGCCGTGGCAAAACGCCAGCTACGAGCGCGTGCCGGTGACGATACGCGACGCCCGCGCCGACGCGCACCTGTCGCTCGACCGCGAAGGCTATCTGCTGCGCCACGCCCCCAGCGCCGTGCACGATTTCACCGACAAGGAAGAAGTCGTACGGCTCTACTATCCCGAAGTAGCCGAGCTGGCCCTGGCGCTGACCGGCGCCAGCCAGGCCTTCGTGTTCGACCACCTGGTCCGCAAACGCATGCCCGGCTCGCCGCAAGCATTTGGCCGCATCGAAGGCCAGCGCCCCGGCGCGGCAGGCCGCGTGCATTGCGACTTCACGCCGGCATCGGCCCAGCGCAGGCTGGAACTGGAACTGCACGGCGACACGGCGCAGGTGCAGCGCTACAGCATCGTCAACCTGTGGCGCTCGACTCGCCACCCGGTACTCGACGCACCGCTGGCCGTATGCGACGCCCGCAGCGCCACTCCCGCCGACCTGGTGGCCAGCGATATTTTTTATCCGGAGCGGAACGGCGAAATCTACCAGGCGGTGCACAATACGGATCACGCTTGGTCGTACTTCCCGGCGATGACGCGCGACGAGGTACTGGTATTCAAGCAGTTCGATTCCGCGCCCGGACCGGTGGCCAGGTACACGCCGCACGCCGCCTTCGAACACGCCGACGCACCGGCCGATGCACCGCTACGGGAAAGCATAGAAATCCGCTGCCTGTTGATCTACAAGGGGAGATAAAATGAAAATCGAATTCTGGTTCGACTTCGCCAGCAACTACAGCTACCTGAGCGTGATGCGCATCCGCCAGCTGGCGCCGGACGGCGTGGTGTGGAGGCCCTTCCTGCTCGGCCCCATCTTCAAGGACGCCGGCTGGAACAACTCGCCCTTCGTGCTACAAAAGGACAAAGGCGCCTACGTATGGCAGGACATGCCGCGCCAGTGCGCCAAGTACGGCCTGCCTTGGCGGCAGCCGTCCACCTTCCCGCGCAACTCGCTGCTGGCGGCGCGCATCGGCATCCTGTGCGAAGAACAGCCGTGGATGACCGACTTCTGCGAACGCACCATGCTGGCCAACTTCGCCGAGGACCGCGACATCGGCAGCGAGCAATGCATGGCGGAGATATTGTCCGCGCTGGGCCAGGACGCGGCGGCCATCCTGCACGCCGCGCAAGCGGACGAGAACAAGGCCAGGCTGCGCGAACGCACCGAACAGGCCAAGGCCCGCCACATCTTCGGCGCCCCCACCTTCATGGTCGGCGACGCCATGTTCTGGGGGAACGACCGGCTGGACGACGCGCTGGCGATGGCGCTCAGTTCACCGCCAGGTCCTCGCAAAACGGCCGGCTGACACTCTCGTCGCGCAGGATGGCGCGCAGCGCCAGCAACTCACGATGCTGGCTTGCCAGCGCCTCCTGCTGTTCCTCGACTTCACGCAGGCGGGTTTCGGTGCGCTCCAGGATCTCCGTTTTCAGGCATTGGCCGTTTTCGCCAAACATCCCCCGGATGACGTCGAGCGAAAATCCCAGGCGCTTCGACACCTGGATCACGTGCAGCCGCTCCATTGCATAGTTGGAGTATTCGCGATAACCAGCGGCGGTGCGTGAAATGGGCGCCAACAGGCCCTGCTCCTCATAAAACCGTATCGCCGATGGGGTCAACCCCGACTTCCGGGCTAATTCACCTATTTTCATTTTTACGCCTTGACTCTCAAGTTGGCTTGAAACTTATTATAGATCGGTACCCCAGAGCTTGCTGACTGGGGGCGCATTCACGATTTCACACTGGAGTTCACAAATGACCGATGTAATTGACAAACTTAACTGGCGCTACGCCACCAAGAAGTTCGATCCCGCCAAGCAGGTAAGCGACGAAAAACTGGAACGCATCCTGGAAGCGATCCGCCTGGCGCCGACCTCCAGCGGTCTGCAGCCGTTCGAAGTCTTCGTCGTTACCAACCCGGACATCCGCGCCAAGATCCAGGCGGTGGGCTGGAACCAGGCGCAGATCAGCGAGAGCTCGCACCTGCTGGTGTTCGCGGCGTGGGACGACATCACCGCCGATCGCGTCAACATGATGTTCGACCTGACCAACAAGCAGCGCGGCTTTATCAACGAAGGCTGGGAAGCCTATCGCAAGCAGCTGCTGGGCATCGTGGCCGCACGCGGCCAGCAGGGCAATTTCGATTCGGCCGCGCGCCAGGCGTACATCGCGCTGGGCGTGGCGATGGTGGCCGCCGCGTTTGAAGGCGTCGACGCCACGCCGATGGAAGGCTTCGATCCGGCCGCCGTCGACGAGATCCTGTCGCTGAAGGAGCGCAAACTGCGCAGCGTGGTGATGCTGCCGATCGGCTACCGCCAGCCGGAAGGCGACTGGCTGGTCAACCTCAAGAAGGTGCGCCGTTCGCGTCCCAACCTGATCACCGAAGTGGCTTAATCACGCAGCTGCACCACACGGTCGCCCTCGCCCGGCTTGCAGCCTGCGGCGATGGGCGTCCAGCCACGATGGATGACAATCCGCTCATCGTCGTGGCATAGCTCGACGCGCTCGCTGGCCGGATAGCGCTGGTGCACGAACGCCTCCACCGTGGACGGCAGGCTGATACGAAGCTGCATGGCCGAACGGTCCTCGTCCGGATGGTCGTCCAGATGCAGCAGCGGCACGAAGTGCGAAGCCAGCATCAGCAAGCGCGAGCCCACCTGCACCGGTTGCGGCGTGTAGTGTTCTTCGCGCAGCCAGGTCTGCGCGCGCACGCGCAGGTCGTCGCCGTCGAGCAGATCGCCCCAGCCGGCGGCCAACATCTCCATCACCCATTGATTGCAATTCTGGTAGCGCACGCTGAATGCGTAGGCGCTGGCGCTGTACTGGGAAGCCAGCAGATGCTGTACGCGCGGCCCGTCGAGCAGCGCCGGACGCAGCGCGGCGATCGCCTCGGCCGGCAACCGCACCACGGAAAGATAGCCCAGCGCCGGATCGTCGGTGCCGAGCGCGAAGCCGGCCAGGCCTTGGTCGAAGATGCGGGGACGGCTTTCATCGCAGGCATAGTACAGCTGGCGCGCGGACCAGGCGCCGGCCTCCGAACGCCACGCCAGCGCCGCATGCGAGTAGCGGATGTCGAAGCGCGACAAGTCCAGGCCCGAGCGGCTGACCAGCGCCACGCCATCGCCGACGCCGGCCAGTTCCTCGCGCAGCACGGCGGCAAAGCGCAGCAGGCGGTCTTGCTCGGCGGCGGACAGCGGCTCGCCGCGATCGCAAAAACGAGACGATCCGGACGAGCCGGCGGCCTGCGCCGCCCCGGCCGCACCGAGCGCCGCGCAGGTCAAGGCGACCAGCGCCAGCGCGCGGGCTGGCTTCAAAGGCTGACCGGACGCGAGGCCAGCTCGCCGTACCACTCGTCGGCCAGCACCAGGTAGAACGGCTGATGCGTATCGCCGCGACCGAACTCGATGCCGTACACGCGGTTCTGCGCATACATCGCATCACCAACGGCGAGCTGCTGCTTGTCAAAGGTGGTCTGCGGCAGATCCAGCACGATGCGTTGTGCCGGATCGTTGGCCTGCATCGTGATGCGGGTGCGGTCGGCGCGGTCCGGCGTGGCGGCGATCTGGATGATGCGGTACTCGCCGTCGGCGACCTTGCGCTTGTCGCCGCTCGAGCTGTTGCTCGAACCGTTCAACGAATCGGAGATGCTGCCGCTGGATGCGGAACCGGCGCTCGACGCCGACGAGGCGAAACTTTCGGCATGGGCAAACAGGGACAAGCCCAGCGCGCCGGCGGCGACGATGAGGCGGAATGGCAGGGAAACAGGCATCGGATATCCTCAGTTTTTTTCAAACAGCAAGTATAGATGTTTTCAATTAAACGCGGCCAACAGCTCGTCCGCGCCTTTCTGTATGCCGGCTTTGGATGCGTCCATCGGCCCCAGGCTGGCCGAGATATTCATCGGACTGGGATACTGTTTGGCGACATAGGCGCTCACCAGCAGGTTGGTGCTGGCATCGTACAGCTCCACCGCGTAGCTCACCGATCCGGTAAACGTGCCCTCCTTGCCGCGTATGCTCTGCACGATGTTGTAGGGACCGCCGACCAGGTCGAAGCGCGTCACCGTGCTGAGGAAGCGGGTGCTCGACTTGGCGCCGGTCAGCGTCAGTTTCAGGCGCAGCGTTTTCCAACCCGCGTCCCTGCTGATCCGCAAGCGGTTGCGCAGCTTGGACTCGAACTCGCCCTGCATGTAAGCGGCCAGCATGTCCTTCTGGTCATCGCTGACCTCCTCGAACTGGCTGTCCTGGCCGCGATAGACCAGCACCGGATCGATGATGATGCTCGAATAGTCGCGCAGCGTCACCGCCGTCGAATAGCTGTAGGGAACGCGCCCGGACTTGTCATCGACGTTCGGACGCAGCTGGGCTGCCGATGCCAGGCCGCCATAAGCGACCGGCTGGGTGCTGGCGCAACCGGCGATTGCGCCGCACAGGGCGAGCAGGATGGGGAACTTTAATTTGAGCGAGGAGTGCATGGCATGGCCTTATTTGTGAGGGGAAGAAGCAACCGTTCAAGATTTCCATAACTGAACACACTAGTACAGTATTGAGTGATTAGCCACCACTGTCAAGCGTGTTTGCGCATAAAATGTACGACAGGGTTCAGATATGGAGTGGAAATGAAGGTACGTACCGAGGCGCGCCGCCAGGCCATCATTGAGGCAGCCGACGCGCTGTTTCAGGAAGCAGGCTATGACGGCGCGTCGATGAATGAGGTGGCGAAGCGCTGGGGCGGATCGAAGGTCACGCTGTACGGCTACTTCCCGTCCAAGGAAGCGCTGTTTGTCGCGGTCGTGCAATCCTGCGCCACCGGCCACCTGGCCGACGCAACGCGGGAGCTGTCGACAGCACCGATAGGCCGCGCCGGGCTGGAGGCGGCGCTGGAGCATTTTGGCGTGCGCATGCTGGGCGTGCTGGCCAACGACAAGAGCGCGCTGGCGGTCTACCGCATGGTGGTGGCTGAGGCGGGCCGCTCCGATGTCGGCCAGTTGTTCTACGACGCCGGTCCGCGCACGTCGGTGGAAACGCTGGCGGCGCTGCTGTCGGGCGCCATGGATCGCGGCGACATCCGCCAGGCCGATCCCACGATCACCGCACAGCAGTTCCTGTCGCTGCTGACGGCGGAAGTGGATGTGCGCCTGTACCAGCGCGACCCGCCGCCGCTGTCGCAGCAGGAAATCCGGCAGGTGGTGCAGCGCGCCACCGACATGTTCTTTGCCGGCGCGACGCCGAGACCGGCAGCCGACGCCTGTCCATGAAAACAAAAAAGCCGTTCCGCAAACTGCGGGACGGCTTTTTTTCAGTCAGGGCGCTGGCGCCCGCGCTTCAGGCTTGCTTGGCGCGACGGCGGCGGACCAAGGCCAGCAGACCCAGGCCGCCCAGCAGCATGGCATAGGTTTCCGGTTCCGGCACGGGAGCCGTTTGCAGGTTATCGATAATGTAGGCGTTGTTGACGCCACCAGAATCGATCTTGATGCTGTTGAACACGACGTTCTGGAAGCCATAGAACTCGCCGCCGTAGCCGGTCGTGGCGGTAAAGCTCGCCACTTGGGTCGCGCCCAGGTAGGCGGTGAAAGTCGACTCGCCGTCATTCGAAACGTAGTTGAACGCCGCGCCGGACAGGTTCGAGGCGAAAGTCATCGTGGTCGGCGTGGTGCAGCAAGGGGAGAAATTGGAAAGCACCGTGCCCACCATATTCGGGAATGTTCCGTCATATGCGCCGGTGACGTAGTTGCCCGCGCCAAAAGTGACGCCGGCGAAATTACTGCCAGCCACTGCATTTTCCGCCAGTGCGGAAGTGAAGGTTTCCGTCGAGTAGATGCCGCTCAGGCCCGTGCCGGCGGCAATGATGTTGTCAGCGTGAGCGATTGCACCTGCGCTCAGGATGGCTGTACCGATCAAAAAGTGTGTCAGGCGCATTTGCTTCCCCTAGTTTTAGTTGGTATTAAAAAGCAAACACATATTACCATAAAAACACTTTGATTGATGCTGCCTTTACAAAAATCATCAAGTGATTAGTGCTAAATTGCCACAGATCGCCGACTCGCGCGGCAGCACCAGGCGGCCGTGGCGCACCTGCCGATTCCAGTCGTGGTTGGCACGCTCCTTGTCGGCGCAGTAGTAGCTGCGGCCGTGGTCCAGGTGCAGGCTGACCAGCGTATGCCGCGCACGCACGCCGCGCACGCCGATGTGGTTCAGGCGCAAGCCCATGTTCAAGTCGCCTCCACCGTAGGCCATCTGCTCGTCGAAGCCACCCACGGCCAGCACGTCATCGCGCCAGGCGCAGCTGTTGGAGCCGCTGAAGGCGTTGCGCTGGGTGAGCAAGTCCAGCGCGCGCGCCAGCCAGCGCTTGCGGGTAAGCCGGTTGGCGCTCTTGCAAAAGCCCGGTATCGCGCTCAGGTAGCGATAGTCGAACAAACTCTGGTCGCGCACCGGCTCCAGCAGGTCGTGCCGCTGGTGGTAGGCTTCCGGAATGCTGACATGGCTGCCGCCCGAGAGGAAGATCCCGCGCCGCATCAGCCGCAGGTAGTTGGCCACGTAGTCGTCGCGCGGGATGCAGTCGCCGTCGGTGAACAGCAGCAGGTCGCCGCTGGCGGCCAGGACGGCGCGATTCAGGGCGCGGTACTTGCCGAAGCCGCGCTGCTGCTGGTTCTGGTACAGCAGCGGAATGGTCCAGCCGCGCCGCCGCACCGCCTCCAGCGCGGCGCCGATCGCCGGATCGCGCCCATCCTGCGCAATGATGACTTGATCGGGCTTGCGGGTTTGCATGGCGTAGCCGGTCAGCACGTATTCGAGCTCGCGGCCTTTGCAGTGCGCGGAAATGATGACGGAGATTTTCATGCCTCATTCTCGCGACACCATGTTGCAGACGAATTGCGCACTGTAGCGCCTGAGTATCGCTATGTGTCGTAAAGCTGCGTGATGAAAAAACAGGCAAATTTGGCAGATTGTTGCTGCGCCGCGGCAGTCTGCTGAAGCAAGTTCCGTGATGCCGTATAATTTTAGACCGCTGGCAACTCCCAGCGCGCTCGTCCACGACCACAGAAAGTAATAAATGAATAACAACGTGTCCCGCCCCGTCATGTCCAAGACCGATGCCCAATTGCGCGAGATCCTTGCGCGCCGCATCATGATCCTCGACGGCGCGATGGGCACCATCATCCAGCAGTACAAGCTGGATGAAACCGCATACCGCGGCGGCCCCAACGGCCGTTTCATCGATTTCGCGGCACCGGTCGATTCCGGCGCGCGCGAACTGTTCGTCAAGGGTAACAACGAGCTGCTGACGCTGACCCAGCCACACGTGATCCAGGAGATCCACGAGCGCTACCTGGCCGGCGGCGCCGACTTGATCGAGACCAACACCTTCGGCGCCACCACCATCGCCCAGGACGACTATCACATGGGCCACCTGGCCTACGAGATGAACGTGCAAGCGGCCAAGCTGGCGCGCGCAGCCTGCGACAAGTACAGCAGCGCCGACAAGCCGCGCTTCGTCGCCGGCGCGCTCGGACCGACGCCCAAGACCGCGTCGATCTCGCCCGACGTCAACGACCCGGCCGCCCGCAACATCACCTTCGACCAACTGGTCGACGCCTACCACCAGCAGACCAAGGGCCTGATCGAAGGCGGCGTCGACGTGCTGCTGGTCGAAACCATCTTCGACACGCTGAACTGCAAGGCCGCGCTGTTCGCCATCGACAAATTCTACGAAGAGAACCCGGGCGTGCCTCGCCTGCCGCTGATGATCTCCGGCACCGTGACCGACGCCTCCGGCCGCATCCTGTCCGGCCAGACCGTGCCGGCCTTCTGGAACTCGGTGCGCCACGCCAAGCCGCTGACCATCGGCCTCAATTGCGCGCTGGGCGCGGCGCTGATGCGCCCGTATGCCGAAGAGCTGTCGCAGATCGCCGACACCTTTGTCTGCATCTACCCGAACGCCGGCCTGCCCAACCCGATGAGCGACACCGGCTTCGACGAGCTGCCGGCCGATACCTCGGCGCTGCTGAAGGAATTCGCCGAGGCGGGCTTCATCAACATCGCCGGCGGCTGCTGCGGCACCACGCCCGACCACATCAAGGCCATCGGCGAGATCCTCGCCAAGGTCAAGCCGCGCAGCGTGCCGCACGTGCCGGTGGCGCAGCGCCTGTCGGGCCTGGAGCCGTTCACCATCGACGACGACTCGCTGTTCGTCAACGTCGGCGAGCGCACCAACGTCACCGGTTCCAAGGCGTTCGCGCGCATGATCCTCAACGAGCAGTACGACGAGGCGCTTAGCGTGGCCCGCCAGCAGGTGGAAAACGGCGCCCAGGTCATCGACATCAACATGGACGAGGCGATGCTGGACTCGCTGGCGGCCATGACGCGCTTCCTGAACCTGATCGCCTCGGAACCGGACATCTCGCGCGTGCCCATCATGATCGACTCCTCGAAGTGGTCGGTGATCGAAGCGGGCCTGAAGTGCGTGCAGGGCAAGTCCATCGTCAACTCGATCTCGATGAAGGAAGGCGAGGAAGAATTCATCCGCCAGGCCAAGCTGTGCCGCAGCTATGGCGCCGCCGTCATCGTCATGGCCTTCGACGAAAAAGGCCAGGCCGACACCTTCGAGCGCAAGACCGAAATCTGCGAGCGCGCCTACAAGCTGCTGGTGAACACCGTCGGCTTTCCGCCGGAAGACATCATCTTCGACCCGAATATCTTCGCCATCGCCACCGGCATCGAAGAGCACAACAACTACGCGGTGGACTTCATCAACGCCACCCGCTGGATCAAGGACAACCTGCCGCACGCGAAGATCTCGGGCGGCGTGTCCAACGTCTCATTCTCCTTCCGCGGCAACGACCCGGCGCGCGAGGCGATCCACACCGTGTTCCTGTACCACGCCATCAAGGCCGGCATGACCATGGGTATCGTCAACGCCGGCATGGTCGGCGTGTACGACGACCTGCCGGCCGAGCTGCGCGAGCGCGTCGAGGACGTGGTGCTGAACCGCCGCGACGACGCCACCGAACGCATGATCGACATCGCCGGCACCTTGAAGGCCGGCGCCGGCAAGCAGGATGCGCAGAACCTGGAGTGGCGCAACGCCCCGGTCGAGAAGCGCCTGGCGCACGCGCTGGTGCACGGCATCACCCAGTTCATCACCGACGATACCGAAGAGATGCGCCAGCAGGTGCTGGCCGCCAACGGCCGTCCTATCCACGTGATCGAAGGCCCGCTGATGGACGGCATGAACATCGTCGGCGACCTGTTCGGCCAGGGCAAGATGTTCCTGCCGCAGGTGGTCAAGTCGGCGCGCGTGATGAAGCAGGCCGTGGCCCATCTGATTCCGTACATCGAGGAAGAGAAAAAAGCCGAGGAAGCGCGCACCGGCATCGTCGCCAAGCCGAAGGGCAAGATCGTCATCGCCACCGTCAAGGGCGACGTGCACGACATCGGCAAGAACATCGTCTCGGTGGTCCTGCAATGTAATAACTTCGAAGTGGTGAACATGGGCGTGATGGTGCCCTGCTCCGAGATCCTGGCGCGCGCCAAGCTGGAAAACGCCGACATCATCGGCCTGTCCGGCCTGATCACGCCGTCGCTGGAAGAGATGGCCCACGTGGCCAAGGAGATGCAGCGCGACGAGCACTTCCGCATGCTGAAGATCCCGCTGCTGATCGGCGGCGCCACCACCAGCCGCGCCCACACCGCCGTCAAGATCGCCCACAACTACGAGGGTCCGGTGGTGTACGTGCCGGACGCCTCGCGTTCGGTATCGGTGGCGCAGTCGCTGCTGACGCCGGAAAGCCGCCAGCAATACATCGACGACATCGAGCAGGACTACGTGCGCATCCGCGAGCAGCACGCCAACAAGAAGGCGCTGCCGATGCTGTCGCTGAAGGACGCGCGCGCCAACAAGATGGTGGTGCCGTTCACCGGCGCGGCCGCACCGGTCAAGCCGAAGTTCATCGGCCGCCGCGAGTTCAAGAATGTCGACCTGGCCACCATCGCCAAATACATCGACTGGGGTCCGTTCTTCCAGACCTGGGACCTGGCCGGTCCCTTCCCCGCTATCCTGACCGATGAAGTGGTTGGCGAAGCGGCGACCAAGGTGTATGCCGAAGGCCAGGCGCTGTTGAAGAAGCTGATCGACGGCCGCTGGCTGACCGCCAACGGCGTCATCTCGCTGCTGCCTGCCAACACGGTCAACGACGACGATATCGAGATCTACACCGACGATACGCGCAGCACCGTGGACTTCACCTACTACGGCCTGCGCCAGCAAGGCGTCAAGCCGGTGGTGGACGGCGTGCAGCGCCCGAACCAGTGCCTGGCCGATTTCATCGCGCCGAAAGAGTCGGGTATCAAGGATTACATCGGCATGTTCGCCGTGACCGCCGGCCTGGGCATCGAGAAATACGAGCAGCGCTTTGAAGACGCGCACGACGACTATTCGTCGATCATGCTGAAGTCACTGGCCGACCGCCTGGCCGAAGCCTTCGCCGAATACCTGCACGAGCGCGTGCGGACCGACCTGTGGGGTTATGCCACCGGCGAATCGCTGAGCAACGACGACATGATCGCCGAGAAGTATGTCGGCATCCGTCCGGCGCCGGGCTACCCGGCCTGCCCGGAGCACACCGTCAAGCGCGAGATGTTCAACACCATGCAGGCGGAAGATATCGGCATGGTGCTGACGGAATCGTTTGCGATGTATCCCGGCGCGGCGGTGTCGGGCTTCTACTTCGCGCATCCGGAGTCGAAGTACTTCGTGGTCGGGAAGATCGGCGAGGACCAGTTGAACGACATGGCCACGCGCCGTCAGGTGGACAAGGCCGACATGGAGCGCTGGCTGGCCCCTAACCTGTCGTAGTCGCTTACTGCGCGGCGACTGCCTCGGTGGGCGCCGCGCTGACCTCGGGTACCACCGGCCCCAGCAGCGTACTGTCCGGCGGCAGGCTGGCCTGGAACAGCTTGTAGGCCTCGGCCGTCAGCGCCACAAAGGCGTTCTGATGGGCCAGCAGCTGGTCCGTCATCCATTCCCAGCCCTCGTCGGTTTCATACAGCCATACCATGCCGTCCGGGAAGGCATCCGGTATCGCATCGATCGGCGCCTGCACGGCGATCTGGCTTTGCGGTCCCCACAGGAAATCCGGCGGCAACTCGCGCCGCCAGCCGTGGCCGTTCTTTTCAGCGTAGATGTGATTGTGACGGAACGTCAGGTCCACCACTTCGCGTTCGGCGATCAGGTCGTCGGCCGATTCAATCCAGCAGTGGTAGGCGCCGCCGATGGGATTGGCGAAGGCGTCGTTGTCCATCATGCGCATCAGCTCGCCGCCACCGCAATCGACAGCGGCCAGGCCCGCCACCGGCCGGAACACCCGTCCCAGCACGATGCTGATCAGGTTGGAGCCGACGATGGCGTACACATGGCACAGCGAACAATATTGTTCGGGATAATACTGGCGGACCACCTGATTGACGCAGTGCGCGATCAGGGCCCTGACGGATTGCGCCATTCAAAAGCTCACGAAAACGGTTTGTATCCTTATGTATCGGATTGATTTACGGAAACTTTAGACTTGCGGTCAACCAGGAACGATGGAATCTTTCACCGCCACGACTTTTTCAACAGTAATCTCGGTGGCAAGAGTGCCGCTGTATCCGCGCTCGAAATAACAATCGATCTTTAATCCAGGGGAACCGGCGAAAGTAAGCTCAACGTGCGATTCAGATGTTGGGCTCAACACCACCGTTTTGCTTGAGCCAGGTTCGATATCACCAATTGCGTATGAATTTCCAGTGACGTGGACAACCAGAGAAGCAATCGTCTCCTTGCCAACGTTCTTCACGCTAAAGGTTACGCCTTTGGCGGGAAAGGAAGAGCAAGCAATAAATCCAATGGCCAGGGCCAAGAACAAGAAAAGTAAGATTTTTTTCATTCGCATTATTCTGTTTGTAACTCCATCGAATTTCATATTCCATGGCGCAGGGTCAGTTCCCCCACTTCATCGCTTGCCGCTTGCCTAGTGAGCGGCCGCAACTGGCCGGACGACGAACTACTCGTAGGCGTTAGCCGGGATAAATGATTAGTCATATTTCGACAACGCCGAAAAGTGTATAGATGCCGCCGGATCGTAATGAATTCGAAGATCCATTGCCACTGAGTGCAGTGAAAAGCCGCAGCGAATCGTTCGCTCACCATGCCATGACTGGAATGAGACATCCGCCACACTTTCCGCAGTTATTTCGGTGAGCACTTTGCTCAACCGCTCCAGTGACACGTGCAACGTCGTGATCGATCCGACTTCGAAAGTCAGAGTAAGTTCATTTCCATCGGCATACGAACGTACAAATGAAATCACACATTCGTCTGGAGTGTGCATAGCAGACAATCCAAAGCCACGCTCAAAGAACTCAGATTCGTCAGGCGGAGAGAATATTTGTGTCATCAAATGAGGAGTTTCAAATCAAAAATTTTCGAGGTCTGCTTCTGGTTGCGGACGTTCGGGAGTGCGGGCCTTACGCAAAAAAACCTGGCTATCGTAGACCGCAACGGTCCGCTTGGATTTCTTGATTCAGTTTTTGCAGATCCCGGTCAAGCCGATCACATTGATCTCCTTCACCTAAGGCAACTAGCTTAATTTTGATGACACGGTTCGATCCCCTGTAACGAATGCAGCCAATATCTTGAACTTCAAATGCCTGGATCATTTGGTAAACTTCTTTTTCGTCAGATGGTTGTTTGCTTACGTAACAATGACCATCATTGGCATACGAAAAAAGGCCGGGTGCCACGGTAGATGGCATCCCACAGGAAGTGCAGCATCCATCTTCGACATAGAAGGGGCCTGGTGAATTTTCAGGAAAAGGAATTCTTGTTCTCGTCATTTATGAAGACCGCACATAGTGTTAAGTGTTCCGCCGCAAGCGAATAGAAAAATATTTCCGGGCGCAGGGTCAGATACTGTCTTACGTTCCAGCATGGATTAAATTTGACGGCTCTTGGCCGCTGTCGGCCTGTCAGGGTGAATCATTAACCCCGTATCGAAATTTCAAGAGCAACACCAATCCAACTAAGAGGACTGACAAAGCTAGTCCCCATAGCCCCCATGCCGTCAGCCGTCTCTGCATAGCATACCAAGCAGTTGCAATGAAGGCGCAAACACCAAAAAGTTGAAGTAGAACGACAATGGTTTTACCCTCTACTCGAGCGTACTCATACCCGCACGCTAGCTCTGTGCCTCCAGGATTTATCGGTGAGCACCAATATGAATCTGGGATACACAGAGCGCCCAGTAGCAGCACCGATGGCGTCCACGCTAACGCGCTTCGATACATAATCAACTTTCATTTATCTGAACGACTACAATTAGCCTAATGCTGCCCTCTATCAAGAGCTATCGCGCCACGCGGCGGCGCGACCATTCATCCGCCACATCGCCCATGTTCTTCGCGGCTCCGCTGCGCACCCAGGCCATCAGTTCACGGTCGAACTTGAAGTCCGGTCCGCACTGATCGGTAAGAAAGCGCCGCACGTTTTGCGTGTTCCGGTAGTCAGAATCAATTTCGGTTGCCCGCGAAATTTCTCCACCATGCCAGTCGAATTTCATAGTCCAGACCTCACTTCTGATCGCGCAGGAACTTCCAGCCGGCGAGTCCGCCGAACAACACGGCAAAGCCCAGCTGCACCGCGATCGGCGCCAGCACGCCGTCCAGTCCCAGGCCGCGCCAGGTGACGGCATCGAAGCCGTCGACCGCCCAGCGCGTCGGCACCACCAACGTGAGCTGCTGCATCCACTCCGGGAAGATGAACGACGGCACCCACGCGCCACCCAGCATCACCATGATCAGCGTGGCGAAGGTGGCGATGCCGCGCGCCGCTTCCGGCGTCTTGCCGAAGGCGGCGATCAGCAGGCCGAACGCCGCCGTCATCAGCGAGAAACCGGCCGCCATGCCGAGGAAGCCGATCGGGCTACTGATCTGCACCTTGAAGATCAACATGGCGCAAACGAACATCGCGCACATCAGCCCCATGGCGATGATGGCGCCGGAAATGGCGCGGCCCATCAACACCGTGGCCAACGACACCGGCGCCGCCAGCAGGCGGTTCCAGATGCCCATGCGGCGCGCCAGCAAAATGCCGATGCCCATGTCGATGCCCATGAACAGGATGAACTGCACGCCCATGCCGGCGAACGAGTGCGCATAGCCGTTGTACTTGGGACCGCTGCTGAGCGCCTGGTCCTGCGTGGTGTAAGGCATGCTCATGCCGACCGGCGCCTCGACCGGCGCCGGCTTGCCCTCCGCCTTGGCGGCGGCTTCCTTCTCGGCGTCGGCGGCCACGCGCTGGTCCTGGTACTTCTTCAGGCTGGTGAGGAAGTCGCTCAGTTGCGCCGTCTCGGGATCTTTTGCGGCCTTGTCGCGCAACTCGGCCAGCTGCCGCTCCGTGGTCTTGTTGCCCTTGGGGCTCATGGCGGCGGCGCTGGTCACCTGCATCACCTGCTGCGTCAACAAGCCCTTCACCATGGCCAGCATGGTCGATTGCGAGGGGTCGTAGTAGACCGGCAGCTCCGGCTTGTTCTGGCCGCTGAACAGCGCGTCGGCGGCCTGCTCGCCGAAGCCGGCGGGGATCACCACCGCCACCGACAGTTTGCCGGCGCGGACCTTGGCCTGCGCCTCGGCGTCGCTCAGTTCGATGATCTTGAGCGTGCTCTCGGCTCGCAGGCCGGCGGCGATTTTCTTGCCGTTGTCGGACTGGTCCAGCTGCACCAGGCCGACTTCGATCTTGCCGGTCCTGGCTTCCGAGCCGCCGCCGAACAGCGAACCGAAGAAAGCCGCCAGCACCACCGGCATCAGCAGGTGCAGCATCAGCGCGCGCTTGTCGTTGATATAGAGGATCAGGTCCTTGCGAACCAGGGCGATCAAAGCAATCATAGTGTTCCTATCAGTCGCGCAGGCTGCGGCCGGTCAGGTTGAGGAAGATGTTTTCCAGCGAAGTCTTGGCGGTGGCGAAATGCAGCAGCGTGATGTCCTGCGCGGCCAGCCAGGCCAGCGTGGCCGCTGCGTGCGAGGCGTCGGCCAGGCCGATGTCGAGCGCATTGCCGTCGCCCTGCACGCCGGTCACGCCGGGCAGCACCTGCACGCCGGACAGCAGCGCGACCGATGGCGCGGCGGCCAGCTCGGCGCGCAAGGCGGCCTGCGCCGGCAGGCGGCGGTACAGCGCGGCCGGGGTTTCGTCGGCCAGCACCTTGCCGTGGTCGATGATGACGATGTGGTCGGCCAGGCGCTCGACTTCCTCCATGTAGTGGCTGGTGTAGATCAGCGAGCGACCCTGCGCCTTCAAGGTTTCCAGCGTGTCGAAGATGGCGTTGCGGCTTTGCGGATCGACGCCGACGGTGGGCTCGTCGAGGATCAGCAGTTGCGGATCGTGCAGCAGCGCGGCGGCGATGTTGAGGCGGCGCTTCATGCCGCCGGAATAAGTGGAAGGCTTGTCGTTGGCGCGGTCGGCCAGGTTGACCAGCGCCAGCGCCTGCTCGCAGCGCTGCTTCAACAGCGGGCCCTTGAGGCCGTACAGCGCGCCGAACAGCTTGAGGTTTTCCAGCGACGACAGGTCCTCATACAGCGCCAGGTCCTGCGGCACGAAGCCGATCTTGCGCTTGGCCTCGCTGGAGCCTTGCCCGATCGGCGCGCCGTCCATGACGATGCTGCCGCTGTCGGCGCTGAGCAGGCCGCAGATCATGCCGACGGTAGTGGACTTGCCGGCGCCGTTGGGGCCGATCAGGCCGACCGTCTGGCCCTGCTGCACCTGGAACGACACGCCATCGACCGCCTTGCGCGCGCCGTAGGATTTGGAGACCTGATTCACGCTGAGTAAAACCGATGCCATAAGCCATACCACCATGTATTTTCGATAAGCGGCAAGCATAGCCGTGGGATGCCTGAATGGCAAGGCCGGAGCGGCTGGCGTGAACTTTTGCGTTGTTGCGCGGCCTAAGAATGAACACCGCCATCCGACGGCAGGTGTTGACTCGTAACCAGGGAGGTAGATATGGCAAACAATCCGGCAAACAATCCATCCCTCAAACGCTGGCAGGATCAGGTAATCCTGCTGCTGGGGCTGTGGTTCTTCATCTCACCATGGGTGTTCGCTTATCCGATACCGTCGATCCAGGCATGGACCGCGTTCATTTCCGGCGCGGTGGTGGCGCTGCTGGCGGCGTTCGATCTGTACAAGACCTACTTCTGGGCCGTGGTGCTCAATCTGCTGGTGGGGATCTGGGTGGCGGTGTCGCCGTGGGTGCTGAAAATCGCCGACAACCGCGAGCTGATGTGGAACTCGGTGGTGGTCGGCATCGCCGTGGCGGTGCTGGCGCTGTGGGAGATGCGCACCGATCCCGAGCTGCACAAGCACTGGCCGGGCGCGGGCCACGCAACCTGACCCCGCACAGCGCTGCGCCCGGGGTCTGACCCCATGCGGGGTCAGACCCCTTCGGTTGGGGGTTAAAGCGCGTAGCGCACCACGTTGTCGCTCCATTCGAAGGCGGCCATTTCCAGTTCCACCAGTTCGTCGGTGGACATGGCGAGGTCGCGCAGCGTCGGCACGATGTGGTCGTCCATTTCTTCGATGCGTTCGATGCATTCGGCCAGCTTGAGCAGGTCGCCGAAGAAGCCGCCCCGGTACAGCAAGGCTTCCGACACTTCCTCGTTGACCGGGATCTGCGACAGGATCTCGGCCATCGGGATGCCGAACAGCGTGTCCATCAGCGACATGATGCCAACCGTGAAGGCGACATCGGCGGCCTGCCGCTGGCTGGGGCGCAGCTTGCCGGCCAACAGCTCCAGCAGGCGGCCGCGGGTGGTCGCCAGCATCAGCAGCGGCGTCATGCTATGGCCGCGCTTGCTCGGTTCGGCGTACAGCATGATTTGCAGCCAGCGTTGCAGCTGGCGGCGGCCCAGTATCGTCACCGCCTGGCTCAGCGAATCGATGCGCTGGCGGGCGCCGACGGCCGGCGTGTTCACCAGGCGCAGCAGGTTCAGCGCCAGCGACACGTCGCGCTTGATGGCGCGCTCGATCTCCAGGTTGTCCGCTTCCGAGGTGACCAGGGTCATCAACTCCATCACCGCCAGTTGCGACGGCGACAGCTTCTTGCCGCTCATGATGACCGGCTTGGCGAAATAATAGCCCTGGAAGTAATCGAAGCCCAAGTCCAGGCAATTCTTGAATTCTTCGCGGGTCTCGACCTTTTCCGCCACCAGCTTTTTCTGGTCCTGGCGGAAGCGCGGGGCCAGCTTCGTCAGCGTGGACAGCGGAATATTGCGCATGTCCATCTTGACGTATTCGGCCAGCGGCAGCAGCGCGGCCACGTTGGGGCTGTCGCCGGTGAGGTCGTCCAGCGCGAAGCGGAAGCCGTGGCCGGCCAGTTCCGTGATGCGCGCCAGCACTTGCGGCGTCAGCGGCATGGTCTCGGCGACTTCCAGCACCACTTTTTCGCGCGGCAGGAAGGAAAAGATGTCGGTCATCAGGACGTCGGCATCCACGTTGACGAAGCCCAGGGCGTCGCCTATGGTTTTTTCCATGCCCAGCTGCGAGGCGTGGGCAATCACGGCCGCCGTGGCCGACAATTCATTGGTGATGTGTGCCGGGCCGACCGGAGCGTTGCGGAAAAGCAACTCGTAGCCGAACAGCGTCTGGTTGCGGTCCAGGATAGGCTGGCGGCCCAGATAGAATTCGCGCACGCGCAGGCTGCGCGGGCCGGTATCGTGTAGGGAGAGATCGATCATCGCTTCTATCAGTACAAAACATGGGGCTGATATTTCGCCGTACTAATATTTTGACAGCAATACTTGCCCCTGTCTTGGATAATTTGGCCCGCCCCTAGGCTTGCGGCACCCCGTCGATGAACAGTTTCAACTCGCCGGCGGCGAACGCCGTCCATTGTTCATTGGTCGTCAACGGCTGGGTGACGATGATGGCGACCCGGTCGTCGGGCGTGGTCACTTGCGAGAAATCCACGCTGACATCCTCGTCCGACAGCTTGGCGGTGTCGAACGGATGCTGGCGCACCAGGTAGTACAGATGGGTCGAGCAATGGGCAAACAGCTCGCCGCCGGACGACAGCAGCATATTGAAGGTGCCGTAGCCGGCGATCTCGCGCGCCATCTCGGCCAGCGCGGCGCGCAGCTCGGCCAGCGGCGGGCGCTGCTCGCCGAAGCGGACGCGCAAATGCTGCAAGATGTAGCAGAACGCCTGTTCGCTGTCGGTATTGCCGACCGGGCGGTAGGAGCCGTTGAGCACCGGCGCGAACTCCTTCAGGTCGCCATTGTGGGCGAACACCCAGTACTGGCCCCACAACTCGCGCACGAAGGGATGGCAATTCTCCAGCGCCACCTGGCCCTGGGTGGCCTTGCGGATATGGGCGATGACGTTGGTGGACTTGATCGGGTAACGCTTGATCAGCTCGGCGATCGGAGAGGCGATCGCGGCCTGGTGGTCGACGAAGTGGCGCACGCCGGCGCCTTCGAAAAAGGCGATGCCCCAGCCATCGTGGTGGGTATCGGTCTGGCCGCCGCGCATGGCGAAGCCGGTAAAGCTGAACACAATGTCAGTCGGGACATTGCAGTTCATTCCTAGAAGTTGGCACATGGTCTGGTTCTCTGTTGTTACAGCAGAACCATACCATGCGCCGCCCGCTTTTCTTAGTGCAGCAGCACCGGATGGCTCATCAGCTCATCATAACTGCCCAAAAATTCATCGATTTCCGCCATCGTCGGTTCGCCGGCGATCAGTTCATTGACGTCGCGGCGGAAATGCTGCGCCAGGATGCCGTTGATAAAGATCTCGCGCTTGCCGCCTTTGTCGACGATTTCGTAGCCGCCGAAACGCAGCGCATCGAGGGTACGGTCGGCGCCAAATTCGACAACACTGTATTGCTCGCTGTTATAGATGAGGTTCATGTTGCTTCCTTTCACAAGGGGCGTAACACTTATCGGTTGCGCCTTCAGTACCGAAATGGGGCTGAAAGCGGACGATTCAAGGCCAAATCAAGGCCGATCAGCGGGCGGGGCTTAGGCCGCGAGGTCGGATTGCAAATCCAGCAATTCGTCGTAGGGCGCCTCGGACAGCCAGGAACGCAGCAGTTCGAGGTGCTCGGCGGATGCCAGGCTGATGTAGAGCCGCGCGGGTGGGCGGCGCAACACCCGATTCAATGTTACTCGCAAAATGAGATTGCCGCTGCAATGAAGACAGCCTGGGGCAATACGCAACACTTGCGGTACGGAATCTATTGGAGGGGGACTGTCGGCGGGGTCGAAGGCCAGTGCCGAACTTCCGTCCGACAGGCCTTCCAGGATAACGACGCTGGGCACACCGGTTGCCAGGTGTGCGGCGATGGCAGCTTCGCGCTCGCGGGCGCGGGAGCCAATGACCAGCCAGGTCGGCACCGGCGCCCGCTTGGGGGCTGCACCGGTGGACATGGGTCCGGTCACGGGCTCAGGCGCCCTTTTTTGCGAGTTTGCCCGGCTCCACACCCAATTGCTTGAGTTTGCGGTACAAGTGGGTGCGCTCCAGCCCGGTCTTCTCGGCCACGCGCGTCATGCTGCCGCCTTCGCGGCCCAGGTGGTGTTCGAAGTACATGCGTTCGAAGGCGTCGCGCGCCTCGCGCAGCGGCAGGTCGAACGACAGGTTGAACATGTGGTTGTCGGCGCCGGCCACGGTGGCGCCACCGCGCACGGAGATCGCCGCCGCCGGGTTGGGCTGGTTGAAGCCGGCGTTTTGCGCCTCCTCGACCTGGGCCGCCGCGATCGGACGCGGCGCCAGCGCCGGAGCGCGCACCGTTTCCTGCGCGCGGGTCAGGCCTTGCTGGACCGCTTTCAGCAGTTTTTGCAAGGCGATCGGCTTTTCCAGGAAGTTCAGCGCGCCGATGCGGGTCGCCTCGACCGCCGTATCGATCGTCGCGTGACCCGACATCATAATCACCGGCATGGTCAGCAAACCGTCGCGCTGCCACTCCTTGAGCAAGGTCACGCCATCGGTATCCGGCATCCAGATATCGAGCAGCACCAGGTCGGGCGCGCCGCCGGCCCGCGCCTCGCGCGCCTGCTGGGCGTTCTCCGCCAATTGTATTGCGTGTCCCTCATCGCTCAAGATTTCCGAGAGCAACTCGCGGATACCCATTTCATCGTCCACTACCAGAATGTTTGCCATCTTCCCTTGCCTTCCTCATTTCGCCAGCTCATGGCCGGCAATGATTTTTCTAATCCGTGCTACTCAGGTAATTTGCGTCGCCGGTGCTAACTTTAACAGCAAAATCAATACCGACGCGCCACTTCTATCGACATGGTTCTGGATATCGATCCTGCCCCCATGTTCATCGATAATTTTTTTCACCATCGCCAGGCCCAGGCCGGTGCCTTTGGCCTTCGATGTGACATACGGTTCGAACGCCCGCGCCAGGATTTTCGGTGCGAATCCCGGCCCGTTGTCGGAGATCGCCAGCCGCACCGCCGTGCGCGTGCTGCCGTCCGCGCCCTGATAATGAATGGCTTCGCTGATCACGTCAATGTGCGCTTGCGGCGCGCCCTCCGGCCGCTCGGCCATCGCGTCCTGGGAATTCTGCAGCAGGTTGTGGATGACCTGGCGCAGCTGGGTCTGGTCGCCCATCACCAGCGGCAGGCCGGGCGCCAGTTGCGGGTGGATGATGTCGTCGCCTTCGCCGCGCAGGTACAGGTGCAGGATCTCCTCCACCAGCGCATTCAGGTCGAGCGGCTCCAGCACCGCCGGCGGCGTGCGCGCATAGTCGCGGAAATCGTCGACCATGCGCTTCATCGCCGCCACCTGGTTGACGATGGTGGCGGTGCCCTTGTTGAGCAGTTCCATGTCGGCCGGCGACAGCTTGCCTTCCAGTTTCATCTGCAGGCGCTCGGCCGACAGCTGGATCGGCGTCAGCGGATTCTTGATCTCGTGCGCCAGCCGGCGCGCCACCTCGCCCCAGGCGATCGAGCGCTGCGCCGAGATGACGTCGGAAATATCGTCGAACACCACCAGGTAGCCGCTGCCGCCGCCCTCGACCGGCAGCCGCGAGCCGCGCGTGAGCAGGGTCTGGTCGTTGTCGTCCAGGCTGGCGGAGCGGCGCGGCACCTCGATCTGGCGCTGCCAGTGCATGCGCTGCAGGTTGCGCCCGGCCGCCGACTGCGCGCTCTGCGCCGCGAACGCGGCCACGATGGCGCCGCCGAATTCCTGCAAGCCTTCGATCTCGTCGAGCTTCTGGCCTATCATCGTCACGCCGGCCTGCTGCAGGATGCGCTCGACCGAGTCGTTGCAGCTGATCAGGTGGAATTCATGGTCCAGCACCATCACCCCGGCCGACATATTGGCCAGCACCGATTCCAGGTGGGCCTTGGCGTTCTGCAGCGCCGAGCGGTTGCGCTCGACGGCGCTGCGGGCGTCGGACAGCTGGCGCGTCATGGTGTTGAACGATTGCGTCAGCGTGCCCAGCTCGTCCGAGGTGGCGACGATAGGCCGCGGCGACAGGTCGCCCTCGGCCACCGCGCGCGTGCCCTCGGCCAACAGCAGCAGCGGCTGCGCCAGGTCGCTGGCAATCAGGAAGGCGCTGGCGATGGCGCCGAACACCGCCAGCAGCAAGGTCAGGGTCAGGGTCACGATGTACATCTTGCGCAGGCCGACCCGGGCCACGAAGCGTTCCTTGTAGTCCGAATAGGCGCTGCGGATGGTCTCGCCGTCGGCGGCCAGCTGCGCCGGCGCCAGCTGGATCAGCTGCAGGTAGCGCGGCGCCAGGTGGGTGCCGTTGTCCTGCACCCGGTCCGGGATCGCCATCACCACCCGCAGCCGCAGCTGGCTGGTGCTGTCGACGGTGGTGACGGGGGCGTTGATCAGGTTGCTGCGCAGCTCGCTGCCGCCCTCGGGCGCGCCGTAGCTGTCGCCCTCCTTGGCCTTGGCCATCATTTCGCGGGTCGGCAGGTCGGCGCTGAGGTTGCCGCTGCGGTTGGCGCGGGCGCTGATGATCAGGCCGCCCTCGGCGTCGACGATGATGGCGTTCTGCATGCCGGCCTGCCCCTTGACCAGGCCGGCCAGCGCGGCGCGCTCGGTGCCGTACGGCTGTTCGGCCAGCTGCTGCACGGTCTTGTTGGCGGTGGCCGTCAGGTCCTTGAGCGCCGCGTCCAGGCCGGCGCGGCTGAGGTTGATGCCGGACTCCAGCGCCTCCTCGACCGGCACGTTGAACCACGATTCAATCGAATGGGAGACGAACTGCACCGACACCAGGAAGATCACCAGCCCCGGCAGCACGCCGATGGCGGCGAACAGCAGCACCAGCCGCGTCATCAGCTTGGAGCCGAACTTGCCGCTCTTGTAGCGGCCGTACAGGCGGAACAGCGACACCGCCACCAGCAGCAGCAGCGCGCCGGCCACCGCCGCGTTCAGGCCCAGCAGCCAGGCGTAGTAGCGGTCGAAGAAGCCGGAGTTGTCGGAGGCGGAAGCGAGCAGGAACAGCAGGATACTGATGATGGCGCCGCCGACGACGGAAAAATACCGCAGGGCAGTGCTCACTTACTCCGCCTTGTACTGGAAGATTTTCTTGTCGGACGCCAGCCGCCATTCCGCGCTGTTGAGGGCAGTGACCTTGAGCGGCTTGGAGACGTAGTTCGGGTCCAGGCCCATGCTCAGCTTGACGTTGTAGGTCTTGCCGACCTCCAGCGCGCCGCGCGGCGCCACCACCCAGCGGTTGGGGCTGCGGATCAGGAACAGCGCGTCGTCCAAGGTCGAGAAGGTCTGGCGCACATTGCCGTCGATGGTCACATGGTACTGGCGCGTCAGCACGTTGTAGTACAGGCTGATGGTCTGGCGCTTGACGATGGCCTTCTCGTCGAACCAGTACCAGCGCGGACGGGTGAATTCAATCTCGGTGGTGAAGTACAGGGTCACGCCGTATTGCAGCGTGTCTTCCATGTCGTGGGTCAGCTCGAAGCTGTACTTGGCGTTGAGGCGGTAGCCCTCGTCGCTGGCCTCGACCAGCGCGCGACGGATTTCCACGCCGTCGGCGGCGCCGGCTGTCTGCGGCAGCAGGCAGGCCATTATCAGCAGCAGGGGTCCGATCAGGAGGCGAAAAAATCGTGATGTCACGTGGGGGCCGGTGTTCAAAAGGTCCGTCGTTGGCGTATGGGCAATTATGCGGGCAACTAAGCAGGCAAAACGGCTACGCATTTTTCTGGAACAGCGCGTAGAACAAACCATCGTGATCCTGTCCTGCGCCACCGGCGGGGAGCAACTGGCCAGGCGCATCGAGCCGCACAGCCTGGTTGCGCACTGCAAAAGCGGCTGCCTGGGCTTCGGATTCCTGCGGCCACAAGGAACATGTCACGAATAGCAATTTACCACCCGGTGCGAGCATCTGCCAAAGGTTGTCGAGGATTTTGGACGAAAGTGTTGCAAGTTGGAGCGTGTCGCCCTTGCGGCGCAGCCAGCGGATATCCGGGTGGCGGCGCACGATGCCGGAGGCGGTGCACGGCACGTCGGCCAGGATGCGGTCGAACGGCGTGCCGTCCCACCAGCCGGCGCTCTGGGCGTCGGCGGCGCGCAGCGTGGCCTGCTGGCCGAGCCGCTCCAGGTTCTCGCCGACCCGCGCCAGGCGCTTGGCGTCGGCGTCCAGCGCCGTCACGCTGGCGTCGGCCAGTTCCAGGATGTGGCAGGTCTTGCCGCCGGGCGCGGCGCAGGCGTCCAGCACGCGCATGCCGTCCCGCACGTCCAGCAGCGGCGCGGCCAGCTGGGCGCCGGCGTCCTGCACCGACACCAGGCCGTCGCTGAAACCGGGGATCAGGGTCACGCCGACCGGCTTGGCCAGGCGCACCGCGTACGGGCCGATCTGGGTGGCCGCCATGCCGGCCGCCTCCAGCGTGGCCAGGTATTGTTCCATCGTGGTCTTGCGGGCGTTGATGCGCAAAGTGAGCGGCGGCGCGGTGTTGCCGGTCGCCAGCACGCCCTGCCAGTCCTGCGGCCAGGCGGCCTTGGCGGCGTCGATCCACCATTGCGGGTAGTTCCACTTGGCCACCGGTTGCAGCAGCGCGGTCTCCAGCAGCGCCTTGCGCTCGCGCAGGAAGCGGCGCAGCACGGCGTTGACCATGCCCTTGGCGCGCGCGGTGTCCGGATGGGCGTCGGCCGCCGTCACGGTCTGGTCGACCACGGTGAATTCTTCGTAGGGCTGGACTTCGTCCGGCGCCGTCATCAGCGCCAGCGCGCAGGCCAGCAGGGCCGCCACCAGCGGCTCCGGCGCCTTGGGCGCCATCAGGCCGATCAAAATCTCGCTCTGGCCCAGCTGGCGCATGCAGCGGTAGGCGATGTCCTGCATCGCGCCGCGCGCCTGCGGGCTGGCGTCGCCCCTGGCCCAGACCTGGGCCAGCGCCTGCGGCAGGTTGGTGCCGGTGCGGACCTGGGCCACCGCCTGGGCGGCGCCGATCAGGCTGTAAGCCAGCGAATCAGGCTTGAGGCCGGTCTGGAAGCTGGTTTGCAGCGCCGGTTTCAGCTCGCGCGCATGGCTGGCGCGCAGCTTGGGCGCTGCCGCCTTGACGGGGGACTTCAGGGAGAGCGTCGGGCGCTTGTTCATATGCTAATTCCAGGTATTGCCGGCGGGCGTGATCGCGCAGTATACAGCAGTGCATATGACAAGGCGATGAAGCTGATTGTAACGCTTGTAACGTTCGCGTCCGGCTGCGGTGACCCCGCTGCGGCAAACCAGTATAATTACCGCTGTTTGGCCGGTGCCAGAGTGCCGGCCGTTTTCGCTTTCGGATGTATTCATACACGCGGTTCAGCCGCCATTTTGCTCATGCTCGCCCAACAAAAACAAGATATCACCGCCCTGTTCCAGGCCGCCCTCGCACCTATCCTGGCTGGAACCGACGTTTCCGCCAACGTTGTGCTGGAGCGACCGCGCGACCCGTCGCACGGTGACGTGGCCTGCAACATCGCCATGCAACTGGCCAAGCAGCTCAAAATGAACCCGCGTGAACTGGCCACCAAAGTGGTCGACGCGCTGCTGGCCAATCCGGCCGGCAAGGGTCTGGTCGAATCGGCGGACATCGCCGGCCCAGGCTTCATCAACCTGCGCGTGAGCGCCGCCGCCAAACAGGCCGTGGTCAAGGCCGTGCTGGCGCAGGGCGCGGCCTTCGGCAGCGCCGCCGCCGGCGCCGGCAAGAAAGTCATCATCGAATTCGTCTCCGCCAACCCGACCGGCCCGCTGCACGTGGGCCACGGCCGCCAGGCGGCGCTGGGCGACGCGCTGTCGTCGCTGTTCGGCTCCCAGGGCTACGCCGTCACCCGCGAGTTCTACTACAACGACGCCGGCGTGCAGATCCAGACCCTGGCCAACTCGGTGCAGGCCCGCCTGCGCGGCCACAAGCCGGGCGACGCCGCCTGGCCCGAATCGGCCTACAACGGCGACTACATCGCCGACATCGCCGCCGACTTCCTGCTGAAGAAAACCGTGTCGGCCTCGGACGGCACGCCGGCCACCGCCTCGGGCGATATCGAAGACATCGAATCGATCCGCCACTTCGCCGTGACCTACCTGCGCAACGAGCAGGACATCGACCTGCAAGCCTTCGGCGTCAAGTTCGACAACTACTACCTCGAATCGTCGCTGTACGCCGACGGCAAGGTCGACGCCGCGGTCGACATGCTCAACAAGTCCGGCAAGACCTACGAGGAAGAAGGCGCGCTGTGGCTGCGCACCGAAGACTACGGCGACGACAAGAACCGCGTGATGCGCAAGAAGGACGGCACCTACACCTACTTCGTGCCGGACGTGGCCTACCACATCGTCAAGTTCCAGCGCGGTTTCACCCAGGCGATCAACGTCCAGGGTTCGGACCACCACGGCACCATCGCCCGCGTGCGCGCCGGCCTGCAGGCGGTCAACGTCGGCGTGCCGCAAGGCTTCCCCGACTACGTGCTGCACAAGATGGTCACCGTGATGAAGGGCGGCGAAGAGGTCAAGATCTCCAAGCGCGCCGGCTCCTACGTGACCGTGCGCGACCTGATCGAATGGTCGGGCGGCGGCGACATCGAAAAAGGCCGCGACGCGGTGCGCTTCTTCCTCATCTCGCGCAAGGCCGACACCGAATTCGTGTTCGATGTCGACGTCGCGTTGAAAACCTCGGACGAGAATCCGGTGTATTACGTGCAGTACGCCCACGCGCGCATCTGCCGCATGCTGGAACAGTGGACCGGCAACGAAGCCGACCTGGCCAACGTCGACCTGTCGCCGCTGACCGCGCCGACCGAAGCGACGCTGCTGGCGACCCTGGCCGCCTACCCGGAAACGCTGGCGCGCGCGCAAGCGGAACTGGGCCCGCACCAGATCGCGTTCTACCTGCGCGACCTGGCCGCCAACCTGCACAGCTTCTACTTCGCCGAGCGTGTGCTGGTGGACGACGAGGCACTGAAGGCGGCCCGTATCGCGCTGATGGTGGCCACCCGCCAGGTGCTGCGCAACGGCCTGGCGCTGATCGGCGTCTCCGCTCCCAACAAAATGTAATTGCGAAGGACATCCCGCACAATGAATTTCCGCACCAGCCTTACCCCACGTTCGCGCCAGCACGGCAACACCATCATCGGCATCGTCATCGGCCTGGTCATCGGCCTGGCGATCGCTGTCGTCGTCGCCCTGGTGATCAACAAGGGCTCGACGCCGTTCACCGACAAGGCGCGTAACAGCAAGGTTGCGGAACCGACTGCGGGACAAGCCGCCGATCCGAACAAGCCTATGTACGGCAACAAGGAAGCGGTGCGCGAAGCGGCCAAGGACTTTGCCAAGGAACCGCCGAAGGCCCCGCCTCCGGCCGATCCGCTGCAAGCGGTGGTCGACAAGATCCAGGCCGCGCCAGCGCCTGCTCCTGCCCCGGCGCCGGTTGAAAAGCCTAAAGCCGCCCAGCCAGCCACTCCTGCCGCCGCCAACGTCACGCCGACGCCTGCCAGGCCGGCTGCCGCCGCCGACAACGGCGACGACAAATTCATCTACTACCTGCAGGCCGGCGCCTTCCGCGAAGTCGCCGACGCCGAGAGCGCCCGCGCCAAGCTGGCCCTGTTGGGCTTCGAGGCCAACCTCTCCGACCGCGCCACCGACACCGGCGTGCTGCACCGCGTGCGCCTTGGCCCGTACAACCAGGTCGAAACGATGAACAAGGTTCGTAGCAAGCTGTCCGAAAACGGCATCGACGTCGCCGTCGTGCGTAATCAAAAATAAGCAAAAATAAGCCAGGAGTATTCAGATGCGATTCATGAAATTCGTAGTCGGTGCATTGATGTTGAGCGTTGCAGCCCTGTCGTCGGCCTCCCCGTCCGATCCGAAGAACGGCGTCGAGTACAAGACGCTGCCAACGCCGCAAGCCGTCGATAGCGGCAAGAAGGTCGAAGTCATCGAGTTCTTCGACTATGCCTGCCCGCATTGCTTCGCTTTCGATCCGTCGCTGACGGCCTGGGTCAAGAAACAGGGCGACGCCATCGTCTTCAAGCGCATGCACATCTCGCGCAGCGGCACCGACCTGCCGCAGCAGAAGCTGTTCTTCACGCTCGGCGCCATGGGCCTGCTGAACGACGCCATGCAGACCAAGATCTTCACCGAGATGCACGTCAACCGCAACCGCATGAACCGCGACGAGATGGCCTTCGACTTCGCCGCCAAGCAGGGCGTCGACCGCCAGAAATTCATCGAGGTGTATCGCGGCCTTGGCGTCGCCGGCAGCGTGCGCCGCGCGACCTCGATGATGGATGCCTACGGCGTCGATTCGTGGCCGATGATCGCCATCGACGGCAAGTACGTCACCTCGCCGACCATGGCCAACGAAGGCACCAAGGCCGCCACCACCGAAGCCGAGCTGCACACCGAAGCCACGCAAGTGATGGACATCCTGGTCGCCAAGGCGAAAGCGGAAAAGAAATAAAGATGAGCAAACAGGGCGCCGGGCCGGAGCGGGTCTTCATCACCGGCGCCTCAAGCGGCCTGGGTGCGGCCCTCGCCGCCGAATACGCGGCGCAAGGCGCCACACTGGGCCTGCTGGCCCGCCGCAGCGACATGCTGGACCAGCTGATCGCCTCCCTCCCCAACCCTGAACGCCACCGCGCCTACGCGGCCGATGTGCGCGACCACGCCGCCATCGCCGCCGCCGCGCAAGCCTTCATGGCGCACGCCGGCGGCATCGACGTGGTGATCGCCAACGCCGGCATCTCGGTCGGCACGTTGACCGAGTTCGCCGAAGACATCCCCGTATTCGAAGCCGTCATCGCCACCAACGTGGTGGCTACCGCCGCCACGTTCGCGCCGTTCATCCCGGTGATGAAGGCCCAGATGAAAACGCAAAACCGGCCGGCGCGGCTGGTCGGCATCGGCAGCGTGGCCGGCATCCGCGGCCTGCCCGGCGCCGAGGCGTACAGCGCCTCCAAGGCGGCCGTGATCAGCTACTGCGAATCGCTGCGGCTGGAGATGAAGCCCTACGGCATCCGCGTCGTCACCCTGTGCCCCGGCTACATCGACACGCCGATGACGCAGGTGAATCCCTACCCGATGCCGTTCCTGATGGCGCCCGCCAAGTTCGCCGCCAAGGCCGCGCGCACCATCGCCGCCGGCAGCAGCTACAAAGTGATCCCGTGGCAGATGGGCATCGTCGCCAAGGTGCTGCGCATGCTGCCGAATCCACTCTACGACCTGGCCTTTGCGAAAGCGCCGCACAAACCACGCAAGGCCGCATCATGAGCACCTCGAATACACTCGCCGCAGACGCCATCCGCCTGCACTGCGCCACCAGCGCCTCGCACGTGGCGATCGAAACCGTAGCCGAAACCGGCTCCACCAACGCCGACCTGCTGGCGCGCATCGATACGCTGGCCGGCCCGGTGCTGCGCATCGCCGGCAACCAGACGGCGGGACGCGGCCGCGCCGGCCGCAGCTGGCTGTCCGCACCCGGCGCTGCGCTGATGTTTTCGCTGGCCTGGCGCTTCAAGGGACCGCTGCACAGCATGTCCGGCCTGCCGATGGCGGTTGGCGTCGCGCTGGCCGAGACCATCGCCTCGCTGGGCGTGCCGGTGCAGATCAAGTGGCCCAACGACCTGCTGCGCGACGGTAAAAAACTGGCCGGCATCCTGGTCGAAACCCAGGCCGCCCGCAAGGACGGCGACGGCGCCATCTGGGCCGTGATCGGCGTCGGCATCAACCTGCTCATGCCGGACGAGCTGGAAGCGCAGATCGGCCGCGAAGTGGCCGCCGCGCCGTGGCTGGCCAAGATGGACCGCAACCAGCTGATGGCCGCCCTGCTCAGCCGCCTGGCCGCCGTGCTGGCCGAGTTCGACGACACCGGCTTCGCCCCCTTCGCCGAGCGCTGGAACCTGCTGCATGCGTGGCAGGGCCAGGAAGTGGTCATCCTCGACCAGGGCAAAGTGCTGCAACAAGGCCGCGCCGCCGGCGTCGACGCCATCGGCCGCCTGATGCTCGACACGGAACAGGGCCGCGCCGAGGTGCTGTCCGGCGACGTCTCGCTGCGCTTATCTACTTTTATCGGACTAACATGATTCTACTGATCGACGCCGGCAACACCCGCGTCAAATGGGCATTGGCCGAACCGGGCACGGAACTGGGCGCATGGATCGCCCACGGCGCCGTCATGCACGTCGACCTGCAGCAGCTGGAACTGCACCTGAGCGAAGCGGTGGGCGATCGCGGCGTCGACCGCATCCTGATCGCCAACGTGGCCGGCGGCGCGCTGCGCGTGCAGCTGGAGTACGTGCTGCAGCGGACCTTCCCGGCGATGATCCTGCCGCAGCAGGCGATCGAATGGTTTGCCTCGCTGCCGGCGCTGGCCGGCGTGACCAACGGCTACCGCAATCCGGCGCAGCTGGGCTGCGACCGATTCGCCGCCGCCATCGCCGGCCACGCGCTGGCGGCCGGACGCGAAGTCATCGTCGCCAACTGCGGCACCGCCACCACCATCGACGCCATCACGGCCGACGGCATGTTCCTGGGCGGGATGATCCTGCCGGGCCTGGGCCTGATGGCCAGTTCGCTGGCGCGCAACACGGCGCAGTTGCCGCAAATTGCGCAAGACGGTAAGCTGCCGGACGGATTCGCCGACAATACCGACGACGCCATCCTGAGCGGCTGCCTGGCCGCGCAGAGCGGCGCCATCGAGCACGCTTACGCGCGGCATGGCGCCAGTGAGTGCATCATCTCCGGCGGCGCGGCGCCGTATATCGCGCCGATGCTGAAGGTACCGTACCGTATCGTCGAGAATATCGTGTTAATCGGTTTGCATGCTGCCGCCGGCAGCGCCGACTAAGGTTGCAAGGGAAGCTCCGTGCTGAAATTTATTTTCTGGTCGCTGGTCGCCATCAATGCCACGCTGTTCGCGTACGGCAAAGGTTATCTCGGCCATTTCAGCGGCAACGAGCGCGAACCGGAGCGCCTGCTCAATCAACTCAACGCCGACAAGCTGGCCATCGTCTCCGCCGACAAGGCCAGCGACGCAACTGCCGCGACAGCGGCGGCGGCCAGCGCCGCCGCCAGCGCCAAGCCGGCGCCGGAAGTGCTGGCCTGCGTGGAAATCGGCAGCTTCGTGCTGGCCGACGCGCGCCGCTTCGAGGCCCAGCTGGCGCCGCTGAACCTGGGCGACCGCCAGTCGCGCCACAACCTGCCGGGCAACGAGATATCGAGCTATATCGTTTATATGCCGCCGCAGGGTAGCAAAGAAGGCGCCGACAAGAAGGCCGGCGAACTGCGCGCGCTGGGCGTGACCAACTACTTCATCATGAACGACAACTCGCCGCTGCGCTGGGGGATTTCGCTGGGCGTGTTCAAGACCGAAGGCGCGGCGCAAAGCCAGTTGGCCATCTTGATGAAGCAAGGCGTGCGCACCGCGCGCGTCGCCCCGCGCATGAGCGGCAGCAAGCTGCTGGCCTTCCAGTTCCGTGACGTGGATACGGAGCTCAAGGCCAAGCTGGAACAATTCCGCGCCGGCTACCCGAACGCGGAAAGCCACGCCTGCAAATAACCCAGGCTTAGGCGCCGAAGCCGCCGTCGATGGTCAGGCTGGCGCCGGTGATGTAGCCCGCTTCCGGTCCCGCCAGATAAGCGACGAAGCTGGCGATCTCCTCCACCTTGCCGTAGCGCGGCAAGGCCATCATGGCTTTCAGCGCGCCGGCGAAATCGCCGCTGTCCGGGTTCATGTCGGTATCGACAGGGCCGGGCTGCACGTTGTTGACGGTGATGCCGCGCGGCCCAAGGTCGCGCGCCATGCCCTTGGTCAGGCCGACCAGCGCCGATTTGCTCATCGCGTAGGTCGCGCCGCCACCAAACGGCATGCGGTCGGCGTTGGTGCTGCCGATGGTGATCACGCGGCCGCCCTGCCCCATGTGACGCGCCGCTTCCTGCGTCGCCACGAACACGCTGCGCACATTGACGGCCAGCGTGCGGTCGAAGTCTTCCAGCGTAAAGTCTTCCAGCGGTGCGATTGCCAGCACGCCGGCGTTGTTGACCAGGATGTCGATGCGGCCGTGGGCTTCGGCCGCGTTGCGGATGGCTGCTTTCAATGCCGACGCGTCGGCGCTGTCGGCTTTGACGGCTTGCGCCTTGCCGCCAGCGGCTTCAATCTCCGCCACCACTTGCGCGGCCTTGTCGGCCGAGCTGGAATAGGTCAACACGACGGTGGCGCCGTCCGCTGCCAGCCGTTTTGCGATAGCCGCGCCGATGCCGCGCGAGCCGCCCTGTACGAATGCGATTTTACCGTCGATCATTTGAAGCTCCTGGTGAGTGATTTGGAGCCTTCAGTATCCGCCTGCAATTATGTCTCGACTAGACCATAGTTACTATATGCAGTTGATCCAATTGGTTTAAAATCAAACCCATGGAAACCATGATCAGCATTGAATGCTTCGTGCGCAGCGCCGAAGCGGGCAGTTTTTCGGAGGCGGCCCGCAGGCTGGGATTGACGCCGGCCGCCGTCGGCAAGAACATCTCGCGGCTGGAGGCGCGGCTGGGCGTGCGCTTGTTCCAGCGCAGCACGCGCAGCCTGTCGCTGACGGAGGCCGGGCAGCAGTTCCTCGATGAAGTGGGCGGCAGCCTGTCGACGATACAGAACGCCGTCGCCAACCTGTCCAGCGCCGGCGGCCAGCCTGCCGGCGTACTGCGGGTCAGCATGCCGGCCAATTTCGGCCGCAAGTACATCGTGCCGATGCTGGGCGATTTTTTGCAGCGCTATCCCGCCATCTCGCCCGACTGGGCCTTCGACAACCGTCCGGTGGACCTGGTCGCGCAGGGTTTCGACGCCGCGCTGGGCGGCGGCATCGACTTGTCGCCCGGCGTGGTGGCGCGCAAACTGACACCGGCGAACCGGGTGCTGGTGGCGTCGCCGGCCTACCTGGCCGAACATCCCGCGCCGAAGTCGCCCGCCGACCTGCATGAACATGACGGCATCCTGATCCGCTCGCCGCAAACGGGCAGGATACGTCCGTGGGCGCTGGTCAACCGCAGCAAGCAGCAGGCGCCCGTCACGCTGCGCGTGCGCATGACGATGAGCGATCCCGGCGCCGCCTGCGACGCGGCGGCACTGGGCCTGGGCATCGCCTTGATCAACTACTCGGAAGCGCTGGCGCATCTGGATGCGGGCACGCTGGTGCGCGTGCTGCCTGGCTGGCATGTGGATGGCGGCGCGGTGTCGATCTACTACTCGGCGCAGAAGCTGCTGCCGGCCAAGACGCGGGCCTTCGTGGAATTTGTCGTCGAGCGCTTCCGCGCGGAGCGGCTGGCGCAATTGCTGTCGGCGGATTAGCAGCTGGGTCTATCGCTATTCGCCAATTTTGACAGAAAGCGTTTCATATGCGGGTCTGCGCGCTCAAGCGGAACCTCGTCGAACGGGAACCAGCGCACGCCCTCAAATTCGCGCTGGTCGAACTTGATGCTTTGATTGCGGCTGGCACGGACCACGTACCACAGCGAGACATCGGTGTGCCCGGCGGTCAGCCCAACGGTCGTGGTCACGGTCACAAACAGAGGCGTCCCGATTGGATGCGGCGCGGCGAAGCCCAGTTCCTCTTCCAGCTCACGGGCGACTGTCACGCGCGGATGCTCACCCGGTTCGACATGGCCGCCAGGTGGCAGCCATAACCTGGCATTTCGGTGGTCGACCAGCAGCACATGTCCGTCATCGACGACGGCGAAATAGGACACCAGGTGCATCGGCGGCGTTGCCGGCTTCGCTACACGGCACAACTCCACTCCCGAATCCACCCATGCAAGGCAGCTGGAAACATCATGACGCTCCAAATCGTCGAAAGGGGAAATGGATGAAATTTCGTCTCGAATGTTCTGACGCATGATCAGCGCTGGATGACGATAGGTTTGAGGTTCAACGATGAAGGCAAGCCTTGCGCCGCCTGGAGCGCTTCCTGGCGGGTGGCGAATGGGCCGGTGAACAAGCGGTGCACGGAACCGCCCTGCACCACTTCCAACCCATTCAAGCCTTTGCCGGACAGCTTGTTGCGCACCACCTCGGCGTTCTCGGCGCGCGAGTAGGCGCCCAGTTGCAGGTAGAAGCTCCCCTTGGCGGTGCTGGCCGCCAGCGCTTCGTTGTTGGCCGGCGCGCGGTCGGTCAGCATCAGCGCTTCCGCGTCGGACGATGACGCACCTGGCATGGCTTTCGGCGCCAGCACCAGCGGCTCGCTCAACGTCGTCGATGGCGTCAGCAGCAGCGGGCCGCCGCCGTTGTTGCCACCCAGGCCGCCAGTGGATCCCTTCCGCTGCGAAGACTGCGACTGCAAGCGCGGCGACACCGTGCCCGAAACGCCAGCGCGCGTGGCCAGCATGCGGTCCACTTCATCCGGCAGGATGCGTTCGATCTGGAGTTCGTGGCTGCCCTTGCCCAGCAAGCCCAGTTTCAGCGCCGCCGTGTACGACACGTCGATGGCGCGGTTGGCATGGAACGGCCCACGGTCGTTGATGCGCACGATGACCACCGCGCCGCTCACCAGATTGGTCAGGCGCGCATACGATGGAATCGGCAGCGTCGGATGCGCGGCCGTCATCTTGTACATGTCGTAGATCTCGCCGGACGAGGTGCGCTGCCCATGGAACTTCTTGCCGTACCAGCTGCCGACGCCGATCTGCGTGAACGGCTGGTTGCCGGTGATCGGCGTGTAGGTCTTGCCGAAGACGACATAGGGACGGTTGGAGTACGGCAGCAGCGGATCGTTGCGCACGTCGGCGTCCGGCACGTCGGCCAGGTTGGATGGCGGAGCGTCGCCGGGGCCGTCGTCCTGGTAATAGCCGCCGCGTCCCGAATTCGCCGGCGGCAGCACCGGCAGGCTGGTTTCCGGCTTGCCGCTGGACGGCGCCTTGATGACCGGGCCGGAAGTACGGGGCGCCTTGGGCGTGGCGGTATCGGTCACTGTCGGCGCAGTGCCGCAGCCGACCAGCGCCAGCAAGGCCAGCCCGGTGCAGGCATTCAAAATACGGCTACGGTTCATGTCCATCACATCTTCCTTACGGTTTTTTCTGCACCGGGGGCACTGGCTGCGTCGGCGCGCGCCGTTCGAATTCGGCCGCCGCGGCTTGTTCTTCCAGCGTCTGCCCTTCGACCGGCAGCACCGTTTCCGCATCTTCCTTCGGCACCTTGGTGGTGTCCTTCCCGGCCGGACGTTTGCCCAGCAGGTAGTAATCCAGCGCCTTGCGGGCGATAGGCGCCGCTTCGGCGCCGCCCTTGCCGGCGTTTTCCACCACCAGCGCCAGCACGATGCGCGGCTTGTCGGCCGGCGCAAAGGCCGTGAACAGCGCATTGTCGCGCAGGCGTTCGGCCAGGCGCGCGGCGTTGTACTTCTCGCCGGAGCGGATGGTGATCACCTGCGCGGTGCCGGTCTTGCCGCCCACCGTGTAGCCGGCGCCGGCGAAGGCGCGTGCCCCGGTGCCGCCCGCCTCGGTGGTCACGCCGACCATCGCAGCCTTGATAATGTCGATATTCTCCTGCTTGAGCGGAATCCGATAGCTCTCCTTCGGCACCGTCAGCGTGCGGGCGCGCGTCTTGCCGTCTTCGACTATCTTGACCAGGTGCGGCTTCATCACCACGCCGTTGTTGGCCAGGTTGGCCACCGCGTGCGCGATCTGCAAAGGGGTGTAGGCGTTGTAGCCCGAACCATTGCTGACCGAGATGGTATCACCACCCACCCACTTGCCCGCCGCACCCTTGAAACGCTTGCGCTTCCATTCCTGCGACGGCAGCACGCCGGTCTTTTCGTTTTCCAGGTCGATGCCGGTCTGCTGGCCGAAGCCGAACGGCTTCATGAAACCGCTGATGGCGTCGATGCCCATGTCGTGGCCCAGCGCGTAGTAGTAGGTATTGCAGGAGACGACGATGGACTTGTGCATGTCCACCGAACCGTGGCCGCCGACCACGTCGTCGTTGAATTTATGGCCGCCCAGGTAGTAGAAACCCGGATCGTAAGTCGTCTGGCTGGGCGTGCGCTTGCCCAGCTCCAGCGCGGCCAACGCCATGAAGGGCTTGAAGGTGGAACCCGGCGCGTAGGTGCCGGACAGCGGACGGTTCACCATCGGCCGGTCCAGCGAGGTATTGAGCTCGTTCCAGCTTTGCGCGTCGATGCCGTCGACGAACAGGTTGGGATCGTAGCCGGGCCGCGACACATAGGCCAGGATGTCGCCGGTCGACGGCTCGATCGCCACCAGCGCGCCGCGCCGCTCGCCGAACGCTTCCTCCACCACTTTTTGCAGCTCGATGTCGATCGACAGGATCAGGTTACTGCCCGCCACCGCAGGCGTGCGCGACAAGGTGCGGATGGCGCGGCCACCAGCCGACACTTCCACTTCCTCGTAGCCGGTGGCGCCGTGCAGCTGCTTCTCGTAGCTTTTCTCCAGGCCTTCCTTGCCGAGATGGTCGGTGCCCTTGTAGTTGGCGGCATCGTCGGTGTCTTCGATGGCCTTGGCCTCGGCGCGGCTGACGCGCCCAATGAAGCCGATCACGTGCGACGCCGTCTCGCCCAGCGGATACTGGCGGAACAAACGCGCCTGCACTTCCACGCCGGGGAAGCGGAAGCGCTGCGCCGAAAAGCGCGCCACTTCCTCGTCGCTCAAACGGGTGCGCAGCGGCACGCTCTCGAAGCCGCGCGATTCCTCCAGCAGCTTCTTGAAGCGCTTGCGGTCCTTGATCTCGATCTCGATCAATTTGGACAGCTCATCGATGGTTTCATCCAGCGTCATGACCAGCTTGGACGGCGTGATCTCCAGCGTGAAGGCCGAGTAGTTGCGCGCCAGGACCACGCCGTTGCGGTCCAAAATCAGGCCGCGATTGGGCACGATGGGCACGATGGCGATGCGGTTCTCCTCCGCCTTGACGGCGAAGTCGTTGTACTTGACCACTTGCAGCCAGATGAAGCGCGCCAGCAGCAGGCCGAAACAGATGAACACCATCGCGCCCAGCACCGTGACGCGGGCGCGGAACTGCTGGAGCTCGCGCTCCGTGTCCTTAATCTCCATCATGCGGCAGCTCCCCAGGCCCGCGTGGAGGCGCCGCCGCGCACGCCGCGGCTGTGGTGCTGGATGCTCATCAGAATGCCGGCGCCCAGGCCCAGCGTCATCAAGGCGGTGCCGCCGTAGCTCATGAACGGCAGCGGCACGCCGACCACCGGCACGATGCCGCTGACCATGCCCATGTTGACGAAAGCGTAGGTGAAGTAAATCATGGTGATGGAGCCTGCCAGCAGGCGCGTAAAGAAGGTGGAAGCGTTGACGGCGATATTCAGGCCGCGCACGATCAGCAGCAGGTACAGTGCCAGCAGCACCAGGTTGCCGGCCAGGCCGAACTCCTCGGAGAACACGGCGAAGATAAAGTCGGTGGTGCGCTCGGGGATGAATTCCAGGTGGGCCTGGGTGCCGTGGGTCCAGCCCTTGCCGCCCACGCCGCCCGAGCCGATGGCGATCATCGACTGGATGATGTGGAAGCCCTTGCCCAGCGGGTCATGATAGGGATCGATCAGCGTCAGCACGCGGTCGCGCTGGTAGTCGTGCATCACGGACCACAGCACCGGCAGGCCGGCGCACGCGGTCGCGCCCAGCGCCGCCATAGCCTTCCACGACAGGCCGCCGAGGAAGATCACGCAGGCGCCGGCCGCCACCACCAGCATCGCCGTGCCCAGGTCGGGCTGGCGCGCGATCAGGCCGACGGGTATCGCCAGCAGCAGCGCCGCGATCAAATAGGAGTGCCAGCGCAGCTGCCCCTGCTGCCGCTGAAAGAACCAGGCCATCATCAGCGGCATGGCGATCTTCATGAATTCGGACGGCTGCACCTGCACGCCGATGGTCAGCCAGCGGCGCGAGCCGCCCTTGATGGTGCCGACCAGCGCCACCGCCACCAGCAGCGCCACGCCCAGCGCGTAGGCCGGCACGGCGACCCGCATCATCATCTGCGGCGGCGTGTTCGCCGCCACCCACATCACCAGGAAGGCCATGCAGATATTGCGCAGCTGGTCCGTCACCTTGCCGGGAATCGCGATGCCGGCCGAATACAGCGTGACCAGCCCCACCGACAACAGCATTAGCATGATGATGGCCAGCTGCGCGTCGAACACCGTGAAATAAGGGCGTATGCGCTGCCACAGCGGCCGGCCGTCATGCACGCGCATCAGGTCTGCACCAGTTTGCGGTGCCGCTGTATGCTCATCAGGATGCCGGCGCCCAGGCCCAGCGTCAGTAGCGCTGTGCCGCCGTAGCTCATGAACGGCAACGGCACGCCGACCACCGGCAGGATGCCGCTGACCATGCCCATGTTGACGAAGGCGTAGGTGAAGTAAATCATCGTGACCGCGCCGGCCAGCAGGCGCGTGAAGAAGTTGGGCGCGTTCCCGGCGATCATCAGGCCGCGGCCGATCAGCAGCAGGTACAGGAACATCAGCACCAGGTTGCCGGTCAGGCCGAACTCCTCGGAGAACACGGCGAAGATAAAGTCGGTGGTGCGTTCGGGGATGAACTCCAGGTGGGCCTGGGTGCCGTGGGTCCAACCCTTGCCGGTCATGCCGCCCGAACCCACCGCGATGGTGGACTGGATGATGTGGAAGCCCTTGCCCAGCGGGTCGGAGGTCGGATCGATCAGCGTCATCACGCGCTCGCGCTGGTAGTCGTGCAGCACCGACCAGATCACCGGCAGGCTGGCGGCGCCGGCCACGAACAATGCGATCAGCGCCTTCCACGCCAGGCCGGCCAGGAAGATCACGCAGAAGCCGGCGGCCACCACCAGCAAGGCGGTGCCCAGGTCCGGCTGCTTGACGATCAGGCCCACCGGGATCGCCAGCAGCACGGCGGCGATGGCGTAATCCTGCCAGCGCAGATGGCCGGCGCGCTGCTGGAAGAACCACGCCAGCATCAGCGGCATGGCGATCTTCATGAACTCGGACGGCTGGATGTCGATGCCCACGTGCAGCCAGCGCCGCGCGCCCAGCTTGATGGTGCCGAACAGCGCCACGCCTATCAGCAGCGCCACCGCCACCACATACGCCGGCACGGCGATCCGCATCATCATCTGCGGCGACACGTTGGCCACGAACCACATCACGATGAAGGCCAGGCAGATGTTGCGCAGCTGGTCTTCAACCTTGCCGGGTATGCCGATGCCGGCCGAATACAGCGTGACCAGGCCGACCGACAGCAGCGCGCAGATGATCAGCATCAGCGGGATGTCGAAAACGGTGAAATACGGGCGAAGGCGGCGCCACAGGGAACGCCTTTCGTTGATGCGCATGCGGGTCCTTTATTCCTTGTTGCCGGGAGTTTCAGCGCCCGGCTTCTTCTCGTCGCTGACGCCCTGCTCGGCCTGGACGTCCTGCACGGAGCGCAGCTCGGCGTCTTCCTTCGGCACGCGGGTGGTTTCTTTTTCGTTCGGGCGTTTGCCCAGCAGGTAGTAGTCCAGCGCCTTGCGCACGATGGGCGCGGCCACGCCGGCGCCGAAGCCGCCGTTTTCCACCACCACCGCGATGGCGATGCGCGGCTTGTCGGCCGGGGCGAAGGCGGTGTAGAGCGCGTTGTCGCGCAGGCGTTCGGCGATCAGGTTGGCGTTGTACTTCTCGTTCTTCTTGATCGCCACCAGCTGCGCGGTGCCGGTCTTGCCGCCCGAGGTGTAGCCGGCGCCGGCGAAGGCGCGCGCCGCCGTGCCGCCGGTGGTCACGCCCACCATGGCGTTCTTGATGATGTCGATATGCTCCTGCTTGAGCGGGATGCGGTAGCTTTCCTTGGGCACCGTCAGCTTGCGCGCGCGCGTGACGCTGTCCTCGATGATCTTCACCAGGTGCGGCTTCATGACGATGCCGTTGTTGGCCAGGTTGGATACCGCGTGCGCCATCTGCAAGGGCGTGTAGGTGTTGAAGCCGTTGCCGATGGCGATGGAAATGGTGTCGCCGCCGACCCACTTCTGCGCCGCCACATTCTTCTTGAAGCGGTTGCGCTTCCATTCCTTGGAAGGCAGCACGCCCTGCTTCTCGTGTTCCAGGTCGATGCCGGTCAGCTGGCCGAAGCCGAACGGCTTCATGAAATCGCTGATGGCGTCGATGCCCAACTCGTTGCCGAGGATGTAGTAGTAGGTGTCGCAGGATTCGACGATGGACTTGTACATGTCGACCGTGCCGTGGCCGCCCGGCTTATCGTCGCGGAACTTGTGGCCGCCCAGCGTGAACGAGCCCGGATCGAAGATGGTCTGGCCCGGCGTGCGCTTGCCCAGTTCCAGCGCGGCCAGCGCCATGAAAGGCTTGAAGGTGGAACCCGGAGGATAGGTGCCCGACAGCGGACGGTTCACCATCGGCTTGTCCAGCGAGGTATTGAGTTCGTTCCAGCTTTGCGAGTCGATCCCGTCGACGAACAGGTTGGGATCGTAGCCGGGCCGCGACACATAGGCCAGGATGTCGCCGGTCTCCGGCTCGATGGCGACCAGCGCGCCGCGCCATTCGCCGAAGGCTTCCTCGATCACCTTTTGCAGCTCGATGTCGATCGACAGGATCAAATTGCTGCCAGGCGTGGCGGGCGTGCGCGACAAGGTGCGGATGGCGCGGCCGCCGGCCGACTTCTCCACTTCCTCGTAGCCGGTGATGCCGTGCAGCTGCTTCTCGTAGCTTTTCTCCAGGCCTTCCTTGCCGATATGGTCGGTACCGTTGTAGTTGGCGGCATCCTCGGTGTCGGCGATGGCCTTGGCCTCGGTGGTGTTGATGCGGCCGATGTAGCCGATCACGTGCGAGGCGATCTCGCCCAGCGGATACTGGCGGAACAGGCGCGCCTGCACCTCCACGCCGGGGAAGCGGAAGCGCTGCGCCGAAAAGCGCGCCACTTCCTCGTCGGTCAGGCGGGTGCGCAGCGGCACGCTCTCGAAGCCCTTGGATTCCTCCAGCAGCTTCTTGAAGCGCTTGCGGTCCTTGGTCTCCACCGTGATCAGCTTGGACAGCTCGTCGATGGTTTCGTCCAGCGTGGCGCTCAGCTTGGAGGGCGTGATCTCCAGCGTGAAGGCCGAGTAGTTGCGCGCCAGGACCACGCCGTTGCGGTCCAAAATCAGGCCGCGATTCGGTTCGATCGGAACGATGGCGATGCGGTTCTCTTCGGCCTGGGCGACGTAGTCGCTATGCTTGTAGACCTGCAGCCAGATGAAGCGCGCCAGCAAAGAGGCGAAGCAGAAGAACACCAGCGCGCCCAGCACCGTCAGGCGCAGGCGGAACTGGTGCAGCTCGCGTTGGTTGTCCTTGAGTTCAGTCATGGTACTCAGTCATGGTGCTCAGTCACTTCTCGACCGGGGCGTCAGATCGGACGGGTGTGGTCGCGGTCGACCGCGCGGCGCTGCGGCGCCAACAGCAGCCAGGTCGCCAGCGGCCACAGGGCCACGGCGATGATACTTTCGACGAAGTAGAACCAGCCGGGGGATTTGCCGGACACGAAGAAGCGCACGATCAGTTGCACCGACTGCGCCATCAGCAGCAGCGGGAACACGTGCATGGCCTGCGTCAGCAGCGGGAACCACAGCACCCGCCGATGCAGCATGATCGCGAAGTAGGACAGCAGCGTGTAGGCCAGCGCGTTCTCGCCCAGCAGCGTCGAGTCATGCACGTCCATCAGCAGGCCGAGGAAGAAGGCGGTGCCGATGCCGACCTTGCGCGGCTGGTGCACGCCCCAGAACACCAGCACCAGCGCCACGAAGTCCGGCACGCCGATGAAGTTCCCCCAGGGGAGGAGGTTCAGTAGAAAAGCGCAGAACAGGCTGAAGGCGATGAACAGCGGGCTGACTGGCAGCAGGATATAGTGGGGACGGTTCATCGTGCCGGCTCCTTCGGTGTAGTGGTGGCTGGCGCAGGCTGGGTCGCCGCCGGTGCGGCAGCTGGCGCGGCCGCTGGTGCAGCGGGCTGCGTAACGGCAGGCGTGGTCGCAGCGGCGGCCGGCGCCTGCTTGGGAGCTGGCGGCGGCATGACCGGCATCAGGCCGGGCGGACCGGCCGGCGCAGGCGCAGGTGCGGCGCCGGCGGGCGCCGGGTCGACGCCCTCTTTCGGCGCCTCCTTGATCGGCGCCATCTTGTTGTTGTGCTTCTTGAGCGCGCGCAGCTCTTCATCCGGCGGACGCGGAGGCATCTCCGGCGCCGACATCAGGATCAGCAGCTGCGTATTGTTGGAGATGCCGGCCAGCGGCTGGCACACCACGCCGCCGAAGGAACCGGCCGCGCTGTTTTCCACCTGGCTCACCCGCGCCACCGCCAGGCCGGCCGGGTAGACCCCGTCCAGGCCGGAAGTGACGACGATGTCGCCCACCTGGATGTCCGCGTTGGGCGCCGTGAAGCGCAGCTCCAGCGCGCCGGACTTGCCGCGTCCATAGGCCACGCTGCGCAAGCCGTTGCGCAGCAGCTGCACCGGTATGGCCTGCTCCTTATCAGTCAGCAGCGTCACTTCGGAAGTAAAGGGGAACACGCGCGTGACCTGGCCGACCACGCCCTGGTTGTCGATCACCGGCAGGCCGAGCGCCACGCCTTGCTGGGTGCCGCGGTCGAGGATCACCTTGCGACTGTTGACGTCGCGCGCGTCGTACAGGATCTCGGCCAGCATCGATTTCACCGGCAGATGCTCGCGCGCGTCCATCAGGCGGCGCAGCTGGCCGTTTTCAGCGGTTTGGAGCTGGGCTTGCTGCAGCACCAGCGCGCCGGCGATCTGCTGGCGTTTGAGCTCGCGCACCTGCTTTTCCAGCGACGACAAGGTAGAGAAATAGTCGCCGACGCCGTAGATGGCGTCGCGCGGCAGCAAGGCTGCCATTTGCAGCGGATACAGCACGGTAGCTGCCGCTTTGCGCACCGTGGTCAAGGTGTGCATGCGTGAATCGACCAGCAGCAGCGCAATCGATATGCACGCGAATACCGTCATCTTGACGCGGGCGGAGGCGCCTTGCTTGAAAAGTGGCGGAGGACTGTATTCCATGACTTCCAATAATCCGGCGCTCGCGCGCCAACGAGACTGTCAACTCATCCCAATGCATCGGGGCCGCTGTTTCGCGGCCCCGTCTTGTCAGATCATTCGTAGGAGAAGATCGAGCCCAGCTGGTCCATCCGCTCCAGCGCCATGCCCGAGCCGCGCACCACGCAGGTCAGCGGATCTTCCGCCACCAGCACCGGCAGGCCGGTTTCTTCCATCAGCAGGCGATCCAGGTCGCGCAGCAGCGCGCCGCCGCCGGTCAGCATCATGCCTTTTTCCGCGATGTCGGCGCCCAGTTCCGGCGGCGTCTGTTCCAGCGCGTTCTTCACGGCCGAAACGATGTTGTTCAGCGGGTCGGTCAGCGCTTCCAGGATCTCGTTGGACGAAATCGTGAACGAGCGCGGGATGCCTTCGGACAGGTTGCGGCCCTTGACTTCCATTTCCTTCACTTCCGAACCCGGGAAGGCCGAACCGATGGCCTTCTTGATCGCCTCAGCGGTCTGCTCGCCGATCAGCATGCCGTAGTTGCGGCGGATGTAGTTGACGATGGCTTCGTCGAACTTGTCGCCGCCCACGCGCACCGAACCTTTGTAGACCATGCCGCCCAGCGAGATGATGCCCACCTCGGTGGTGCCGCCGCCGATGTCGACCACCATCGAGCCGGTGGCATCCGACACCGGCAGGCCGGCGCCGATCGCCGCAGCCATCGGCTCTTCGATCAGGTAGACCTGCGAAGCGCCGGCGCCCAGCGCCGATTCGCGGATCGCGCGGCGTTCAACCTGGGTCGAACCGCACGGCACGCAAATGATGATGCGCGGCGAAGGACGGAAGAATTTGGAGTCGTGCACCATGCGGATGAACTGTTTCAGCATCTGTTCGGTGACGGTGAAGTCGGCGATCACGCCGTCTTTCATCGGGCGGATCGCCTCGATGTTGCCTGGGACCTTGCCCAGCATCTGCTTTGCTTCTTTACCAACTGCCTGGATCGTCTTCTTGCCGTTAGGGCCGCCCTCTTGGCGGATCGCGACGACCGACGGTTCGTCCAGGACGATGCCCTGGCCGCGAACGTAGATCAGAGTGTTGGCCGTGCCCAAGTCGATGGCCAGATCGGTGGAAATATACCTGCGTAAAAAACCAAACATGTGTGTCCTGTGGCGCTACTGGTGTGCGCGTAAGCCGTTAGAAAGAAATCCTGTGGTGACGCGGCGGCAGCAATGATTCAGCGCCGTCAACGCATCAACCCGCCATTCTACCTTATAATTTGAATGCGATTTGCCGAAAATCCCGCCAAAAGTGTATCGGTTGAGTCCGCGAGTTAAGCGGCATTCGTTCTCTTTTGCCAGCGAAAAGGCAGAATTTCCAGTTTTTTATCAATATAACAATTAAACCTTGCGCGGCCCGTCCGCGCCATTCGCCATGTCCCTGACCCTATCCGACGTAACACGCATTGCCAAACTGGCACAACTTGAGATGAGCGAGCAGCAGAGCGCCACCGCGCTGGACCAGTTGAACGGCATTTTTGCGCTGGCCGAACAGATGCAGGCGGTCGACACCGACGGCGTCGCCCCGCTGAGCCACCCGCTGGCGGCGCACATGAATAACATCGCCCTGCGCCTGCGCGAAGACGTCGCCACCGAAGCCAATCGCCGCGACGACTACCAGGCCGTCGCGCCCAAGACCCAGGACGGGCTGTACCTGGTGCCGAAAGTGATCGAGTAACACCGCCGTCGTTCCCGCGCAGGCGGGAACCCATGCTGAGCCAATTTGGCCAGCGTTCCATGGATCCCCGCCTACGCGGGGACGACGCCGCAACGAATCTGAATTGAAACGCCATGCACACCAAAACCATTAAAGAGCTGTCCGCGCTGCTGCAAAGCAAAGCCATCACCGCCACCGAACTGGCGACGCACTTCCTCGACCGTATCGAAAAGAGCGACCTGAACGCCTTCCTGCACGTGGACCGTGCGCTGACCCTGGCGCAAGCGGCCGAAGCGGACGCCCGCATCGCCGCCGGCACCGCCACCGCGCTGACCGGCGTGCCGATCGCCCACAAGGACATCTTCGTCACCCGCGACTGGCGCTCGACCGCCGGCTCGAAAATGCTGGCCAACTACGTCAGCCCTTTCGACGCCACCGTGGTGGAAAAATTCCGCGCGGCCGGCATGGTCACGCTGGGCAAATTGAACTGCGACGAATTCGCCATGGGCTCGGCCAATGAAAACTCGGCCTTCGGTCCGGTGAAAAACCCGTGGGACAAGAACGCCGTGCCTGGCGGCTCCTCCGGCGGTTCCGCCGCCGCCGTGGCCGCGCGCCTGGCGCCGGCCGTCACCGGCACCGACACCGGCGGCTCGATCCGCCAGCCGGCCGCGTTCTGCGGCATCACCGGCATCAAGCCGACCTACGGCCGCGTATCGCGCTTCGGCATGATCGCCTTCGCCTCGTCGCTGGACCAGGGCGGCCCGATGGCGCAAACCGCCGAAGACTGCGCGCTGCTGCTCAACGCCATGGCCGGCTTCGACGAACGCGACTCGACCTCGCTGACGCCTGAAATGGGCGGCATCGACGAAGACTACACACGCGAACTGGGCCAGCCGCTGGCAGGCCTGCGCATCGGCGTGCCGAAGGAATACTTCGGTGTAGGCCTGGCCAAGGACGTGGAAGACGCCGTGCGCGCAGCGCTGGCCAAGTACGTCGAAATGGGCGCGACCCTGGTCGACATCTCGCTGCCGAACACCGCGCTGTCGATCCCGGCCTACTACATGATCGCGCCGGCCGAAGCCTCGTCCAACCTGTCGCGCTTCGACGGCGTACGCTACGGCCACCGCGCGTCGGAGTACAAGGACCTTTCGGACATGTACCGCAAGACCCGCGCCGAAGGCTTTGGCGCCGAAGTCAAACGCCGCATCATGGTCGGCACCTATGTGCTGTGCCACGGTTACTACGACGCCTACTACCTGAAGGCGCAAAAGATCCGCCGCCTGATCGCGCAGGATTTCGAAGCGGTGCTGAACGGCCCTAACGCCGTCTGCGACGTCATCATGGGACCGGTCGCGCCGACCGTGGCCTGGGACCTGGGCGACAAGTCCGACGACCCGGTCGCCGCTTACCTGGCCGACATCTACACGCTGTCCACCAGCCTGGCCGGCTTGCCTGGCATGTCGATTCCGGTCGGCTTCGGCGCCAAGAACCGCCCGGTGGGATTGCAGATCATCGGCAAGCATTTCGGCGAGGCGAAACTGCTGAACGTCGCCCACCAGTACCAGCTGGCGACCGACTGGCACACCCGCGCACCTGCCGGCATCTAAGATCAACGTCATTCCCGCGAAAGCGGGAATCCATGCTGAGTATGGATTCCCGCTTTCGCGGGAACGACAAGCAAACATAAGCGAGAACAATATGGAATGGGAAGTCGTCATCGGTCTTGAGAACCACGTGCAGCTCACGACCGAATCTAAAATTTTCAGCGGATCGCCGATCAAGTTCGGCGCCGACGCCAACACGCAAGCCAGCCCTGTGGACCTGGCGCTGCCTGGCGTACTGCCGGTGATGAACAAGCAGGCGGTGGACCGCGCGATTCGCTTCGGCCTGGCGGTCGGCGCGAAGATCGCTCCGGCGTCCATCTTCGCCCGCAAGAACTACTTCTATCCCGACCTGCCCAAGGGCTACCAGATCAGCCAGTTCGAAGACCCTGTCGTCATCGGCGGCTCGCTGACCTTCGGTTTCGAGAAGGATGGCGAATTCGTCACCAAGACCGTCAACCTGACGCGCGCCCACCTGGAAGAAGACGCCGGCAAATCGCTGCACGAAGACTACGCCGGCATGAGCGGCATCGACTTGAACCGCGCCGGCACGCCGCTGCTGGAAATCGTCTCCGAGCCGGAAATCCGCAGCGCCGCTGAAGCCGTGGCCTACGCCAAGGCGCTGCACTCGCTGGTGATGTGGCTGGGCGTCTGCGATGGCAACATGCAGGAAGGTTCGTTCCGCTGCGACGTCAACGTTTCGGTGCGTCGCAAAGGCGATGAGAAACTCGGCACCCGCTGCGAGATCAAGAACCTGAACTCGTTCCGCTTCATCGAAGAAGCCGTGCACGTTGAAGTGCGCCGCCAGATCGAGTTGATCGAAGACGGCGGCAAGGTGGTTCAAGCCACCCGCCTGTACGATCCGGACCGCAAGGAAACCCGCGAAATGCGCAGCAAGGAAGACGCGCAGGACTACCGCTACTTCCCGGACCCGGACCTGCCGCCGCTGGTCATCTCCGACGAGTGGATCGCCAAGGTGAAGGCTTCGATGCCGGAGCTGCCGGCCGCCATGCGCGCGCGCTTCGTCAGCGAATACGCGCTGCCGGAATATGACTCGCTGGTGCTGACCGCATCGAAGGCGATGGCGACCTACTTCGTCGCCGTGGTGGACAAGGCCGGCAAGGAAAACGCCAAGGCCGCCGCCAACTGGCTGATGGGCGACGTCTCGTCGACCTTGAACCGCGAAGGCGTGGACCTGGATCAATCGCCGGTATCGGCGGTGCAGCTGGCCGCCATGCTGAAGCGCATCGCCGACGGCACCATCTCCAACAAGGCCGCGAAAGAAGTTTTCGCCGGCATGTGGGAAGCCAAATCCACGGACGAGAACCTGGTTGACGCCATCATCGAAGCCAAGGGCCTGAAGCAGATCTCCGACACCGGCGCGCTGGAAGCGATCGTCAACGACGTCATCGCCGCCAACGAGAAATCGGTGGAGCAGTACCGCGCGGGCAAGGAAGCGGCGCTCAACTCGTTGATCGGCCAGGCGATGAAAGCCTCGCGCGGCAAAGCCAACCCGGCGCAGCTGACCGAGCTGCTGAAGGCCAAGCTGGCCGGCTAACAGCGGTATGTCAGGAAAGTCCGCCTGCCTGAGCGCGCTCAAGATCGCGTTCGGTGCAGGCGGTTTTTTTTTGCCTCTTTCCCCGTCCGTGAGAATGCGCGAGTATTCGCGGATCGCAAACTGCTATGCTGTTTAACCTTACGACTAAAGAATCAACGCAATGACCGATACGAGAATACGCTTGGCCGTTCCTGAAGATGCAGCGGCGATCGCCGCGATGGCCGTTGCGCTGACCGAAGAGATTTCCCAGCGCCTGGGCGTGAAAACCTTCAACCTGGACCCGCAGAAAACCGCCAGCCTGTGCCACGCCCTGCTGCGCGAGGAAAAATACCTCGCGCTGATCGCGATTGCGGAAGGCGAGGCGATTGGTTTCGTCGGCATCTCCGAAGGCCGCGCGCTGTACGCGGAGGGCGCCTTGGCGACCATGCAGGAATTCTTTGTCGCCCCGCCGTTCCGCGCCAACGGCGTCGGCGGCCTGCTGCTGAACGCCGCCGCGGAACTGGCGCGCAAGCGGCGCTGGAACCGGCTGGAAGTCTGCACCCCGCCGCTGCCGGAATTCGACCGCAGCCTGGCGTTCTATGAGCGTCACGGCTTCGAGATCACAGGCGGCCGCAAACTCAAGCGCCTCTTCACGGAAGCCCAATGAAAAAACTGATTGCCCTGCTGGCGCTGACGCTGTCCACGCTGGCCCACGCCACCACGATCGACTGGCCGTTAAGCTACGAGGGCAAGTCGAGCAATGCCTTCATCTGGGACAAGCGCGCCAAGTCGCTGATCGAGACTCGCCTTCCCGGAAAATTTTCCAGGGAAGTACTGTCGGGACTGGGCGGCCCGCCGGACCCGGTGTTTGTGGTGGATAAACGCTACGTCAGCGTATCGGCCTGCGAGGCGCACGCCTGTCCGTTCAAGGGCTTCTTCTGGATCGACACCCAGACCGGCCAAGGCCTGGGCGCGGATATCATCGACGGCGAACTGCGCCTCGGGTCCAACAGCCTGTCCGCACAACAGATTCCAGCGCCGGCACGCCGCGCACTGATCGACTGGATGAGCGCAAACGACGTTGCACCCGTCAGCGTTGTTTTCATCGACCGTGCCGGCGCCAGTACCAGCATGGACGCCGCGCAATTCAAGCCTGCGGCACGCTTCGAACCGGCAGCCGACGGTCCGTCCTATGATTGCAAGGCTGCCGCCACCAAGGTTGAAAAAACCATCTGCGCCGATGCGGCATTGGCCAAACAGGATCTGGCGCTGGCCAAGCTGGTCAAGGAACTGCGCCAAGGCTACGACACCATCGATGCCCGCAACCAGCTGCGCGACTTCCAGCGCAAATGGCTCAAGGAACGCGACGCCACCTGCGCCACCGCCGCCGACATCAATGCCTGCCTGGTCAAGCAGTATCAAACCCAGAACGACCGGCTGATGAACTGGATACCGGCACGTTAGGCGATGCGCTTCCTGGCCATCACCGCGCACGCAGCGGGCTTGCTCACGATAGGCGTCTGCATGGTGCTGCTGTGGTTCTACGGCTCCGTCGTCTTACCTGGCGAACTGCCGACGCATCCCGTCAGCGCAAAGCTGATCGCGCTGGCCCTCATGTTCGCCGCACCGGCATTCCCGATCCAGACCTTGTACCCAAAGCGACCAGCAATGGCGGCAGCTGCCATCGGCTGGATGCCGCTGTTCGGCAGCATTATGGCGGCGCCCATCGTCACTTCCGATATCGTATTGAACGGCGGCTTATGCTGGCTGACGATCATTGCCGGGGCATGGACAGCATCACATCTGCGAGGTGGAGCTGAACCGCACGCCTGGTTTCAGAGAGCGGTAATCGTCGCCGGACTGGCGATACTGTGTATCCCGGTCGTATTGATATGTGCGTTTGCACTCAACTCCTGGCGCGATGGCCGCGATGGCAAGATATTCGATCGCATCGAGTTGGGCGCGACACGCGCAGACGTCATCGCGATGATGGGCAAGGCCGACGTATCGCGTCCCTGCGGCGATAACCTTTGGTGGGGAGACGACTCATCGTACCGAGGCAAGAACGACGGCCGTTGCGTGACTGAAGAGCGCTACGAACACTTCCTCAGCGCCTGGGGCGTAGGCTACTCGGCGGAACACCGGGTCGTCTCCAAGTATCATTACTTTTCCGAGTAGCCCTGAATGCCTGAGCTCGTGTCCGAATGTCAGACTTGACCCCATCATCCTTTGTAGCATCAGCGATAGGCCAGCAAGTCCAGCACCGTGCTGCCGTTTTCGCCAACCAGTTGTAGCGCGGCGGGCGCCGTGTCTGCCGATGCCAGTGCCAGGCCTTTGTAGCTTCCTTCGGCGGAGCTGCCGCAGCCGCTGGCGGTCAACGTCAGCGCCGCTGCGCCGCCGTAGGTGGCGGTGAAGTCCACCTTGCCCGACAGTTTGCAATCGCTGCTGCCAGCGCTGATGGCGCCGTCTGCGGCCACCGTGAACAGCGCAGGCTTGCCGCCGATGAGGACCTGATAGCTGCCGGCCGCGTTGGACGGCGACAGCGCATTCAGCGCCACCACCTGGGTGCGGTCGTAGGCCAGCGTCACCATGCCGCTGCCGGCCACCGGTACACGGCGGCCTTTGCTGCCATCCACCACATGTATCACCGTGGCCGCACCATCGCCGTCGGCCGACAGCAGCACATAGCCCTTGCCATCCTTATTGGTGTAGATGCTGGCGCCGGACACCGTGTCGCCATTGGCATAACCTTGCAGCGCGCCCTCGCCCAGCGCCGGCACGCTGCTGGTCGGCGGCGGTTCGTTATTGGTCGAGCCATTGCATCCCGCCAGCCCGGCAACCACGGCCAGCAAGGCCACCTTCATCGAGTTGTTCATTGCGCGATCCCGTTCAATTTGATCTTCATCGCGTCCTCAAAGGCGCGGCGCGCTTGCGGCACGCCTTCGACCGGAGAAATCGTCACCGCAGTTTTCGTGGCGATCACATTGTCTTCCGACGTCGCGGCGGTGTCCTTGGGCAGCGTCACACCGCTCGGCAGCACCGTGCCGCCAGTGGCCAGGCTGATGCCCGGCACCGGGAAGTTGACGCCGGAAGCCACTGCCAGCGGGCTGTCCGACAGCTTCTCATAGAACGCCGGCAGGTAGCTGCTGGCTTTACCGATGCGGGTGAAACGGTACGGCAGCGCCGCGCCGGCGCCGGCGCTGAAGTCCGGCACGTTGACATTCAGCCCCACGCCATCAGGCATCAGCAGTCCGCCGGCCTTGGCCTTGTTGGCGATCAGCGTATCAACCAGCTTGACGACGATGCCCGCCACTTCATACACGCGATGCGATGCAGGCAGCGCGCCGCTCCAGGTGACCTGGGTGGTGGTGGCGTCGCTGACGGCCATTGCCGGCAGACCGCGATTGATCATGTAGACCAGGTTATTGAAAGTGCCGCTGCTGGCGTTGATCGCGCCGGTGTTGTTTCCTTCATTGGGGCCGGAGATCACCAGGTCGGGGGCGCCGCCCCACTTCTTCTTGGCCAGTACGTCGACGCCGTACAGGCAAGCAGCAACCGGCGTGCCGTTGACGTAGGAGACATCGGCATCGCCGGCATCGACGCCAACGCCGGGAGTCCCGGCGGCCAGGCCCAGCGCCACTGCGCCGCGCTCCTTGCCGGTCAGCGCGCCGATCGGGGTCAGGAAGGCGATGTAGCCGCCGCGGCCCGATTGATTGTCGATGGGCGCGGCCACCGCCACGCTATGCCCGGCGGCGACCAGCTTCGTTTTCAGCGCGCGCAGGTTGGCGGCGGTGATACCGTCGTCATTGCACAGCAGGATGTTCAGCGCGGAAGCCGGTGCGGCAGGCAAGGCAAAGACGCCGCACAAGGCGATGGCGCGCGCGGCGCTGTTGAAGCGGGAGGATGGCATGGCACTTCCTGTCGAATGAATAAGAACGCGGAAGTGTATTGATGCCGTGTTACGACAGCGTGACATGACCACCCTCCGCGCTTATACCGGCTATAGCGGCGAAGGTTATTCGCGCACACCGATCGGCCGGCTCACGCATCCACGGCGCGGCTCAAAGAACGCCACGCCACTTGCGCCACCGCCGACATCAACGCCTGCCTGGGCACGTGCGGTCTATGGCTTCGTCGGTGTCTGACGCTGCAGCCAGTTGACCACCGCAGCCGACAAGGCGATGCGGTGGTCGGCGAAAGAGTGATCGCTGTCGATAGTGAGGCTGCTGATCCTGCGCTTGTGCTGCGCCCGTATCACATCCGCCAGTGCCTTATTTTCAGCACCACCTCCCCGAGTGGCGCCAATCACCAGAGTCGGTGGTATCGCCAGCGCAGGGGCGAACATCATCAAGTCCCAGTCATTGGCATGGCGTTTCATCTCTTCGGCCAGACGCGCCGGATCGGTGCCTGTCAGACTGTTACCCATGTCGTCGCCCAGCCCCTCAAGCAGGGCGGCGAGCGTGTCGGGATGGGCCAGCAGATCTTTTCCATCACTGCCTGCGTTCCATGCATCGATCAACAATAGACCCGCGACGTCCGGGTGAGCAGCGGCGTAGAGCGCCGCCGCGAGTCCTCCCATACTGTGACCGCCGACGAACACGCGACCGGTATTGATGTTGAACCTGGTCGCGTTCTCAGGCAGCCGCAGGAAGACCATGGCCGCTTCCGCGTCTTGAATGGCGCCTTCGATGCTGAAGTTACCGGGAGATCCCCAGCTTCCTCGATAGTGCATCGTCAGCACGTTCCAACCTGCGCGGCGGACCGCCTGCGCCAGATCGAGATTCTGCTCGTTGCCCGGCAAACCATGCAGCAGCACCAACGTGGGTTTGGGACCTTTACCGGCCGCCCGCATCAGCAAAGCATTCATTCCAACGCCACCGCTCGGTATCAACAACTGCCGGTTAAACGCCGGATATTTTTCATCCCGGATGGGATCTGCGATGACCGCTCGTGATAGCGTTGCGCCCACGGCGTGCGTGCAGACCACCACCAGCAGCAAAGCGCCCAAAGCAGGGAGTCGTCGAAATAGGTTCATGGGGTGGCCGTCCTTTTAGATTGAACAGGCATTCTAATCGAGGATGGACAGACACGGCGGCCTACCGCTCGGTGCCCCTGGAGTTCGAGGTGGACTCGCGCCGGATTCAGTTCCCGCAGGTCGAAAATGGCGCTCTGCCGGAACTGATTCCGCTCACTCTTTGACGCCAACCCAGCGGCCGTTGTCCAGACGCAGGCGCTGCTTCATCTGCATCTGGCCCTCGCCCTGCATGATGTGGGCGATCATCGGGAACACCTGCTGCGCGGCCGGTTCGCGCATCCACGGGGCGGCGGCGAACTTGTAGGTGTAGCTGGCCGTTCCGGTCGAAGCATCCCACGCGACCACTTTCGCCAAGCCCAGTTTTCCGACGCAGAAATCGCCGGTGCGCGCGATCTTCTCGCCGGTCGGCGCGACGGTGCTGGTGTCACGCTTCAGGTAGAATTTTTTTCCCGCTTCGGTCAGGCTATAACGCTGCACCGGCACCTCCCGCTCGACGCCTTCGGCATTGCGGCGCACGACCGTTCCGCCGACCGCCTCCACCAACCCAAGCTGCGCCAGCACCGGCAGCTGCACCGCATCGCGGCTGCCCGCCTCGGCGTCGCCCGCAGCCACGTCGATGGGCCAATCGAACTTGCCGACGCAAACGTCGCCTTGCTGCGCCAGGTATTTGGCCAAGCCTGCCGCCAGCGCCTTGTTGCTGGGCTGCGGCGCGGCGTGCGCGGCGTGCGTGAAAACAGCAGCTGTGACGATCAAAATCATCTTCATTTTTTTACCACCAGGTCGTTATCGGTCAGCGTGTTGAGGAAAGCTTCCAGGTCCTGCATTTCCTGCTCGGTCATCGGCGGCTCGCTGCCGCGCTTGCGGCCATCGAGCGGCATCTGCTGATCCAGGTTGGCGCGATAGCGCTTGGGCAGGTCGTTATACTTTTGCACCACGCCTTTGACGGTCGGATACCAGCGCTCAGGATTGGTGTCGCGCGTGTTGTAGAAGCGGATCACGTCCTTCAGATTTTTCAACGCACCGTTGTGGAAGAAGGCCGAGCGCGTGGCGACGTTGCGCAGCGTCGGCGTCTTGAACATGCCGCAGTACTTGCCGCTGGCCGGACGCGGATGGTCGGGACGCTCGCAGATGCCCAGGTCGAAATAGGCGGCCTTCATATTGGCCGGGATGTCCTTGTTGCGAGGGACGCCTATCGCCGCATAGGTAAAGTCGGTGAACAGCTTGACGCTGCCGTTCAAGCCCGCGCCGTTGTAGTGGCACGCAAAGCAGTTACCCTTGTTTGGATCGCTGTAGACAGCAAAGCCGCGCATCTCCTGCGCCGTCAGGTCGCCGCCGATCTTGTTGCTGGAGTACAGATCGTACTTGCTGCTGTATGGGTGGAAGCTGTTGTCCTCCAGCTGGTACGCCTGCAGCGCCTCCAGCGCGTGCTGGAAGGCCGCCTTGTCGTTCCTGAACACGTCCTGGCCATACGCCTGGCGGAACTGCTCCGCGTATGCCGAGGCGCGCAGCTTGCGCACCACGTCGGCCGCGCTCTTGTTCGCCATTTCATGCTTCGCCAGCAGCGGTATGCGCGCCTGCTCGGCCAGCGTGGCGGCGCGGCCGTCCTGCGTGTGCCCGCCGCCTGGCCCCGGCGTGCTGATGCCGTCCGGGTTGTCCAGCATATCCTCATACGGCGGCGTGTATTCCTGGTAGCGCAGCGACGGCGTCGCGCGCACGCCGGCCGTGGTCAGCCTGGCGCCGCCCAGCTGCACCGCCAGTTTGTTCGGCGGCGCGTGGGCGCTCGCAGGGTCGTGGCAGGTGGCGCAGGACATTTTGCCGGAGCCCGACAGGGTTTGATCGAAAAACATCTGCTTGCCGATGTCGGCGGCGGCGCTCAACGGCGCCACCGCCGGCGCAGCGACGGCTTGCGCCGCCGCCACGCTGAGCACAAATATCAGTGCCAGTTTCATTTATTTGAGCGCCCAGCCGTTACGCTGATCGCCGTCCGGGCCGACCTGCTTGATGGTTGGGTAGCCGTTCTTCTGCACGTAGCCGGCCGGGATCACATACGAGTGATTCATCGGACGCACCGCATCGAAGTGCGCATCGGCGCTGCCTGCGTATTCCGGCAGGTTCAGGATGTTCGATACGATGAACTTCTGGCTGTACTTGGAACGGTTCATGTACGACCAGTCGTCCGCAGGATCGGCCAGCTGGAACATGTCCTGCAAGGTGCGCACCAGCGAGATGTGGCTGTAGGCGTCGCTGTCGACCACGCCCTTCGGCGCGCCCGGCTGGTTGTTCAATACGCCGAAGATGCTGGTGCCGTGGCCCTTGTTACCCTGCTTGTAGTTGGTGACCGCTTCCACCGACACGCTGCCGTCCGCGTTGCGCACCAACGGGCCCAGTGCCGCCGGCGTGCCGCTGGTGTTCCAGCCGCAGCAGGAATTGAAGCCGCTGGTGGCCGTGCCTTCGTCGAACATCATGACGATGGCGACGCGCTTTTGCGGATTGTTCCACAGCGGCGAAGCCTGGATCTTCTTGATCAGGTAATCCGTGTACTTATCGCCGCGATAGATCAGCGGATTGCCGGAGCAGTCGCTGGCCGCCTTGGTGGTGCTGCTGCCAGGCAGGGTACCGACCAGCGTCACGCCGTGCATGTCGTCGCACTGGTCCGGTTCCAGGATGTTGATCTGGCCGACGTCGCCGCTTTGCAGGTCGTCTCCGAACTGGTCGGCATTCCAGCCGGTCGGCGCGATCGCCGCCAGCGCCGCATCCCATTGGCCGCCGCCCAGCGTGCGGTTATTTTGCAGGAACTCCGGCGAGCTGCGCACGTTCTGGAAGAACACGCTGCCATTGTGCTTGGCCGCGTACAGCGCGCCGGCAAGGCGTACTTGCAGGCCAGGCGTGCCGATGGCGCCAACCGGCTCACCGGCCGTGTACAGATTGTCGGGGGCGACGATGGCGGCGTTTGCGGTGCCGTCCTTGCGCCAGTCGGCGCCCGGATTCTTCGACTCGCTGTAGACGCGCCAGCTCATGCCCTTGCTGGTCAAGGCGTTGAACAGATTCGGCTTGCCCTTGATATTGTGGTTGGTGGCGTTGGTACAGGCGCTCACGCCTGGCGGCAGCGGCAGGTCTTCAATCGCGTTGGCGGCGGCGGTGCCGTTCGGGTAGCAGTTGAAGGCGCTGTCGTCGGTGATGCCGAAGTCGTCGCCCGATGCGAAGGCCAGGCGATTCGGTTCGCTGGGATTGCCGGTGGCGTAGTAGCTGGTGAACTGGTTGCCGGCGTTGAGATAGGCGTTGATGCGCGGCGCGTAGACCGAGTTCTTGATCGACGACGTGGCCTTGTTTTCCAGGACTATCATGAACACGTGGTCGTAGCGGGGAATGCCTTCCAGATTCATCGCGGCCTGCTGCGCTTCCTTCATCGTGATCGCAGGGCCGGTGGCGCCAGGGTCCACAGCCAGTGCGGCTGGCGATACGTCATGGCGATCCACCATCCTGGCGGCGAAGGCGAAGCGGTTGCTGAGGATGACGGACTCCTTCAGCAGGTCGGCGCCGGCGGCGGTCATGTCGGCCAGCACGGTGTCGGACGAAACGTTCAGGCGCGTGGCCAGGTTGTTCTTGGCCGATTCAAAACTGATATGGTCCTCTTCCATCATGCGCACCGCTTCGGTGGTCAGCGGCGAGATCGCGACCTTGGCCGGCACCAGTGGGTTGATCAGCGCGGCCGATACCTGGTCGGCGGCGGCGCGCAGCACCATGCGTTGGGCGACGGCGTGGCCGCCGTTGATCGAGGAGGTCGACACTTCGGCCACCAGTGCGCCCGGCGTACGGGTGGCCAGCAGGAAGCTGCCGTCGGCCTTGCTCAAGGTACTGGCTTCGCCGGCGTCGCAGACGCCGTTGTCGTTGGCGTCAATGCAGACTTTGACCGACTGGAACACCGAGGCGACGGTGCTGGAGGCGGCGCTGGCGCTCGGCGAGTTGGAGATAACCGGCGGCGTGAACCAGGTACCGGAAACGACGCCGCGCACGGTGACAGGCGCGGTGGCGGCTTGGGCTGGCATAGCCAGTACCAGCACGGCGCCGGCAACGGCGCTCGAAATCAGGGTAGTTTTTAGCATGTGTATTCTCTCGTCAGTGGGATGGCGGCATCAAGCCTGGCGACGGCGGCGGGCGGCGGCGCCCATCAGACCCAGGCCGGCGATCAACATGGCGGCGCTGGCAGGTTCCGGTACCGGCGCGGCGACCAGCGACCAGCTGGCGTTCTGGGTCGGCTGGTCGAACGCCAGGTCGGTGCAGTTGCCGTTGCAATTGAGCGCGTAGGCCTGGTTGCCGATCAGCGCATCGCTGCTGGTGACGTAGTAGAAGTAGTTGTTGACCTTGGCGAAGTCGGTCTGCGGATTCGCATCGGCGAAGATGAAGTTGTTCTTGCCGGCGTTGGTGGAAACGACCGCTCCCGCAGCGCTGTTCCAGTCATGGGCGGCGGCATCCCACGATGCGCCGACCAGGGAACCGGTGAAATCGGTGCCGAGGAAGTTGACGTGCACGTTCGTGACATTCTCCACCAGGTCGCCGTTCAAATGACCCGACAGCGAACCGGTGATGGCGGAGCCGTCGCCGAAGGCATAGGAGAAGGTGAAGTTTTCAGCGTGCGCGGATGCGAACGCCGCCAGCAGGATGGCTGCGGAGCAGATTTTTTTCATAGTGGCTACCCGGTGTGAACAACGAAGGAAGAAGCGTGGCGCTTCTGTTTGGAGCAATCGCCGGTATGATGTATTTCTTTTATGACGCCACCGTGACATGCGGACAACGTTCGGTGTCAGATTTGTCACGCAATGTATCAAGCCGCCCGCAGTCCTGGGCTCACTCAAGCAGCGCGGCGATCGCCAGCGGCGTGCTGCTGGTGACGATCTGTCCCGCCTCCGGCAACGCCGCGAAGCGATAGGCGAATACCCTGAACGTGGCGACGACATCGCCGGCGAAGGCCGGCCCCTCTTTCGCGGTCAGCATGGTGACGGCGCCACCGGCCGCGTGGAACTGCACCTGCGAGCTGTCATTCCTCGGATAGGAGAACTGTACGCCGGCGCAGCTTTTTCCCGCCGCCTCGCCGGAATAGCGCAGATAGGCCAGCAGCTGGTCGCAGGCGGTGCGCAGATCGACGGCCGCGTAGACGCCGTCCGGCCGCGTCACGATCGATACCCAGGCGCTGGACTTGAGCTGTCCCGCCTTGCGGTTCACCGTCAGTTCCGCGTTGTCGTCATACGCCGCTTTGGAAAACGGGAACACTGCGCGCCCCAATGCATCGAGCGGCAGCGCCAGGTGCGTGGCCTTGCTGTTGAGTGTCAGCCGCAGGCCGTCCATGGACACGCTCTTGTCGCGCGGCCGGATCCGGAAGTGATTCTGCAAAAACTGCTTGGGCTTGCCGTACTTCTCGAACCAGATCATCTGTCGATAGGCGTCCCGATACTCGACCCAGTCGGAATCCTCCTGCGCGCTGGCGAACGCCGGCAGCAAGGCAAAACAGAGCAGGAGGAGTTTGAACATGCCGATTAAAACCGGTAAGCCAGTCCACTGGACCAGGTGATGAAGTTGCGGCGATCGACGAACGGCGCGCCGGCCGGCCCGCTGCCCAGCCGCGTGCCCGTCACCGAACTGTTGACCAGCCACTTGCTGCTCAAGGCCCAGTTCCAGTTGACGCCTGCGCTCATCGTCATCACGCCGGCGGAAGGACGGTAGTCGCGCACGCCGCCGGTGGCGGTGCTCACTTCGTACAGCTCGCGCATCACCGGATCGCTGGCCAGCGAAACGCCGGCCGACATGGTCACCGTGTGGTGCGGCGCCGGCGAAGGCAAGGTTTTCTGCACGCCGACGTAGCCACGAAAACCACGCGCGCTGGTGTCGTACATCAGGTTCGATGTCACGCGCGCTTCATAGCCAAGGTAGTAGTTATAAAACCCGCCGACATCCAACGAGCCCCTTATCGGATGCGTACCGCGCAGACGCCGGCTCTCGCCAGGGTTGCGCGAATCGCTGGCAAAGATCAGCGGCCCATATTCCACGCCCGCTGTTTCAGACAGGTGCATGCCCAACACCCCATTGGCCGATGCAAATATGCCGTTGCTCCATTGGACCTGGAACAGCGGCCGCAGGGTCATCGGGCGCGAGTCGCCCTCCGCAGCAGCTGTCCTGGTGGTGAACGCCAGCCCCGCGTACATGTCCTTGCTCCCATCGGGCATCATCAACTCGGTGGTGTTTTCGGCCAGCGCCGGACCGCACGCGGCCAGCAGCAAAATTAACGGGGATAGCTTACTCATGTACTCCTTCTGTTTTTCTTAGAAACCGAAGCGCACGCCCAGGGCGAGACGATCCGTCTTGGCGGTAAAGCCCTCGTGTTCCAGTTTGCCGGTGTGTTCAAATTCCAGTTGAAGCGCCACGTCCTTACTGACCAGGTAGGAAGCGCCCACGCTGAGGTACAAGCCGGTCTTGTGCACCGACTCGCCCGGCGGCGCATTTCTCCCGCTGATATCCAACTTCATGCGGCCCTGCCCGACGCCTGCCTTGCCGAACAAAGACCAGTTGTCGCTCAGCTGCCATGTGCCCCGCGCCGCCAGGTAGGCCGTGCTGACCTTGGTCTTGAGCTGGTAGCCGGGGCTCAGATCGAAAGCGGTCGAACCGCCGTCGGTGCGATAGCCGGCTTCCAGCGCCCACACCGGCGACAAATCATATCCCGCAAACAGACCGAATGGCGTCGCTTTCTTGGCCGCGCCGCGCTCCGTCGTCACGCCGTTCTCGGTGAATCTGACATTGCCATCGGTTTGGGAACTGATATTGGCGCCGACATACAAGCCTTCGGCATGCGCCAGCGAACTTGCGGCGAGAGCGATCAGGGCACTACATACAATCTTTTTCATGTTCGGATTCCAGGTTGAAGTAAGAGCCTCCAATGTTAGGCACCCTTCGCTGCGGAATCCGCCTCGGTCTGTCGTTGAATTGTCCTCAATTTGTAGGCGCCATTTGTATAAAAAGTGTACGGATGTGTACCCGATTGTCGAAAATACCACTTCGGCGCCGCGCTCCACTACAATACCTGCGAAATGGAGGCGCAATGCAGCGTGTAATGCTGGTGGAAGACGATGCGCGGCTCGCCGCGCTGGTCAAGGAATACCTGGACGAATACGATTACGCGGTCGACGTGGTGACACGCGGCGACCGCGCGCTCGACCATTTCCGCGACACCCAGCCGGACCTGGTGATCCTCGACCTGACGCTGCCCGGCGTCGACGGCCTGGTGGTATGCCGCCAACTGCGCCAGCTGAGCGCCGTGCCTATCCTGATACTGACGGCGCGCGAAGACAGCTTCGACGAAGTCTCCGGCCTCGAACAGGGCGCCGACGACTACGTCAACAAGCCGGTGCAGCCGCGCGTGCTGCTGGCCCGCCTGCGCGCGCTGCAACGGCGGGGCAACGGCGCCGCCAACAGCGACATCGTCATCGGCCAGTTGCGCATCTCGCGCGAGAACCGCGCCGTCTACTGGCGCGGCGAGGAAGTGGCGATGAACAGCGCGGAGTTCAAGCTGTTCGTGATCCTGGCCGACGCCTCGGGCAAGGTCATGTCGCGCAACGACATCCTGGTCAAGATGCGCGGCATCGAATTCGACGGCCTCGATCGCAGCATCGACAACTGCATCTCGCGCCTGCGCCGCAAGTTCGGCGACGGCGGCGCGGAACGCATCAAGACCGTCTGGGGCGAAGGCTATCTGTTCAGCCCCTCGGCCTGGGAATGAACCGTCTTTTCTGGCGCTTCGCTTTGCTGGTGATGCTGGCCATCACGCTGGCAACCTGCGCGATCTACTTCACCTTCAGCCGCCTGTTCGGCGATCCGCTGGAGGAGATCGCGCGCCGCCAGGCGGCCGGCCAGATCTTCCTGCTGGAGCAGTACATCGACAAGGCGCCCAGCGACGAATGGCTGCCGCGCCTGAACAAGGTGCGCGAGGTATCCGAAGCCACGCTGGAGCTGCAGCCGCTGCCGGCGGTGCTGGCGGCGCTGCCCTCCTCCAAACGCGGGCAGCTGCTGCAAGGCGCGGTGGTCATCGACGTCGGCGGCAAGGCGTTCTACCGCCGTGTCGACACCACCGGCGCGCGCTACATCGGCAGCGACGACGACGTGATCCACGCCCAGCGCCTGCCGATCGACATCGGCCAGGCGCTGGGCATGGAGGCCATCCGCTTCGGCGTGATCGCGCTGTTCCTGCTGGTGCCGATAGGCTGGTGGACGCGCCGGCACTGGCGCGGTTTGCTGGCGCTGTCGAAGGTGGCCGACGATTTCGGCCAGGGCAACCTGACGGCGCGCGCCGAGGTGCGGCCGGCGTCGAGCATCGCGCCGCTGGCCGGCCGCATCAACGACATGGCCGAGCGTATCGGCCTGCTGATGGAAGCGCACAAGAACCTGCTGCGCTCCGTATCGCACGAGCTGCGCACGCCGATCGCGCGGCTGGAGTTCGGCCTGGAGCTGCTGCGCGAACGCCACGCGGCCGACGACCCGGCGCTGCAAAAGCGTGTCGTGGCGATGGGAACCGATGTCGACGAATTGAAAACGCTGGTCAACGAGCTACTTGACCTGACGCAGCTCGACCAAGCGCAATCCATGCCGCGCCAGCTGTTTGCGTTGGCGCCGCTGCTGTCAAGCTGCGCGCCGCCGCAATCGTCGGCGCAGCAGTTCAGCGCCAGCATTCCCGACGACTTGGGCGAGCTGCAAGGCGATCCCCGCCTGCTGGCGCGCGCCATCAACAACCTGCTGGGTAACGCCGCCAAATACGCGGCATCGCGCATCGTGCTGTCGGCCGAACGCGATGGCGCCGCCGTGCACATCACGGTGGAAGACGACGGCCCCGGCATCCCGCCCGAGGCGCGTGAACACGTGTTCGAGCCCTTCTACCGGCTGGCCCGCGAACAGGACTACGCCGCCAGCGGCTACGGCCTGGGTCTCGCCATCACCGCCAAAGCTGTCCAGCTGCATGGCGGCGCCATCGCCATCGACGATACGCCACTGGGCGGCGCCCGCATCACGATCACCTTATAGACACTCCTGTCTACGTAAAACAACGCGCTGCGGCGGAATCAAGAACTAAAGTATACATTTTTGTCTAGACAGACTAATCTACAAATACTTTAGCAAGCCGACAAGAGACACGCCATGAGCATACCCAAACCGACCGCCGCCGAACTCGATCTGCTGCAAGCCCTGTGGCCGCTAGGCTCGGCCACCGCCAAGCAGGTGCACGAGGCCATGTTGGAAGAGAAACCGGACCTGGCCTACGGCACCGTGCTGCGCCTGATGCAGATCATGCACACCAAGGGCATCCTGATCCGCGACGAAAGCCAGCGCTCGCACATCTACGCGCCGGCGCAGGCGCAGGACGCGCTGCAAACCAATCTGCTGAAGGACCTGATGCAGAAGGCCTTCGCCGGCTCGGCCAAGGCGCTGGTGCTGGCGGCGCTGCGCTCCGGCATCTCGAAGAAGGAGCGCGCGGAGATCGAGAAAATCCTCAAGGACGAACCGAAATGAGCGCCTTCATTTTCGCGCTCGGCCTGACGCTGATGCACTTCCTGTGGCAAGGCCTGCTGCTGGGCTGCGCCACCGCCATCGCCCTCACGCTGCTGCGCAACAGCCGCGCCGAATACCGCTACCTGGTGGCCTGCTCGGCGCTACTGGCCTGCCTGTGCTGGCCCGCGGTCGAGCTGTATCAAAGGCTGAACGGGCACGCCGACGGCGCCGCCATGAGCGGCGGCGTGCTGCGCCTGGCCGCGCAGAGTATCGTCGGCAGCCAACCGTTCGACCTGCGCGACTCGATGCGCGACATCGTCGGCCTGTGGGCCTTGTGCGCCATCGTACTGTCGCTGCGCATGATCCTCGGCCTGCTATGGATAGACCGCGCCGCCAGGCAGTGCGATTGCGACCACCGTCAGGACCAGTTGCGCTGGGAGGCCAGCCTGTCACGCCTGGCTGTGCGCTTCGGCGTCGACCGCGACGTACGGCTGCGCATCGTCGACACCATCGCCAGCCCGATCACCGCCGGCTGGTGGCGGCCGGTGGTGCTGCTGCCGGCGGCACTGGTGGCGGGCATGCCGCCCGACCTGCTGGAAGCGCTGCTGGCGCACGAAATGGCGCACATCAAGCGTCACGATTACCTGATTAACCTGCTGCAGAACGTCATCGAAACGCTGCTGTTCTACCACCCGGCCGTCTGGTGGATCTCGAACCGCATCCGCACCGAGCGCGAACTGATGGCGGACGATCTCGCAGCAAGGCAGCTGGGCGAACCGCGGCGTCTGGCCCTTGCACTTTCGGAGCTGGAACGTCTCCAGTTCTCAACTCACCACCTGGCCCAAGCGGCCAATGGAGGAAATTTGATGGACCGTATTCAACGTTTGTGCCGCCCTGCACCGCAGGCCTTGAACTGGAAAGCCGCCCTGCCGATGCTGGGACTGGCGCTGGCCTGCATGTCGATCTACGCGGAGGCGGTGGCCGCCGACAAGGTGGCCGTGAAAAAAGTGCACGCCGTCGCCGATTTCGATAGCTGCCCGAAACCGGCCTGGCCCGAGGGCGCGATCCAGCGTAACGAGACCGGCACCGTGACGCTGGCGTTCCTGATCGGCGCTGACGGAAAATTGAAGCAATCGAAGCTCAAGAAATCCAGCGGCCATCCGGACCTGGATGAAGCGGCTCGCACCGGCATCCGGAAATGCTCGTTCAAGCCGGGCACCAGCGCCGGCAAGCCGGTGGAGTCATGGATGCAGATGCAGTACGTCTGGACGTTGGAGTAAGCTTAGTGGGGAGGGCTTAGCGCCATCCATTCCAGGATGTCGGCGAAGATCTGCTCGCGGTTGAGCTCATTGAAATTCTCGTGGTAGTTCTGCGGATGCCGCTGGTAAGTCAACAACGCCGGCGGCACCGATTTCAGCATCTTCTCCGCCGCATCGGCATCGGCCAGCTTGTCGTCTCCAGCTACTACAGCAAACAGCGGATGCGTCCAGCCAGCCATGCGCGGCGCCAACCCTTGCTGCGCATGGGTCAGCGCGTTGCCGAAGCGGACCGTGATCTCAGTGGCGCGGATGCCGTCCCGCTCATCGTCGTAATGGCGGGCGGTGATGGCGGCATCGTGGGTCAGCATATCGGTCAGTGCCACCAGCGGCACCTTCATGCGCGGCGCCAGCGCGCCCAGCACGCCGGCCAGCGCCAGCAGAACTGGCGACACCTTGATCGCGTTCACATAATACGGCGACGACAGGATGAAGCCCTTGATGGCGGCATCGCCGGCGAAGTGGCCCAGGCCCAGGTGGGTGGCGATCAACGCGCCCATCGAATGGCCCATCACATAAATCGGCAAGCCCGGATACTGCTGCTTGACCCACTGCAGGAAGGCCACGCTGTCGTCCAGGAAAACGCCGAAGCCGGGGATGTCGACCCGGCGCGCATCCTGGTGGCCGCACAAGTCGTAGGCCACGGTGGCGATGCCGTGCTGGCGGAAGTACAGCGCCGGCGTGACGTAGTCGCCCGCGTGCGCCATGCCGCCGTGGATCGCCAGGATCACCGCGCGCGGCGCGGCCGGCTCCCAGATGTGGACGCGGCGCTCGGCCAGCGGACCGGCGCGGAAGCTGGCCAGGCGGTCTTCGGAGAACCGCATCAAGCCGTGATACTCAGGTTGATGCCCATGTCGACCAGCAGCTTCAGGTCGGCCAGCGTGAAGTCCAGGGTGGGAGTCGCTTCGCCGCGTTCGGTGGTGAAGGAGACGCGCAGCTCGGCCGCCACATCCGAACGCTCAAAGTGGATGCCGCGCGCCTGGCACTCGGCCAGGTAGTGGCGGATCTGCTTGAGCAGCTGGTCCGGGTTCATGTCGGCGCCGACGGCCACGTAGAAACCGGAATCCAGGCGTACCCGGCCGTCGGGCTTGACGTCGCCCTTTTCCCAGTCGCTGTCCGGCTCGGTCGGCAATCCGTCGCGGATGTCGTACAGGCCGTCGTCGTCGCCGTGCACCTTCAATGTTGCGATGTTCATGGGTTTGCCCCTTTTGTCTCCGGTATACCGAATGAGGTTACATCAAAGAAATTTCAAAGTCTAGCAATATGGCTAGTTAGGCAATGCCGTAACGGGTACGGTAGGCGGCCACGGCGTCCTTGTATTGCAACAGCTGCGGATCAGCGCCGGCGCCGTTCAGGTAGCTGAACAGGTCGTCCAGGTTGCCGATCGAAATCACCGGGATGTTATAGGCCTTGGCCACTTCCTGCACCGCCGAGCTGGGCGACAGCTGGTCGTCCTTGCCGGAGCGTTCCATGCGGTCCAGCGCGATCAGCACGGCGCACGGTTCGGCGCCGGCGGCGCGTATCATGTCCACCGATTCGCGCACCGAGGTGCCGGCCGAGATCACGTCGTCGATGATGACGACCTTGCCCTGCAGCTTGGCACCGACGATGGTGCCGCCTTCGCCGTGGTCCTTGGCTTCCTTGCGGTTGAAGGCGAACGAGGTGTTGCGGCCCTTGCCTGCCAGCGCCACCGCCGTGGCCGAGGCCAGCGTGATGCCCTTGTAGGCAGGGCCGAACAGCATGTCGAACTCGACGCCGGAGTCGAGCAGCGTTTGCGCGTAGAACTGGGCCAGCTGGGCCAGCGTGGCGCCGTCATGGAACAGGCCGGCGTTGAAGAAGTACGGCGACTGGCGCCCGGCCTTGGTGGTGAAGTCGCCGAAGCGCAACACACCGGTTTTGACCGAAAATTCGATAAATTGCTGGCGCAGGGGGTTCAGTGGATTCGTCATACTGCCTCATTTCTGTAAAGTGCCTGTATTTTAACGCTACACTAGCGCATTCCAAAATTTACGCATCGAATCGACCATGCCAAAAATCATCTCTGCCAATCTGAACGGCATCCGTTCCGCCTCGACCAAGGGCTTTTTCAAATGGATGGCCATGCAGGACGCCGATTTCGTCTGTGTCCAGGAATTGAAGGCGCAGGCGCCGGACATGACGCCGGAATTCCTCAATCCGGGCGGCTACCACGGCCACTTCCACTATGCCGAGAAAAAAGGCTATTCCGGCACCGGCGTCTACAGCAAGATCGAGCCGGACCGCGTGGTGATCGGCTTCGGTTCGCCGGAGTTCGACGCCGAGGGCCGCTATGTGCGTTGCGATTTCGGCAACCTGACGGTGATTTCGGTGTATTGCCCGTCCGGTTCGTCCGGCCCGGAGCGCCAGGAAGCCAAGTTCCGCTTCATGGACCTGTTCCTGCCGCACCTGCAAGCCTTGCACGCCGAAGGCCGCGAAGTGGTCATCTGCGGCGACTGGAACATCGCCCACAAGGAAATCGACCTGAAGAACTGGAAGGGCAACAAGAAGAACTCCGGCTTCCTGCCGGAAGAGCGCGAATGGATGACGCGCGTCTTCGACGAAGTCGGCTACGTCGACGTGCACCGCGGCCTCGACCCGCGCGAAGAGCAATACACGTGGTGGAGCAACCGCGGCCAGGCCTACGCCAAGAACGTCGGCTGGCGCATCGACTACCACGTCGCCACCCCGGGCATCGCCGCCAAGGCCACCACGGTCGCGATCTACAAGGAAGAAAAGTTCTCCGACCACGCGCCGTTGACCATCACCTACGCCTAACCCACCGTTTTAAAGGCTGCGGCGGCTGCGGAATTCGCGGCGCTCGCCGCTCAGCGGGTCGGTGAAGGCGATGCGGCGCGCCAGCAGCTTCAAGGGCTGGGAGACGTCGTCCTGCTTGCACGGCAGCGCCACCGGGTAGAAGGCGTCGTTGATGATGGGGATGCCCAGCGACGCCAGGTGCACGCGCAACTGGTGCTTGCGGCCGGTGTGCGGATGCAGCCGGTACAAGGTGCAGTCGGCGCGGTGCTCGATGACGTCGATCAGCGTTTCCGAATTCGGCTCGCCCGGCTCCTCCTTCATGATGAAGAATTTGTCGCCGTCGACCATGCGGCTGCGGTAAGTAAAGGGGAAGTCGCGCCCGTGCAGGCGCGGCGCCAGCGCCTCGTACTCCTTCTCGATCACCCGCTTCTGGAACATCGACTGGTAAGCGCCCCGGCTGTCCTGCCGGCGCGAGAAGATCACCACGCCGGCCGTCTCGCGGTCCAGCCGGTGGATCGGCGTCAGATCCTGCTCGCCCAGCTTTTTCTTCAGCCGCACCAGCAGCGTCTCGTGCAGGAAGCGGCCGGTCGGTATCATCGGCAGGAAGTGCGGCTTGTCGACCACCACCAGATGCTCGTCCATGAACAGCACCTCCTCCTCGAACGGAATCGGCGTCTCGGCATCCAGCTCGCGGTAGTAGAAGATGCGCATGCCGCGCCGGTAGGCGCTGTGCGGCGCCAGCTCCTTGCCGTCGCCGTCCACCACCTCGTGGCGCGCCATGCGGTCGCGCCACGACGCTTCCGTCACGTCGGGATAGCGCGCGACCAGGAAGGTCAGCAGGTCCGGCCACTGCCCTTCCGGCAGCCACAGATAGCTGGGCGCGACACCGTCGCGCATCGGCAGCGGCGCGCGCGACATTATGAACGCGGCAGCGCCAGCGAGTGATACGGCGGCAGCGCGTTGGCATCCAGCCCCTTGGCGCGCGCGTACACCGGCAGCACCAGGTGCATATTCTTGTTCATGTCCTCGATGCGCTTGCTGCCGCTCGGGTGGGTCGACAGGAAAGGCAGCGGCTGGTTCTTGTTCACCGCGCTCATTTTCTGCCACAGCGCGATGCCGGCGCGCGGATCGTAGCCGGCGCGCGCCGCCAGGTCCAGGCCGACCAGGTCGGCCTCGCTCTCGTCGCCGCGCGAGAAGCTCAGCGCGGCGCCCTGCGCCACCATGCCGGCGGCAGCATCACCCAGGCGCGGATCGACGCCGAAGTAGGCCGAGCCCACCGCGCCAAGGATGCGCGTGCCGACCGAGGTGATGGTGTTCTTGCCGGCCTGCTCGCGCGCGTGCTCGCGCAGCGCGTGGGCGATCTCGTGGCCCATGACCATCGCCACTTCGTCGTCGGTCAGGTTCAGTTTGGTCAGGATGCCGTTGTAGAAGGCGATGCGGCCGCCCGGCATGCAGAAGGCATTCACCGTCGGCGAGTTGAGCAGGTTGACTTCCCACTTCCAGCTGGCGGAGTCGGGATTCCAGCGCGCCGTGAATGGGATCAGCCGCTTGGCGATGGCGCGCAGCCGTATCAGCTGCGGATTGCGCTCGGTGGCGACCGCGTCTTTCTGGTGGGCCTGGGCCAGCATCTGGTCGTATTGCAGCTTCGATTGCTGGTCGAACTGGCGGGCGTCGCCGCCCAGGCCGCGCAGGCGCGACATGCTGCTGACGGGGATGCCGTCGTTCTGGCCACCGGCCGCTACGGGCGCGATGGCGCCGGCGCAGCAAACCAGGGCCAGCAAGGCGGCGTTCAATTTAAGCTTTTTCATTCCTGGTATTCCATGGGGCGATTTTAGGCAGCATCATCATGGCAGGAAACGCCAGGACGAAGCACACAATAAAGAACCAGAACCATCCGGTTTCCGCCACTATATACCCGACCGAGGAATTGATGAACGTGCGCGGCACGGCGGCCAGGCTGGAAAACAAGGCGTACTGGGTGGCCGTGTAGCGCGGATCGGTGGCGCGCGACATGAACGCCACCAGCGCCGCCGCCCCCAGCCCCAGGCTGGCGAAGGCTTCGAAGCCGAAGACGGCGCTCAGCAACAACGGATCGGGTCCGGTGCGGGCCAGCCAGGCAAAGCCCAGGATGGCGATCGCCTGCAACACGCCGAACACCCACAGGGCGCGGTTGATGCCCAGCTTGATCATCCAGATGCCGCCGACAGCGCCGCCGGCCAGCGCCGCCCACCAGCCGGTGGCGTTGGCCGCCAGGCCGATCTGCTTGGTGGTGAAGCCGATGTCGAGGAAGAACTTGGTCGACAGCGCGGTGGCCATGCTGTCGCCGATTTTGTAGAGCAGCACGAAGCCGATGATCAGCAAGGCCTGGTTCCAGCCGTCGCGCTGCACGAACTCGCGGAACGGCAGCACCACCGCTTCCTGCAGGTTCTTCGGCGGCGCGCCATACACGGCGGGTTCCTTGGACAGCAAGGTGCAGACGAAGCCCGGCAGCATGAAGGCGGCGACGATCCAGAACACGGCCTGCCACGACATGCTGTCCGCCAGCACCAGTCCCAGCGCGCTTGGAATCAGGCTGGCGGCCTTGTAGGCGTTGACGATGATGGCCGCGCCCAGGCCCTGCTCGTTCTCGGCCAGGATCTCGCGCCGGTAGGCGTCGATCACCACGTCCTGGCTGGCCGACAGGAAGGCGATCACGAACACCGTGCCGGCGATCAGGGTCAGCTCCAGCTTCGGATCCAGCATGCCGAGGCCACCGATCACCAGGAACAGCGACAGCTGCGTCAGCGCCATCCAGCCGCGCCGCCGGCCCAGCGAGCCGATGGCGTAGCGGTCCATCAACGGCGCCCACAGGAACTTGAAGGTGTACGGGAAGGTCACCAGCGCGAACAGGCCCAGCGCCTTCACGTCCAGCCCGGACTTGGCCAGCCACGCCTGCATCAGGTAGATCAGCGTGTACAGCGGCAGGCCGGAGCTGAAGCCCAGGAACAGGATGGAGACGGTGCGGCCGTTCAGGTAGGTGCGCCAGCCGGGCGCGCTCGATGGCTGTTCCTGGATCGTCATCAGTGGCTGACCTTTTTACGCAAGCGGAACACGGCAAGGTCGCCGCGCAGGTTGGGCAGGAACGAGACGCGTCGGCCTTCGGCCAGCGCCACGCAATCAATCACTTCCAGTCCGCACTCTTCGGCCAGGTCGCGGAAATCGGTGATGGTGGCGCAACGCATATTGGGCGTGTCGTACCACTCGTACGGCAGCGATTCCGACACCGGCATGCGCCCCTTCAGCAAGGCCACGCGGTGCGGCCAGTAGGCGAAGTTGGGGAACGATACGATCGCCTCCTTGCCGACGCGGACGATGTCGCGCAGCAGCGGCTCCACATGCTTCATCATCTGCAGAGACGACAGGCACAGCACCGTGTCGAAACTGTTGTCGCCGAACAGGGCCAGGCCCTTCTCCATGTCCTGCTGGATCACGCGCACGCCGCGCCTGGTGGAGTCGAGCACCTTGTCGTCGGCGATCTCGATACCGTAGCCGCTGCACTGCTTGTCGCTTTGCAGGTAGTCCATCATCACGCCGTCGCCGCAGCCGACATCGAGCACGTGTGCATTCTCCGGCACCCAGTGGGCGATGAAGGCCAGGTCCGGCCGGGCGCTGCTTAAATCGTTGAAGTTCATGCTGCCGCTTTCTGGTTAATGTCGTTCCACACCTGATCGTAGTAGGCGCGCACCAGGTTCATGTAGCGCGGGTCTTCCAGCAGGAAGGCGTCGTGGCCGTGCGGCGCGTCGATCTCCGCGTAGGTGACCTGGCGGCGGTTGCAGATCAGCGCCTTGACGATCTCCTGGCTGCGCTCCGGCGAGAAGCGCCAGTCGGTGGTGAACGAGGCCAGGAAGAACTTGGCCTTGGTGCCGGCCAGGGTCTTGGCCAGGTCGCCGCCGTGCGCGCGCGCCGGGTCGAAATAGTCGAGTGCCTTGGTGATCAGCAGGTAGGTGTTGGCGTCGAAGTATTCGCTGAACTTGTCGCCCTGGTAGCGCAGGTAGGATTCGATTTCGAAGTCGACGCCGAAGCCGAACTTGTAGTCGCCCGCCTCCGCAGCATCGCGCAGCTTGCGGCCGAACTTCTCGGCCATGTCGTCGTCGGACAAATAGGTGATGTGGCCGACCATGCGCGCCACGCGCAGGCCGTTCTTCGGCACCACGCCGTGTTCGTAGAAGTCGCCGCCGCGGTAGTCGGGATCGGACAGGATGGCCTGGCGGGCGACGTCGTTGAAGGCGATGTTCTGCGCCGACAGCTTGGCGGTCGAGGCGATCACCACGCAGTGGCGCAGACGGTCCGGGTACATGATGGACCAGGCCAGCGCCTGCATGCCGCCCAGCGAACCGCCCATGACGGCGGCGAACTGGGTGATGCCCAGTTGATCGGCCAGGCGCGCCTGGGCGTGGACCCAGTCCTCCACCGTGACCACCGGGAAGGCCGCGCCGTATGGCTTGCCGGTGGCGGGATTGACGTGCATAGGCCCGGTCGAGCCGAAGCAGGAGCCGAGGTTGTTGATGCCGATGACGAAGAAGTGGTCGGTGTCGAGCGGCTTGCCGGGACCGACCATATTGTCCCACCAGCCCTGGCTTTTCGGCTGGCCTTCGTATTCGCCGGCCACGTGGTGCGAAGCGTTGAGCGCGTGGCAGACCAGCACCGCGTTCGATTTGTCGGCATTCAGGGTGCCGTAGGTTTCATACATCAGCATGTAGTCGTGCAGCGATGCGCCGCTTTGCAGCGGCAGCGGCTGCGCAAAATGCATGGTTTGCGGAGTAACGTATCCTAAGGATGGCATGTGGTTTAATTTTTATAGGGGTCGGCCCCGCGGGCCATCTGTCAAGGCGGAACCGCGAGGATGGGCTCCGCCACTTACTTATAACAACTGCAATTGTTCGACCGCGTCTGCAATTACACTTGGTTCCATCGAGCGCATGATCTTGCGGGTTTGCGGCATGATGCGCGCAAGGTCGCTGTTCAGGATTTCCTGCTTGACCGACAGCAGCTGCGCCGGGTGCATCGAGAATTCGCGCAAGCCCATGCCCAACAGCAGGCGCGTCAGCTTGATGTCGCCCGCCATTTCTCCGCACACGGCCACGTCGATCCCGGCTTTATGCCCGGCCGCAATCGTCATCGAGATCAATTGCAGCACAGCCGGATGGAGCGGATTGTAAAGGTGCGCGACCTCATAATCAACCCGGTCGATCGCCAGCGTGTACTGGATCAGGTCGTTGGTGCCGATCGACAGGAAGTCCATGCGCTTGACGAACATCGGCAGCGCCAGCGCGGCGGCCGGGATTTCGATCATGGCGCCGACGTCGACCTCGTCGTCGAACTTGATGTTCTGCTCGCGCAGCTCGGCCTTGGCCTGGGCGATCATCGCCAGCGACTGGTCGATCTCGAAGGCGTGCGCCAGCATCGGGATCAGGATGCGCACCTTGCCGAACGCCGACGCGCGCAGGATGGCGCGCAGCTGGGTCAGGAAGATCTGCGGCTCGGCCAGGCAGTAGCGGATCGCCCGCAGGCCCAGCGCCGGGTTGAGCGCGGTGTGCTCGGTCTGGTCGAGCGGCTTGTCGGCGCCGATGTCGAGCGTGCGGATGGTGACCGGCCGGCCCTTCATCGCCACCACGGCCTTCTTGTACTGTTCGAACTGCTCGTCCTCGGACGGGATCTTGCTGTTGCGGCCCATGAACAGGAACTCGGAGCGGAACAGGCCGACGCCGTTGGCGCCCGCCTCCATCGCGGCCGGGCAATCGTCCGGCAGTTCGATGTTGGCCATCAGCTGGATCTCGACGCCGTCCTTGGTGATGGCCGGGGTTTTCTTCAGCTTCTGCAGCTTCTTGCGCGCGCGCGCGGCGGCGCCCTGGCGTTCGCGGTACTGCTCCAGCACCAGCGCGCTCGGGTTGGCGATCACCACGCCGGCGTCGCCGTCGATGATCAACCAGTCGTCCTGCTCGATCAGGGTCGAGGCGCCGGACATGCCGACCGCCGCCGGGATGTCCAGGCTGCGGGCGACGATGGCCGTGTGCGAGTTCTGGCCGCCGACGTCGGTGACGAAGCCGATGAAGGAACGGTCGCGGAATTGCAACATGTCGGCCGGCGAGATGTCGTGGGCGACGATGATCATCTGCGCCTGGAAGCCGTCCTCGCCGGTGCTGGCGGGCAGGATCTGGGCGGTGCCCATCAACACCTTCAGCACGCGCTCGGCGACCTGCTGGATGTCGGCCTTGCGCTCGCGCAGGTAGGGGTCTTCGATTTCGTCGAACTGCGCCGACAACTCGTCGATCTGGGTCAGCAGCGCCCATTCGGCGTTGTAGTGGCGGGTGCGGATGATGTCCAGCGGCGCTTCCGAGATCATCGGGTCGGACAGGATCAGCGCGTGGACGTCGATGAAGGCGCCCAGTTCGGTCGGCGCATCCTTCGGCAGTTCGTTCCACAGCGTCTGCAGTTCCTTGTGCACCTGCACCAGCGCCTGCTGCAGGCGCGACACTTCGGCCTCCAGGTGCTCTTCCGCCACCAGGTAGTGCTTGACGTCCAGCGCCGCCGGCGCCAGCTTGTGGGCGCGGCCGATGGCGATGCCGCGCGACACCGGGATGCCATGCAGCGTGAAGGAAGCCATGGCCGGGCCGGTGGGGGTGCGGGGACGGCTGCGTTCCGCGGGCATTACTCGCCTTCGCCGAACTTGTCGTTGACCAGCGCCGTCAGTGCGGCGATGCAATCGCCCTCATCGGCGCCGTCGGCTTCCAGCGTGACCTTGGCGCCCTTGCCGGCGGCCAGCATCATCACGCCCATGATGGACTTGGCGTTAATGCGGCGCGCGTTGCGGGTCAGCCAGACGTCGCTTTGAAATTTTGCTGCCAGTTGGGTGAATTTGGCGGAGGCACGCGCATGCAAACCAAGCTTGTTGATAATCTCAAGTTCTTGTTGAATCATTTTTCTTTTGTCTCAATCAGAAATGCGCACTGCAAAAATAATTCCGGAGTCAGGATTGCCCGACCCGGATTCGGTTATCGACGCGCACTGCCCCACTTTGCGCGCCGGCCAGGGCCATTTCCACCACCACGTCCAGCGCATCGCGGCGGTAGGTGATGGCGCGCAGCAGCATCGGCAAACTGATGCCCGCGATCACCTCCACCCGGCCGGCGTCCGCCAGGCGGTTACAGCAATTGGCGGGCGTGCCGCCTTTGACGTCGGTGATGACCAGCACCCCGTCGCCGTCGTCGAGACGCTTGATCGCCGCCGCCGCCAGTGCCTGGACTTCGCCGAGGTCCTGGTCGGCGATCACGTCGATCGCCTCCAGCCGCTCGGTGGGACCACGGAACACATGGGCGCAGGCGGCAATGAAGGCCTGTCCCAGTGGTGCGTGCGTCATAAGCAGTATGCCAACCATATTCTTAAACCGCCAGTGAGCGCGGACGTTTTTTGACGTCCGGCGCGTGTTAATTGTTAGTTATTTGCCCTGCACGGCCGCTTCGACGGCGTCGACGAACATCGCCGCCACCTGGAAGCCCGTTTGCTGGGTGATTTCCTGGAAGCAGGTTGGACTGGTGACGTTCACTTCCGTTAAGCAATCACCAATAACGTCTAATCCTACCAGCAACAAGCCGCGGGCGGCCAGTATCGGGCCCAGGGTATTGGCAATTTCATAATCGCGCTCGGTCAGCGGCTGGGCCACGCCGACGCCGCCGGCCGCCAGGTTGCCGCGCACTTCGCCGTTCTGCGGAATGCGCGCCAGCGAGTACGGCACCGGCTTGCCGGCGATCACCAGGATCCGCTTGTCGCCCTTGACGATCTCGGGAATATAGCGCTGCACCATGATGGTGCGGGCGCCGTTGTCGGTCAGCGTTTCGATGATGGAGCCGAGGTTCATGCCGTCGGCCGTCACGCGGAACACGCCGGCGCCGCCCATGCCGTCCAGCGGCTTGAGGATGATGTCGCCGTGGTGCTTCTGGAAGGCGCGGATGCGCGCTTCGTCGGCCGTCACCAGGGTCGGCGAGGTGAACTGGCTGAACTGGGCGATCGACAGTTTTTCGTTGTGGTCGCGGATCGCGGACGGCTTGTTGAACACCTTGGCGCCCTGCTTCTCGGCCAGCTCCAGCAGGTAGGTGCCGTAGATGTACTCCATGTCGAACGGAGGATCCTTGCGCTGGATGATGGCGTCGAACTCGCCCAGCTTGGTTTCGTGTGACGGCGCCGCGCGGTACCAGTCGTGGCTGTCGCCGGTGATGGTGATCGCGGCCGCGTTGGCGTAGACCACGCCGCTGTCCAGCGCCATGTCTTTTTGCTCGAAGGCGTAGACGGTGTGGCCGCGTTTGGCCGCTTCCACCATCATGGCGTAGGTCGAATCCTTGTAGGTTTTAAAACTGGCCAAGGGATCGGCGAGGAAAGCTATTTTCATGGGCGCATCCATTCTGGGTAATGCCTGATTTTAGCCGAGATTCGCCTTAGGCACCGGCCGAGCCCGCCCTCGTCGTTCCCGCGCAGGCGGGAACCCATGCTGAGCGTCCACAGTCGCGTTCTATGGATTCCCGCCTGCGCGGGAACGACGTCAATAGACTTCCGGGTTGGGATCGGTGCGTTCCATTTCCAGCGACGCCGCCAGCAAGGCCAGCCGCGCCACCACGCCGTAGACGTAGAAACGGTTGGGCGCCGCCGTGCCCGGCTTGGCCTTCAGGTCCGGCACCGCGTGCTGCTGGGCGAACGCCAGCGGCACGTACTGCGAACCGGGCGCGTTGAGGTTCTGGTCGATGCCCTTTTCCGCGTGCACGCGGTAGAAACCGCCCACCACGTAGCGGTCGATCATGTAGACCACCGGCTCGGCCACGGCGTCCTTGATGCTCTCGAAGGTCGGCACGCCTTCCTGGATGATGAAGTCGGTCACTTCCTTGCCATCCTTGATGACGATCATCTTGTCGCGCTGGGCCTGGCTCAAGTCCTTGATTTCGCTGGAATCCTTGATCGTCAGGATGCTGGTGCCGTAGGTCCCGGCGTCCGGCTTGACGATCACGAACGGCTTCTGGTCCTTGATGCCGTATTCCTTGTACTTCTTCTTGATCTTGGACAGGAGCGCGTCGATATTGGCGGCCAGGCAGTCGTAGCCCTCGCCGGTGCGGAAATTGACGGCGTCGCACTTGGCGTGGAACGGATTCAGCATCCACGGATCGACGCCGATCAACTTGCCGAACTTCTTGACCACCTCGTCGTAGGCGTTCATGTGGTTGCCCTTGCGGCGCACGGCCCAGCCGGCATGCAGCGGTGGCAGCAGGCTTTGCTCGTGGATGTTCTGCAAAATGTCAGGAATGCCGGCCGACAGGTCGTTGTTCAGCAAGATCGTGCACGGGTCGAAATCCTTCAGGCCCAGGCGGCGGCCGTTGGCCGAACGCACCAGCGGCTCGACCACCAGCATATTGCCGTCGGGCAGGGCCAGCGGGGTCGGCTGGGTGATTTCCGGCGACAGCGAACCCAGGCGCACGTGCAGGCCGGTCTGGCGGAAGATCTGCATCAGCCGCGCGACGTTCTGCCAGTAGGTCGGATGGCGCTGGGTCACTTCCGGGATCAGCAGCAGGTTGCGGGCGTCCGGGCAGTATTTGTCGATGGCGGCCATGGCGGCCTGCACCGACAGCGGCAGCATTTCCGTCGCCAGATGGTTGAAGCCGCCGGGGAACAGATTGGTGTCGACCGGCGCCAGCTTGTAGCCGGCATTGCGCATATCGACCGAGCAATAGAACGGCGGCGTGTGCTCCTGCCACTCCAGGCGGAACCAGCGCTCAATGGCCGGCGTTGCCGCCAGGATCTTTTCTTCGAGGTCGAGCAGCGGTCCGGTCAGGGCCGTGACAAGATGGGGAACCATGATTACTTCCTTAAATGATGCGGGAGGACGACCCTCCAGGCACGCAGAACATCAGATATTACCGTGCAGATACCCCAAATCGGGGCGAAAACCCTATTTTAAAGGCGGGAAATAAAAAAAGCGCCTCTTTTGGAGGCGCTTTTCGATGAGCCCGCCGTGGCGGGTCCATACAACATTATCGATTATGCATGGTAGGCCGACTCGCCATGGCTGGTGATGTCCAGGCCTTCGCGCTCTTCTTCTTCCGGCACGCGCAGACCGATGACCACGTCGACCAGTTTGTAAGCGATCAGCGAAACCACGGCCGACCACAGGACGGTGGTGCCGATGGCGGTGCCCTGAATCGTCACTTGGCTGACGATCGAGTATGGATCAGCCGACATCTTGTTGGTGACGTAGTCGAAGATGCCCTGGCCGCCCAGCGATGGCGAAGCGAACACGCCGGTCAGCAGCGCGCCCAGGATACCGCCGACGCCGTGCACGCCGAACACGTCCAGCGAGTCGTCGGCGCCCAGCAGGCGTTTCAGGCCGTTCACGCCCCACAGGCAGATGACACCGGCCAGCAGGCCCATGATCAGCGCGCCCATCGGACCGACGTAGCCGCACGCCGGGGTGATGGCCACCAGGCCGGCAACGGCGCCCGAAGCGGCACCCAGCATCGAAGGCTTGCCTTTGACGATCCACTCGCCCAGCAGCCAGGACATGGTGGCGGCGGCGGTAGCCAGCAGCGTGTTGACGAAGGCCAGTGCGGCGACGTCGCCCGCTTCCAGTGCCGAACCGGCATTGAAACCGAACCAGCCGACCCACAGCAGCGAAGCGCCGATCATGGTCATGGTCAGCGAGTGCGGCGCCATGGATTCGCGGCCGTAGCCGACGCGTTTGCCCATCATGTAAGCGCCCACCAGGCCGGCAACAGCGGCGTTGATGTGCACCACGGTGCCGCCGGCGAAGTCCAGTGCGCCTTTTTGCCACAGGAAGCCGGCCTTGGCGGTTTCGGTCGCCAGCGTTGCGGCATCCTTGATCGCGTCAGGGCCGGTCCAGAACCAGACCATGTGGGCGATCGGCAGGTAAGCGAAGGTGAACCACAGCACGATGAAGGCCAGTACGGCGGTGAACTTGGCGCGTTCGGCGAAGGAACCGACGATCAGGCCGCAGGTGATGGCGGCGAAGGTCGCCTGGAACACCACGTACACGAACTCCGGAATGACCACGCCTTTGCTGAAGGTGGCGGCGGTGGAGAAAGTGGCCTTGGCCGGATCCCAGATACCGTTCAGGAACAGGCGGTCGAATTTGCCGACGAAGGCGTTGCCTTCGGTGAAGGCCAGCGAGTAGCCGTACACGCACCACAGCACGATGATCAGCGCGAAGATGGTGAACACCTGCAGCAGGATGGACAGCATGTTCTTGGAACGGACCAGGCCGCCGTAGAACAGCGCCAGGCCGGGAATCGACATCATGATGACCAGGATGGTCGAGACCATCATCCAGGCGGTATCGCCTTTATTCGGTACAGGGGCGGCGGCCGGGGCGGCCGGAGCGGCTTCCGCCGGCGCGGCGGCGGCCGGGGCAGCGGCTGGCGCGGCGGCAACAGGTGCCGCTTCAGGCGCCGACGCGGCAGGTGCTACAGCGGAGGCGACCGGGGCCGAAGCAGCCGGTTTGGCATCCTCGGCGTGCACCGGCGCGGACAGCGCGAACAGGATGGATACCCCAGCCAGCAATGTTGTTATAGTTTTCTTCATCAAGCTTCCCCTTAAAGAGCTTCGTTGCCGGTTTCGCCGGTACGAATGCGTATGACTTGTTCCAGGTTGTACACGAAGATTTTGCCGTCGCCGATTTTGCCGGTGCGGGCAGCGCCTTCGATCGCTTCTATCGCTTGCTCGACGATGGAATCGTCCACCGCCGCTTCGATCTTGGTCTTGGGCAGGAAGTCCACCACGTATTCCGCACCGCGGTACAGCTCGGTGTGGCCTTTCTGGCGACCGAAGCCTTTGACCTCGGTCACGGTGATGCCTTGCACGTTGATCGCCGACAGGGCCTCGCGGACCTCGTCGAGCTTGAACGGCTTGATAATGGCGGTAATCATTTTCATGCTGGCCTCGCTTAGAAGGTTTTGGAAATGGTCAGGACAGCCCCGGTTTTAGCCAGGTTCTTCCCATCCGGTCCGACGTAGGCTTTCGTGTCGGCATAGACCGCCGCCAATGCCACCGTCACTACGCCGAAATCTTTGGTCACGCCCAGCTTGTAGTCGGTGTAGCTGGAGGCGCCGTTGTGCTTGACGTTCTGGTGGCCGGCGTGCACGTTCAGCACATAGCCGTCGGTCAGTTCGAAGTTGCCGGATGCGTCGAGGTAGCCGCTGTTCTTGCTGTCTGCGAAGCCGAACAGGTTGGTCGTCGATTGCGAGTATTTCAGCGTGACCGGGCCGTAGCCGATCTGGCCGTACAATTCGAAGGTGTTGGCGCTAGGGTGCAGGCCATTCGATGGGTAGAAGTAGTACAGGCCGCCGACGTCATAGGTCACATCCTTGACGATCTCGCCGCGTTTGCCTGCGTACAGATCCCATTCGACATCGCCGTCGCCGCCGGCGTCCTTGGTCCACTTGATGGTGGACAGCCAGGTACCGGCATAAAAGCCGGTTGGGTTGTTGGTGTAGTCCGCGCCGCCCTGCAATGCAGGTTTCAGACGGGTTTGCGATACACCGCGGTAACGGTAGTCGCTGACAATGGCCGCATTGAAGCTGACTTCATTGTCCGGTTTCGCTTCCGCCGCGGGTGCCGCGTCTTCGGCGCGCGCCATACCGGCGCTCATGGAGGCGAATGCTAAAGTCAACGCTGCGATCAGGGTGAAGTTCTTGCTCAAGCTTTTCATAGTTGTTTTCCTTGTGTAGTTGAACTTATTTAGCAGTTGCGGTTTAAAATCCTGTTTATGACGAAGCGGTGTATGCGTTCATAGCTTCTGTAGCAGAATGCGTGCCAGCTAATGTTGCCGAGGTGATAGCTGCCGTATCAACTAGGGCAACGGGACCGCATTTGAAAGAATGTGAGAATGGGATGGGTGCGGCGGTGATTTTGCCGATTTTCGCACCACATTAAGGCTGGAGTGCACTGCAATGGTGCAGTGCATTGCTGGCGAGATCAAGGAATATTATGGATATGAACACTTTTTTCAACGACTTGCAAAGCAAGATCAATCAGGCCATCGAAAACTCACCAGCAAAGGACATCGAGAAGAATGTGAAGTCGATGATGACCCAGGGTTTTGCCAAGCTGGACCTGGTGACGCGCGAGGAATTTGATGTCCAGGCTCAAGTCCTGGCCAAGACCCGCGCCAAGCTGGAAGCGCTGGAAGCGCGCCTGGCGGAACTGGAAACCAAAGCCGGCCAATAAAGCAGGTCCGCGCCGCGCCCGTTTGGGCTAGCGCAAAGCACCACAGCGGGCCTGGGCTACGCTGGCGGCTGGTATCCCACTGGTCGTCCGTGTATCCATGAGCCTAGCCGTACTCAAAAGCCGCGCCCTGGCGGGCATGGAGGCGCAGGAGGTCAGCGTCGAAGTGCATCTGGCCAACGGCTTGCCGGCCTTCACCATCGTCGGCCTGGCCGACACCGAGGTCAAGGAAGCCAAGGACCGCGTCCGCGCCGCCATCCAGAACGGCGGCTTTGAATTTCCCGCACAACGCATCACCGTCAACCTGGCGCCCGCTGATTTACCAAAAGAGTCCGGCAGATTCGATTTGCCGATCGCGCTGGGCATCCTGGCGGCGTCCAAACAGATCCCCGCCTCCCGCCTGCATCAATACGAGTTCGCCGGCGAGCTGTCGCTGTCCGGCGAGTTGCGGCCGATACGCGGCGCGCTGGCAATGTCGCTGGCGACGCGCCGCGACGGCGGCACGCTGGCCTTCATCCTGCCGCTGGCCAATGCCGACGAGGCCGCACTGGTCGGCAACGCCGCCATCTACCCGGCGCAATCGCTGCTGCAGGTGTGCAGCCATTTCGCGGCCAAGTCGGTCGAGGCCATGCTGTCGCGCCATGACTCGGCGCCGCTGGTGGCGCCGCTGGAGTATCCCGACTTTGCCGACGTCAAAGGACAGGTGTTCGCCAAGCGGGCGCTGGAGGTGGCGGCCGCAGGCAATCACTCGGTTTTGCTGGTCGGTCCGCCAGGCGCCGGCAAGACCATGCTGGCGGTGCGCTTCCCCGGCCTGCTGCCGGAGATGACGGACGAGGAAGCATTGGAAGCGGCCGCCGTGCAATCGCTGACGGGCGCCTTCCACATCGAGCAATGGAAGCGCCGTCCATTCCGCTCGCCGCACCACACCTCATCCGGCGTGGCGCTGGTCGGCGGCGGCAGCGTGCCGAGGCCGGGCGAGATTTCGCTGGCGCACCGGGGCGTGCTGTTTCTTGATGAATTACCCGAGTTCGCGCGCAGCGTACTGGATGTCTTGCGCGAGCCGCTGGAGTCGGGCCGCATCACCATTTCGCGCGCCGCCCGGCAGGCCGACTTCCCCGCCCACTTCCAGCTGATCGCCGCGATGAACCCCTGCCCTTGCGGCTACGACGGCCACATCAGCGGCATCTGCCGCTGTACGCCGGACCTTATCCAGCGCTACCAGGGCCGCGTCTCCGGGCCGCTGCTGGACCGCATCGACATCCAGATGGAAGTGGGGGCGGTCCATCCCGACATTCTGGCGACGGACGCCAACGGCGAACCGTCGCGCGTGATCGCCGCCCGCGTGCAGGCGGCCACCAATCGCCAGCTGCAGCGCCAGGGCAAGCGCAACCAGTACCTGAGCACGCGCGAGATCGACCAACACTGCAAACTCGACCGCCCCGGCAAGGCAAGCCTGAAACAGAGCATGGAATGCTTCCACTGGTCCGGCCGGGCCTACCACCGCATCCTGCGCGTGGCCCGCACCATCGCCGACCTGGACGGCAGCGAGCGCATCCTCGAACGGCACGTCCAGGAAGCGGTCCAGTACCGGCGGGCGCTGCGCGACCGCTAAATGCATTTGTTTTTATCTATCGCCGCAGCACTATCGATGAAATATCGCACTATTCAATCGCATGCGCTTTACATTGCCACAGATACGCCTATACTAGATACATCGGATGCGATTTAAACGGATGCGATTACACTTTACCCACACAATCACCAGGATCTAATCATGAGCAAAATCACCCAAGTTCTCGTCACCGGCAAGACCCACACCACCGGCGCCGACTCCGCCATCTTTTCCGGCAATCACGAAGGCAAACTGAACCTCCACCTGACTTCACCAGGCAATCCCGCCGCTCGCACCTACCAGTTCGACGCCGTCGTAGCCCACCCCACCGCCGAACAACTGTTCGCCGGCGCCTGGTCGGCTTGCTATAGCGGCGCCGTCGGCATCGTCGCCAAACAATTGAATGTGGTGCTGCCGGCGGATACCGCGGTGGAAATCGAAGTCGACCTGGGCATGGGCGGCAACGAGTACTTCCTGCAGGCGCGTCTGACCTTGATCGTGCCCGGCGTCGACCGCGAGCTGGCCATCAAAATCGCCCACGGCGCCGATGCCATGTGCCCCTACTCCAAGGCCACCAAAGGCAACATCGACGTGACGCTGAATATCGTCACCGCCTGATGCTGTGATTGCAGGGGGATACCCAGGATGCGTTACATTTACCGTCGTTATTCTTGCTACTATGTTGCACAACGAATATTCAACGGGAATTCGATGACACGCCTGCCCCTCTACCTCGCCGCCAGCGCGCTGCTGGCCGGTTGCGCCACCACCCAGCTGCCGCTGACCGACTTCACCGCCAACTCCGGCAGCCCGCGCGCGCCGGAGCAACTGGCCGTCACGTTCGAACAGGCCGACCTGGCGCTGCGCGTCGATCCCGCCACCCGCAGCATCAACGGCGACGCCGCGCTGACCTTCCTGGCCAGCGCGCCACTGACCCGCATCGCGGTCGAACTGGACCGCAACCTGCCCATCGATTTCGCCAGCGTGGACGGCGTGCAACTGGCGCCGTCGGCGATCAGCAATCCGGACGGCCGCCTCTACCTGACCCTGCCGACGCCGCTGGCGGCCGGCGCCCGCACGACCGTGCGCATCCGCTACCACGGCGTGCCGCACGTGGCCTCGCACGCGCCGTGGGACGGCGCCTTCATGTGGAGCAAGACCGAAGACGGCCAGCCGTGGATTACCACAACGGTCGAAGGCGAAGGCTGCGACCTGTTCTGGCCCTGCATCGACCATCCGCAAGGCAAGCCGAAATTGATCGAGCTGCATATCAGCGTGCCGTCGCCGCTGGTGGTGGCCGGCAACGGCGTCGCGCTCGGCATGGACGAGAAGGATGGCTGGCGCACCTACCACTGGCGCGCCAAGAATCCCAGCACCTACGGCGTCGCCCTCAACATCGGCCCCTACGAGGTGCTGTCCGGCGAATACGACAGCCGCTACGGCAACAAGATCCCGCTGCGCATGTGGTACCTGAAGGGCCACGACAAGCAGGCCCAGGGCCTGTTCGCCGAATTCGGACCGATGCTGGATTTCTTCGAGGCCCGCATCGGCCCCTATCCGTTTGGCGACGAGAAGATGGGCGTGGTTGAAACCCCGCACCTGGGCATGGAGCACCAGACCATCAACGCCTACGGCAACGGCTACACCAAGTCGCCGCTGGGCTACGACTGGCTGCTGCACCACGAGCTGTCGCACGAATGGTTCGGCAACCAGATGACCAACGCCGACTGGGACGATATGTGGCTGCACGAAGGCTTCGGCAGCTATATGCAACCGCTGTACCTGGAGCACCTGCGCGGCGAAAGGGAATTTCAGGCCGAGCTGTTCACCCAGCGCAAGTCGCTGCTCAACAAGGTGCCCGTGGTCAGCGGAAAATCGAAGCGCATCGAAGATGTCTACGAAGACAAGCGAGGCGGCCCCGGCAACGATATCTACACCAAGGGTTCGCTGATCCTGCACACGCTGCGCAACCTGATCGGCGACGACGCCTTCTTCCGCGCCACGCGCCGCATGGTCTACGGCACCGAGACGCCCAAGCCGGGCAACTTCACGCCGCGCTACAGCAGCACCAGGGAATTCATCGCCATCGCCAACGAGGCCAGCGGCCGCGACCTGGGCTGGTTCTTCGACGCCTACCTGTACCACGCGGCGCTGCCGGAGCTGGTCGAGGAGCGCAGCGGCAATCAGCTCAAGCTGAGCTGGAAGCTGAAGGATGGCGGCGCCTTCCCGATGCCGCTCGAAGTGCGCGTCAACGGCCGCATCGAAACACTGGTCATGACCGACGGCAAAGGCGAGCTGACGCTGCCGCCGCAAGCGCTGTACACCATCGATCCGAACTCCCGCGTGCTACGCCAGCAAGTCCATATCGACGACTGGAAGCAGCAGGAAGAGCAACGTAAAAAGAAAGCCAAATCCTGATGAAAAAAATCTCCCTGGCGCTGCTGCTGGCGGCCGCCCTGTCGGCCTGCAGCCCGCAATACGATTGGCGCGACTACCGCAGCAATGACGCGCCCTACGCCGTGCTCTTCCCCGGCAAGCCTGCCAGCCAGACCCGCAGCATCCAGCTCGATACCCTGTCGGTGAACATGACCATGACGGCGGCCGAAGTGGACGGCGTCATCTTCGCCGTCGGCAGCGCCCAGCTGCCGGATGCGGCCCAGGGCCCGGCCGCGATCGAGGCCATGAAGACCGCGCTGGTCAACAATATCGGCGCCACCGTCACCAGCGCCAAATCATCGGGCGACGGCAAACAGGCCACGCTCGATGTCGAGGCCAAGGGCAGCCGGAATGGCGAAACGATGCGCCTGATCGGCCACTTCATCGCCAGGGACAAGCGGATCTACCAGGTCATCGTCATGGGCCGCGACAAGCATATCGTGCAGGACCAGGTCGAAACCTACCTCAGCTCCTTCAAACTGAACTGAAACATAGGCGCTGGCTTAGGAAATGCTTAATCTGATGTGCGCTAGCGCTCATACAGATGGGCTTGCCTCTTGTATAGTGACCGTCAGGCCTGATGTCTGGAATACGGTGACTGCTACAGCAAGAAACGGTGCACCGTGCTATCGTTCCAACTACAAGATTAAGAAAGCACGCTATGTTAATTTCCTTCAAATCGAAGTCCAGTCCAGAAGTTCTGATGTACCAGGAACATGCCCAGCGCATCTTGGACTTGCTGCACAAGAATCCTACGCGCGGCGTGATCACGGCGGAGGAAGCGGCCCACGCCCTGTCCCTGCTCGAAGGTGAAGTTGCTGCGAGCAAATTGCATCCGGAAACGGACGTCGAACACGACATCCACACCCATGAGCAGGAAGACGGCGAATCGACGGAACACGCGGTGATGCAACGGGTCGGTTTTGCCGCCCGCGCCTTCCCGCTGCTGGAAATGCTGCGCTCGGCCAAGCAGGAAAACGAGAGCATCATCTGGGGCATCTGAGCCCCGCCGGCTAGTCGCCCAACAGCGTCGCCTTGAGCGGCAGATCCAGCGTAAAACGCGTGCCCACATCGAGCGCGCTGTCGACCCGGATGGTGCCGTCAAGCAGCGAGGTGACGATGTTGTAGGTGATGCTCAGCCCCAGGCCGTTGCCGCCCTGTCCCAGCTTGGTGGTGAAGAAGGGATCGAAGATGCGCGCCTGGTGTTCCAGCTGGATGCCCTTGCCGTCATCCTGGAACACGATGCGCACCTGGTCCGGCCCCAGCCGCACCGCCCACAGCTTGATGACGCCACCGCTGCGTCCCTCAAACGCATGCAGCAGCGCGTTGTTGATCAGGTTGATGATGACCTGGCCGTAAGGGCCGGGGAAGCTGTCCATCTGTATATCGTCCGGCATTTCCAACTCCACCTGATGGCCGGCCTTGCGGATCTGGTTCTTCATCGTCGTCACGATTTCCTGGCTGGCCTGGTGCAGATTGAAGTGGCGCCGCTTGGCGCTGGCCTGGTCCACCGCCACCTGCTTGAAACTGTTCACCAATTCCGCCGCGTTGCGCAGGCTGCGCATCAGCAGCAGCGACGCTTCGCGCGCTGACTCGATGAAGCTGCTCAGGTCCGAACGGCGCAAGATGTTCTGGGTCTGGCGCAGGTCGATCTCCGCCGTCTTGTCCTCCAGCGTGCTGGCGATCACCAGGCTGTTGCCGATCGGCGTGTTCAGCTCGTGCGCGACACCCGCCACCAGCGCCCCCAGTGCCGCCAATTTCTCGCGCTCCACCAATTGCTGCTGCGTGTCCTGCAGCTTGCGGTAGGAATCGGCGTTGGCGAACGCCACCGCCACGTAGGAGGCCAGCGTGGTCAGCATGTCGAGATCGATGCGCTGGTAGGCGTCGGCGTGGTAGCTGTGCACCGTGATCACGCCGCGCACCTGGCCGGCCACCGAGATCGGCACATAGATCAGCGAACGCGGCTCGGTCGGCAGCGAGCCGTCCTCCAGCGTGCCCATGTCGTCGGCGCCGGAGACCAGCTGCAGGTGATCGATGTAGCGCTGGTACTCATGCTCCAGGTCGTTGATGAACACTTCCTGCGCGTGCGTGATGCACCACACCGCCAGCTGGTTGGGCTCGCGCATGCTGCGGGTGTAGGGCGTGTAGCGCTTGCCCTTCTCCATCGCGAAAGGATACTCGATCACTTCCTCCTTGGGCCGGTAGATGCCGATGCCGAACACGCTGGCGTCCATCAGCGCATGCACCTGCTGGTACAGCATCGACATGATGGCTTCGCTGTCCAGGTTGGCCGTGATGCGGCGGCCGATATCGGACAGCAACGAGATGTTCCGGTGCGCCAGCTCCACGCTTTCCTTCTGGTGCTCCACCTCGCGCTTTTGCCGCTCGATCGATTCCTTCTGCTGCACCAGCTCGCGCGTGCGGTTGCCCACTTCCGCCTCCAGCTCATGCTTCTGGTTCACCAGCATGCGGATGCGGATGCGGAACAACAGGTAGACGCCGCCCAACACCAGGCTCAGCAGCAGCAGGCGGAACCACCAGGTCTTCCACAGCGGCGGCGCGATGATCACTTCCATCGCCACCGGCTCGCTGCTCCAGACCCCGTCTTTGTTGGCGGCCTTGACGCGGAACACGTAGCGGCCGGCGTCCAGATTGGTGTAGGTGGCGAAGCGCTTGCCGGCGTCGGCCGTCACCCATTGCGGATCGAAGCCTTCCAGCTGGTAGGCGAAGCGGTTGCGCTGCGGATCGGCGTAATGCAGGCCGGCGAACTCGAACGAAAATACCGCGTCGCGGTAGCCCAGCCTGAGCGTCTTGGCTTCGTAGATCGGCCCCTTCTCCAGCACGTCGCTGCGCGCCTGGCCGGTCAGGATGGACTGGTTGAAAATGGAGAAATCGGTAATCGACACCGGCGGCGCATGCGGGTTGTCATGGATGCGCGACGGCTGGAACGCCGTCACGCCGGACAGGCCGCCAAAGAACAGCGTGCCGTCGGCCGCCTTGTAGCCCGAGCCGATGAAGTAGGAGCCGTCGATCAGGCCGTCGCGCGAGGTGTATTCCTTGAACACGCCGGTGTCGGGATTGAGCATCGCCAGGCCGGACGTGCTGCTGATCCACAAGCGGCCGTGGTCGTCGCCGAGGATGGCGCCGACCGGGTCCGGCGCGCGGCCGCTGCTGGTCGGGTAGAAGCGGAAATGCAGCTCGCCGTCGGCGCCCTGCTCGGCGCGGCACAAGCCGGCCGCCGTGCCTATCCACAGGCGGCCCTTGTCGTCTTCGTAGGTGTAGTGCACGCGCTTGTGGCTGAGACTGTCCGCCTTGCCGGGCTCGTGGCGATAGTGGCGGAAGGTGCCGCTGGCGCGGTCGAAACGGTCGAGGCCGTTTTCCGTGCCCACCCACAGCACGCCGTGGCTGTCCTCCATCAGCGAATAGATGCGGCCGTCCAGGCTGTTCGGGTCGGCGGCGTCGTGGCGCCAGGTGGTGACCGCGCTGGTTTGCGGATCAACGCGGTGCAAGCCGGCGCGCGAAGCCACCCAGATGACGCCGCCACGGTCGACCACGATGCGCTGTATCGTCGCCGCCGCAGGATCGGCATCCAGCGCGACCCGCGTGAACGGGCCGCCGGCCGCATCGCGCCAGGCCAGTCCGGTGATGCTGCCCACCCACAGGCGGCCGCGGCGGTCGGTCTGCAGCGCCTGGATCTGATCGCCCGGCAAGCTGGCCGGATCGCGGTCGCTATGGTGCCAGACCTCGGTTTCGCCCTTGGCGGTATCGAGCAGGGTCAGGCCGTTGCCGGTGCCCAGCCAGATCTTGTTGGGTCCGGCGCCGCTGATCACGCGCACCTTGTTGTTGCTGATGCTGGGCATCACGCCGGGGTATTCGGTGTAGCGTTCGAAGCCGCCGCTGGTCAGGTCCACCCAGTCCAGGCCGGTGTACCAGTTGCCCACCCACAGCGTGCCGGTGCGGTCCTGGTACAGCGCGCTGATCTGGTTGTCGCCGACGCCGTGGCGGTCCTGGCTGTTGTGGCGGTAGGTGTAGAAATGGCGCGTGACCGGATCGCGCCGTTTCAAGCCGTCGCTATAACTGCCGGCCCACAGCACGCCTTCGCTGTCGTGCAACAGCGCGGTGATGCGCAGCTCGTGCAAATCATCGGCCGCCGCCAGCGGCATGCGCTCGGCGCCGTCGCTGGCCAGGCGCCATGCCTGCAAGCCCTGCATGGTGCCGGCCCACAGCACCCCATCGGCGCCGATCGACAACGACAGAATATTGCTGGACGGCGCGGCGCCATCGCGCGCAGACCAGTGCTTGAACTTGCGGCCGCCGGCCTTCAACATTTCCAGGCCGCTGGCCGTGCCCACCCACAGGTTGCCGAACGAGTCGCGCGCCAGTGGGCCGATGCGGTCATCGCCCAGGCTATCTGCATCGGCGGCCGCGTGGCGCAGCGTCTGCACCTGGCCGCTGGCGATGTCCAGATGCTGCAGGCCTTCGCTGGTGGACAGCCACAGTCCCTGCGCGCCATCGCCGACGATGCTCAGGACGGTCAGGCCGCTCTTGCTGAGTTGGTGGACAAACGATTGGGTGGCTGGATCGTAGCGGTCCAGCCCGCCTTTGCTGCCGATCCAGATGGTGCCGTTGCCGTCTTCGTACAGCGCATGGATGTAGTTGTCGAGCAGGCTGTGGGTATTGGCCGGGTCGTTCTTGAAGGCGGTGGTGCGGTAGCCGTCGTGGCGGTTCAGTCCGGCCTGCGTGCCCAGCCACATGTAGCCGTGACGGTCCTGCAATACCGCAGTGACGGATTCCTGGGTCAGTCCCTGTTCAATGCCGAGGTGTTCGAACCGCAGGCTGAGCGGCGCGGCGCGCGCAATAGGCGTCAGCGCCAGCAAGAGCAGGCCACATAGAAGTATGGAACGTGTTGCGGAACCTGGCATAGGGCTGCGTCTCCTGGATGCAAGCCATTCTAATGCACAAAGGTAAAAAACCCCACCAATTCACTGGCGGGATTAGCACATGCTCACGCTCCGTAAAGGTAGCTTCATGCTGACCGTCGCGTAGCGTCAACGTGCAGCGAGCGATGCGGTCGTTGAGACGAAAAATGCGAAAAACCCCACCAAGATCACTTGGTGGGGTTCTTCTATATAACTAGCCTGACGATAACCTACTTTCACACTGGTTGCAGCACTATCATCGGCGCAGAGTTGTTTCACGGTCCTGTTCGGGATGGGAAGGGGTGGGACCAACTTGCTATGGTCATCAGGCATTGACTTGTACGAGCGACGCTTTCAGCGGCGCTCCGAATCTGGAGAAGTAAGTAAATGGGGTAATGAAGTTGTGTATCAACGAACGTTACAACGTACTTCTTATTCACCATAACCTGCTAAGGTTATAGGGACAAGCCGTACGGGCAAT